>NZ_JBBCBW010000013.1:0-150332 GCF_037204085.1 Variovorax sp. CCNWLW235 | reverse complement strand
TGAGGCCCACCAGGCATCGACAGCACCAGAGTTCGGCATACTGGCGCGACGAGGGCGTTTCCACACAGCCTCGGCCAGAACCGGACATCAACCAAGCAAGCCAATGAGCCTCGATTTCATCCTCATCAAGTCGCACGGTCGCCCAACGTCCGTAAATGAAATCGAGGAGGATGAGCAGTTCAAGCTTGCAGAATATACGAAGCTTGCGGAACGACTGTTCGGCCCGCTCAAATGGCGAGGCGGAACCGCAATCGCCATACAGGATGGAATGAGTTTCGAACTCACGCCACATGACGTTTCCCTTTCAGTGGCAGCGCGGGGACCTGGCGACACCGTGACGTACATGGAAAACGTCGCGGGTCTAGCGCTTGCGGAAGGGGTGGTAACCGTGGAACTTTCAGGCTCGGAAATACTTGTGCCGTTCAGCAGCTGACATCGACCAAAACCAGTCCTTCGGCCCCTGACCAGCTACTTTGAAGCTATACCTATCTCTGGCTTATTTGTCTCAGAGGCGTGGAGATTGAACCAACATGTCCCAACTCACGCGGCTCCCGCTTCGGACGCGATTGAATGCGATTCCTTGGAGCGACTTCAGGACCTGCCTAGGCCCAGCGGACAAAATGGGGGGAAAACTGGAACGCCTCGCGAGCACGGACCCGGCCGCGGCACTTGCTGCAAGCCGCGAACTCTGGTGCGATTTGGTTTCCGGTGGCATCGGCCCTCCGCCTGTCGCGGTTCTCGCGCTCCCTTTCGTTCTCGACGTCTTGCCCCAAGCCAGTGAAGAACTGACGATTGAGCTCCTTGAACTTGTCTGGCGCTGCATTCACTTCGAAGGACCAGATGAGACGGAGACCTTTAAAGAACTGCGGCGCATGGTCATGGCACGGCGCCCTCGACTGCTCGAGTACGCCGCTGGACCCAGCCAGGAAATAGCAGAGTGGGCGAAGGACATCCTTGCCGACATAGGCTAGCAGACCGTCAGCAGTAAGTGTGCTTAGGAGGAGGTGAAATGTCTGTTGTGAGGCTGAGGCTCCAAGGTTCGCGACCGGCTACAGTCGGCCAGAACCGGACCTTCGCAAGCCTCTCGCATTGCTGCTGCACGGCTTAAGACTTTAATAATTCACGAGAACCACACATCGATGTCAAGCCTGGTGAAAGGTAGCCGAATCCAACTGATCAAGGTAAACCTTGAGCGGGTTGGCCAACGGGATTGGATGAACGAACGCGAACCTGGTGTCGGCGACGTTGCAGTGGTGGAGGAAGTGTTCGTAGTAGGCACGGTGCCTTTTGTCAGATTGGTCTGCGAGCCTGAAGCCGGATTTCTCGTGTGGCGTGCTGATGTCCGGGAAGATGGCTTTGAGTACGTCAAGATGTAGTTGCCCGATGTATTCGCGGGCTGTTGGAGCCATGTCCAGAATGTCTATGCCCCAACGGCTCCCATCTTCTTTCGACCAGTGAATATCATCTTCAAACTCTCACTACGCATGGTGGTCTGGACTGTCTGGCCGATCCTGACCACGGCTGTCGCAGCACAACAAACCGTCTCGACCGAGCGCTCTGACGCGGTAGCGGCTGCCTGCCTCTCGTTTGCCAAACAAACCCTCGCCGATCCCGACCTTCAATCCATACTCATGACAGCTATGGCCAGCCCGGAGGGCGTTTGCAGCTGTGCAGACGCGATGATGAAGGCGGACCAACCGCTTCAACTGGCGCTTTCAAACGATGACGAGGGCTCGTCGAAAATCATGCCCCGAAAAGACTGGGCCCTCTACGTTCGCGGCAAGTTTTCTGCGTACCTCATGCAATGTCTCGGCGAGACGATTGGCAGAGCCACCGACAAGATGTACTCCGAGCGCCGCCGATGATTGTGTCGACCGAGATAACGCTCCTCCGGTGTTGATGCCAGGGCGTTGCTCTAGTCCGGGCTCGGCATCTGTTCATTCATCTCAGCGCTCCTATGGCCGAGATAGCACGGAACCGGCTCATGCCCCAGGTACTCGTTTCTGGCCGAACATTCGACTGGTCTTTCGTGACCGGAACGGCTGAATTCAGAACGCTGCCACGATCCAGCGATCCTGATCAAATAGATGTGCTGCGCATATCGTCCCCGGGAACGGGCTTCGATGTCGCGATCCGCGTAGATGTTGAGCAGTGCTCGTCAAGAGATAGACGATATCTGGGGCCATTGCTTGTGATCGGCAAAATGCGTTTCCTGATGGGCAGCGTGCAGCCCGTGCGAATCAACTCAAGCGGCGGTCGATGGGTTGGCTACGGCCTCGAAGGCGCGGCCTCTCTGAACCAGAGACGCTGACAGGTGCGACGGCCTGCGGCCGACCAACAGCGCACCTTCGTGCGCCTACGCCTAGCTCCGTTCAGAAGCGGACGTCCAAATCCATCGCCCGCAGTGTCTCCTCAGAAGAGACAATAGTTCGCATGCGCGAATACAAACGTTTCATTTTCCAAGCTCTGTACAGGAGCGGGCTTAAGTCGGCGGTCTGTAGTTTGGTCGTGACACTGGCAGCCTGCGGCGGGCCCACGAAAACCGGATCGCCCTTTGCAGTCGCTGAGCGGCGTGCTTGGCAGGCGACGATCGACCGCTGTATGAAATCGAACAGCCGCGGAGAAATGTCTAAGGAAGCATGCCAGCTTGCCTGGGACATGCTTTCCGTACCGGGTGTTCGCTGGGCGAAGTCACAGTTGCAGCCGGATGGAACGCTGCGTGAAGGCCGGGCGGAATTTGATCTTGCCTTAGCAAGAAAAGCTCAAACAGTAAGACGAGATTGCCTGAACGGCTGGCTTACTCAAGAAGGGAAGAACGGACCACCAAATCTAAATCCTACGGTGCTTGGGCAAATGCGAGCTATGTGTTTCGGATTCTCCGTAGTTTTCTCCGAAGGCGCCAATGCGCTGGTCGACCAGTTAGGCGAAGAGGGCAAATCAACATCAGGGCGCGTGACGAATTGACGGCGTTCGTCCAAAAGCCGACCCTCGCCACGTTGGGCTAGATGGCAGCTGGCTAACGACATAATCGCCACAAAAGCACGCCTGCCGAACTCCGATGAAATTCAATGATCTTGCCCGCAAGGCCGCCAAGGGCTCCGGCCCACTGTCCTACGGTGGCGCGATTCATCCGGAAGACTTGATTCGGTTTTCACTCGCGTACGGCGCGGACGGTGCTGATGAGATTGAGCGGCTCTGCAAGCAGCATGGATGGCACGAGGACGGCGTACTGGGAGACGGAAAAAGAGTAACGCCGCTCGCGCGGTGGGCTGCAGCCTGCATTGCCTACGGCCGCGGCGGCATCGCCTCACTGAAGCATTTGCTCGCCGATCGAGCACTTGCAACATTTGCCATTGCGGTTTTAAGCGAAGTTCGCTCTGAATCTAGCGTAACGGTGTTGTTGGACTACTGCATGTCGACCACCGCTCTATCGGACGAGCCAGA
The DNA here is from genome assembly GCF_037204085.1 of Variovorax sp. CCNWLW235. Classification (NCBI taxonomy): domain Bacteria; kingdom Pseudomonadati; phylum Pseudomonadota; class Betaproteobacteria; order Burkholderiales; family Comamonadaceae; genus Variovorax; species Variovorax sp. CCNWLW235. Next base: position 146,888 of record NZ_JBBCBW010000013.1, on the reverse strand, counting down.
TGATCCGTTCTGGCGAGCGCTGGGCGCATTGAACGGATTGACGAGCTTCGATGACGGGTTGGTGCCGCCGCAAGAACAACAGAAAAAACTGCAAGAGCTGGTGATCAGAACTTTCTCCAACTCCGGGACGGCATATCAGCAGACGCTTTGCCTGTGCGCGTTGAGAGGGGCGCCCATCGAAGGTTCGTTGGAGTGGGCAGAAGCCCAGACGGTGACCGATCCTGGTGCGATGCGCGCAAGATCTGCCGCGATAAAGTCCCTCCGGCGGCGCCTTTCCGACGCTTACAAGCCGCCTAGTGCTGAGGAGAAACGTCAAATCCGCAGGCAGCGAGCGCTCGATGTTTAGCGCGCTAGCTGCGTCCTTGCTCTCGATCTCGAGGCGACTTAGAGTCTGTGAAGGCAGAGCCCGCGCTTGGTCGGTTGGGCTGCCTTTGAAGATCGCCTTCCGCTGGATGCCAAACAACTGCAGGAATGCCTCACACAAATGCAAGACAAGCTGCCAATCCTGGCTGCCGCTGTAAGCTACGAATAAAGGGCAGACTTCGGCCAAGAGCGGTCCTCTGACGCCGGCGGAGGTTCATCTCAGCGCCGCCTGGTAGGTCTCGATCTGCGGCATGAGCTACAGGCGTCGCGCCAATGCTTCGACGCACGCTCGCTGGCGGCATTTTGGTATCAATGGTCCGAAGGTCACGAGGGCGGTTTTTGTTTGGCCGTCGCGCGATACGACGCCGCAGAGCACCTAGTTCCAGGTGTAGTTTGCGTCGCAGCGAGAATTGAAGATCAAGCATTCAAGTACGGCATCCTTGAGCCTGCTGACGCTCCATGGGACGAATTTGGTGCATTCGGGGGCTTATCAGACCGCGAGCAGGCGCTTCCGGACAAGCAACGGGTCTTTGCTTTGGTCGATGCCATCACCGAAAACGACTCTAGGCTGTCAGCGAGGATTCTCGCGAGTGGACTGCAGTCCTAGTGAGATTTCGAGGTGACTCAGCAGCGATCAGCTTTCGCTAACCAAAAAAAGCCCCTGCCGTCTGACAAGCAGACGACAGGGGCAAGTGGCACATCAGCCTTTCAGCCGAGCACCTCGGTCACGATGCCTGCGCCGACGGTTTTGCCGCCTTCGCGCATTGCGAACCGCATGCCGTTCTCAATGGCCACAGGCTTGTTCAGCTCGAAGCTGATCTGCGCCTGTGCGCCCGGCTCGACCACACCGGTCTCGGTGTCGACGCGAATGACACCCGTCACATCGGTCGTGCCGAAGAAGAACTGCGGCTGGTAGCCGGAGCCGAACGGGGTATGGCGGCCACCTTCGTCCTTGCTAAGCACGAAGATCTGCGCGCGCCCCATCCGGTACGGTTTCAGCGCACCGGGCTTCACGACAACCTGGCCTCGCACGACATCGTCGCGCTTGACTCCGCGCAGCAACAGGCCGACGTTCATGCCGGCGCGTCCCTCGGCGACGTCCTTGTGAAAGGACTGCACCCCGGTGACGATCACCTGCTCGTCGCCGGCCGAACTGAGCCCGACTATCTCCAGGCTGTCACCGACGCGGATCACACCGCGCTCGACACGGCCGCTGATCACGGTGCCACGGCCCGTGATGGTGTGCACGCCCTCGACAGGCATCATGAACGGCGCGTCGTAGTCGCGCACCGGATCAGGGATTCGCGAGTCCAACGCGTTCACGAGCTCGACGATGCATTGCACGTCAGGACCTGCGAGGTCTCCGCGTTCGGCGGCGGCCAAGGCCTTCAGTGCGCTGCCGAAAACGAACCGAGCATCGTGGTATCCGTGCGCAGCCAGCAGTGCGCCGATCTCCATTTCGATCAGCTGCTCGATATCCGCACGGTCGCTCTCGGCAACGAGATCCATCTTGTTCACGAACACCACCATGTAGCCGACATTCACCTGGCGTGCCAGCAGCACATGTTCGATGGTCTGCCGTGCGGCGCCTTCGGTGCCGTCCACCAGCAGGATCGCGCCATCCATCTGTGAGGCGCCGGTGATCATGTTCTTGATGTAGTCGGCATGCCCGGGACAGTCGATGTGTGCGTAGTGACGGCAGTCCGACTCGTACTCAACATGCGACGTATTGATCGTGATGCCGCGCTCGCGCTCTTCCTTCGCGTTGTCGATCTGCCCATAGGACAGCGCATCGCCGCCAAAGCGCGCAGACTGCACGAAGGTAAGAGCAGCCGTCAGCGTCGTCTTGCCATGGTCAACGTGACCGATGGTTCCGACATTCACATGAACTTTGTTCATCATGGTTTTCTCCAGTTTGAGAGTAAAAAACCGACACGATCCGCTGGCCAGGCGAAACAGTCGGCGGGTTGTCGGCGCGCGCGCCAAACTCACGATGCCCGCTATGCGGGCGAAAAAAAAGCCTGCCGGGGTGCACCACCCGACAGGCTTTTTTATTGCCTGAAGGATGGACCTCCAGGCGCACGAGGGCCTGGAGGCTCTACACGAACCACTCCACGAAGTCGACGCACAGCACTGCGCTCGCAGCGTGTGCGGCGGGCAGAAGTCGTTGTTCGGGGCTCATGTTCAGGTCTCCAAATGGCAAGCAAAAAACAAAAAACCCGGTGGCTTGAGGCCTACCGGGTCTTGTGAAACTCAGGAGGCCGAGCCTCCAGGTGTAAAGGCTCTAGGAAAACAATTCGGCGCAAAAAGGGCGCAGCGAAATCGCCGCAGCTGTGCGGGTCATCAATGCGTCTTGCGTGGTCAGGAACTGCTTCATGGGTCTCTCGTGCGGTCGGCTGCTAACCGCAGCGTGAAGGTTAATCTTTGGGGAGCGGAGGCTAACACCGCCATAACAATCCGGCAACAGGAGCGTTGCGCGCACACCGCAACAGGTGCCGAAGCTTCGTCGGGTATATCGGTGAGTCGCGTTCAGCGGCAAAGTGCGAGCAGGAGCGGACGGTCAGGCTTGGCGCGAGCACTCAATTTCATCGAAATGTTCATTCGCTTTGTAATCCACAGCAACGACATCGACTCCGGACGAAGGCAGGGCTTGTTTCAAGCCCTCGGAGAACTCGAGACACAAGGGTTGCTCCTGGAGCATGAAGTTGAGCGCTATTACGAGCTTCGTGACTGGTTCCGGAAAAACCTCCGCAAGCCCGTGAGCTTCACTCGCTCATCCAAACCGCATGCGAAGAAGGTGGCGCTCAGTTGGTTCAAGGACACTGCAACTCAGCACATCGGCATGATGCACGGTCTGGCTCGGGTGTTGGAAGCGCACGATGTCATGGTCGAAATCTTGCGTAGCGACCGACCTGGCTATGTTGTCTACGAGGACGAATTTCAAGTCGCGGCTGAACCATTCAACGAAACACTGACCTAGCTTTGTTCAGAAGAGCCGAGCCGACATTCAAGCTGCCCATGGGAAATTGATTTGACGCGCGTCTGCCCCTTCCCTCTTCCACCTGGAGCGCTACTCGCCGCGTACGCGAGAAGCGGCGCATACACGGACTGCTACGCAGCCGATTTGGCCGCTTCAATTTCGCAGGCGCAGTTCATCGAGGCGTTCTACACCGGCGGCGTATTCAAGCTGGAGCGAGCGCTGATTCAGCTTTTCCTTTCCAGGGCCTCCACGGACGCGCAGGCTCGCCAGCTCGCGCGAGGTGAGATTGGGGAGTTTGCAGCGTGGCGGGTCGAGGAGCAAACGACGACCCAGTTGCTCATGTGCGATCTCGCCGGTCGGACCCGGTCTTGGCTCATGGTCGAACCTGGCGTGGCAGGCACCAGGCTCTTCTTTGGCTCCGCCGTCGTTCCCTCAGTCGACCGAACCACCGGCGAGCGGCGAATGGGCTTCCTGTTCAAGGCCCTGCTCGGATTCCACAAAGTTTATTCGCGCGTGCTGCTCAGCTCGGCCTGCTCCCGGTTGACAGGCACTGGTGGAGCCCGGTAGTGACTGAGTCATCCGCGGCGGTATTCAGAAGCGGAAACTGTAGCTGCCGAAGTCATTCACCCGGATCGAAGATTCACTTGACCCGGCCCCAGCGGCCGCCTTTAAAAAGACAGGTCTTCGTTCAAACCATGAGGTGATTCTTGAAATCGTCCGTTCGCTTTCTGAGCCCTGCACAAGCTGCTGCCAGGGTTGGCGTTTCTGCCAAGGCCCTGCGCCTTTACGAGCAACGCGGCCTTGTTGCCCCAGTGCGCAATGCGGCCGGATGGCGATCCTATGGCCCAGGGGAAATGCAGCGCGTCACTGAGATCGCTGCCCTGCGCGCACTCGGGCTCAGCCTTGCGCAAGTGGCGGGGGTGTTGAAGGGAGAAGCCGAGGATTTGGAGCCCATCCTCGCCGTCCATCAATCTGTACTTGAAGCTAACGTTCGTCAACTCGCAGGCACCATCGAGAGAGTGCGGGGTCTGCGCGCCAATCTCGAGCGAGGTCACAAACCAACGGTCGAAGAGCTGACGCGCTTGCGGGATTCAGCTACCGAACTCGGCATTGAATTCGAACTCCCATGGCCCTGGGGCGGCGAGCTATTCAAGCTGCGCGAGATGCGGCCATTGAACTACATCGTCGGCCCTTTGGGCAGCGGCAAGACGCGGCTGGCCGTGCGACTGGCCGAAGTTCTGCCGGCTGCGATATTCCTGGACCTCGAGCGGCGAGTTGGGGACGACACCGCTGCCGCACGGCTGACCGCTGACCCGGCCCTCAGATCGCGGGTCGATCAGACGCTGGCCTGGCTCGTCGAGGACGGCGCTACCGTGTCCGACGCCTTGGTCGCTTTGGTTGCCGGACTGGAAGCCGAAGGCCCGGCCATCCTGATCGTCGACATGGTGGAACAAAGGCTGGATTCAGCGACACAGCAGGCCATGGTTGCTCATCTGCGTCGCCGCAGAGCCGATAGACGCCCGCTTTTCCTGCTCACGCGCTCCTGTGCGTTCCTGGATTTGGCCGCCGTGGGCGCTGACGAGGCCATCATCCTTTGCCCAGCCAATCACAGCCCGCCGACTTGGGTTGCGCCATACCCGGGCGCTCCCGGCTACGAGGCAGTCGCCACCTGTCTGGCTCCACCCGAAATAAGGGCTCGCACGGAGGGTGTCGTCGCTTGGCGCCCATTCCAGGACAACCATCGCAATGAATTCCTATCGAATTCACTTGCCCCGAGGAGCCCCTTCTAGTGCTGACGCAGAAACTGCAAGACAACGGTGATTCATTTGAGGTCTCTGTACGCAAAGCCGCCGCGGGTGCGCCAGTCGTTCTTTTCTCAGTTGGATCGGGCGGCCAGCCGCAAAGACTCTCTACGCTCCTGGGCGCCTTGATCGAATGTGGTTGCACGGTTGTTGCCCCCCATTTCGAGCGGCTTGCTTCGACCACTCCAACGGAGGAGGAACTGGTCTTCCGGGCAAGACGCCTCACCCTTGCACTCGACGCATTCGTTGAACCCTCCGCAAGAGTCGCAGGCGTGGGCCATTCAATCGGTGCTGCCATCCTCGTCGCAATGGCCGGCGCTCAACTGTGGTTGGGGCCAGGTCGGCGCGTCAGCATCGCACCGGACGGTCGCTTGTCTCGCCTGGCCCTTTTGGCGCCGCCAACCGGCTTCTTTCAAGCGCCGGCTGCACTTGATGCCGTGCGAATTCCAGTTCTGGCGTGGGTGGGCTCGGCCGACAGCATTACCCCGTCAGCCCAAACAGAATGGCTTGCGCGTGCCATGCGCGATTGGAACGTGGTGGATGTCCGCATCACCGAAGGAGCCGGCCATTTCTCGTTCATGGACGTTCCGCCGCCGCACACCACGGAGCCGCTTCCGAACAAGCAAGCGTTTCTGCAAGAGTATTCGAGCGAGATTTGCAAGTTTGTGGGGGCCGCCGCCTGAGCCTCACGCGTACTCGCGCTGCACCGCATGCGAGAACACCAGCGGATCGGTGATCAGCGAGGCCGCCAGAAAGGTCGGCCGCAGGTTGATCGACGAGAGCTCTGCGAGCGCGAACCAGCGGAACTCCAGCTTCAGGTGGCTCTCGATGCCGTGGTGGGTTTGATCCTTGTCGAGCACGCTGGAGCTCGGATCGAGTGCAACGCGAAAATAGAAGCCGATCTCGTGGTTGCGCTGGCCCGCAAGGTCGAAGAAATTCTCGGCGACATGGACGAGAGGGCCGCATTCGACCGCTTCGCCGAGTTCTTCCCTCATCTCGCGCACAACCGTCGCCGACGCGGCTTCGCCGACCTCGACGCGGCCGCCCGGCAGCGCCCAGTACGCATCGCCCGGCGCACGATGCACGAGCAGGTGACCGGCATCGAGAACGATGGCCGCGGCACGAACCTGGAAGCGCTGACCGTGAAGATGGACTGAAATCATGGGGGCTGCCTGTCGTTTGCAGTGGGACTCGCGCAAGTTTGCATCATCGAGCAGCGCAGCCCCAGCGCCTGCTCGCTAGTCAGAGTGCGAACAAGAGCGGACGCTGCTCCGCTCACTCCGGCCGGCAGTCATAGTGCAACGCCACGGTGTCCGACCCTGGCAGGCGGTTCTGGCCCAGCAGCTTCCAGCTCTGCGCCAGGCCGGGCTCGAAGGTGGGTACACCCTCACCCAGCAACACGCTACCCACCAGCAGATGCAGTTCGTCGACCAGCCGCTGTGCCAGAAGATCGTTGTAGAGCACGTGGCTGCCGTAGATCAGCAGGTCGGGGCCGGGCGCGGCTTTGAGTTGGCTGATGCGTGTTGGGGCTTGGGCCCGGCCAACCACTTCGGTGTCGGCCCAGGGCGACTCAGGGCGCACGACCAGGCGGTCGCTGAAGAGCACTTTGCGTGCTGCCCCCACACGCTCGGCAATCTCGCGCTGCACCGGCTCACTGCCAGGGCCGCGGTCGACGTTGGGCCAATAGCCCTCGAACATAGGGAAGGTGGTCGCGCCGAAGAGCAGCGTGCCGGCGCGGCGCATGCAGTCGAGGTTGTGGGCACTGAAGGCGGCATCCATCGGCAGGCCGGCGAGCGCGCCGCCTGGGCCGGCGCAGTAGCCGTCTAGTGAACTGAGGATGCTGACGATGAGCTTGGCCATGAAAAGGTCTCCTTGAGTTGTGCCACGCCGCCGGCCCTTCCGGGGCGTGTCATCTACTTGGAGACAGGGCGAGGGCCAAACTCATCGGCCCCGGCAGCCGCATCAGCAGATAAGTTCGTCGGGCATGCCGAAGCGCCGGCAGACCGCCGGGTCGATGAAGCTGTCGATAGATTCGATCAACCCACCGCGCAGGCGCAGCAGCACCACACCGCCCGGCGTAAAGCGCTCGGCGCCGGCGTGCCGCATGTAGCAGGCAAAGCCGGGTTGACCGTTGGCGCGCAGGGGCTGCAGACGCCATGGCGTCTGGAACACGCGCTCGGCAAAGAACATCATGGCAAAGCTGCGGCCGTTGAACCAGGCAGGCAGCGGCGGCATGGTGAATCGCGCGTCCTCGGCCAGCAGGCTGGCCAGGGCCGCGATGTCGCGGCGCTCCCAGGCGCTGACGAAGCGCTGTAGCAGGCTATCGACGCCTTGCGCCTCGAGTGCCTGCATGTCGGCCGCCGGTGCGCGCTCCTTCACTGTCTTTTGCGCGCGCTGCAGCGCGCTGTTGACCGACGCCACCGAGGTGCCGAGCATCTGGGCCGCTTCGGCTGCCGAATACTCCAGCACCTCGCGCAGCAGCAGCACGGCGCGCTGCGTGCCGGGCAGGTGCTGCAGCGCGGCCACAAATGCGAGAGCGACCGACTCGCGCCCTTGCAGCGTGGTGGCCGGATCTTCATGATTGCCGATCCACTCGGCGTCGGGCAAGGGCTCCAGCCACACCGACCCGGCCACCGGCTCACCCAGGTCGGCCGTGGCCCGCAGCGGCGCGCCATGGTCCGGCGAGGTCATGCGGCGGGGGCGCTGCGAGATCATGCGCAGACATACGTGGGTGGCAATGCGGTAAAGCCAGGTGCCGAGCGCGCTGCGCGACTCGAAGCCGGCCAGGCCGCGCCAGGCGGCAAGCAGGGTCTCTTGAAGCGCGTCGTCTGCATCGAAAGGGGAGCCCAACATTCGATAGCAGTGAGCGTGAAGCTGGCGGCGATGGGGCGCCACCAGTTGGTCGAAAGCCGCGGTGTCGCCGGCACGTGCGCGCGACAGGCACTCGGCTTCGGCGACAAGGTCGGGCGCAGGGGACATGGCGCATTCTGGCGCACCCATCTGCAACTAACAGCAATCGCAGCGTAGCCGCCCCGCGGGCAAACGCCCGAAATGAACCGCATTGTTCCCCTTGTTCGCCCACTGCCGCGACGGGGCCCCCCGGGAAAATTGAACCTCCATTCGTTCCCGAAAATCCCATGAGAGACCTGAAGATCGGCACCCGTCTAGGAATGGGCTTCACGCTACTGCTGCTGCTCCTGCTTGCCATCGGCGCTATCGGCCTGCAGCAGATGGCCAGGCTTGCCGATGAGATCCGGGTCGTCAACGAGGTGGCCGGCGGCAAGCTCTATGCGCTCAACCGAGTTCGCTTCGCGATCGGCACACGGGCGATTGCGGCGCGCAATCTGGCGCTGGTGAGCGATGCACAGCTGCAGAAGAAAGACCTGGACCTCGTGAAGTCCTCCCAGTCCGAGATCGACGAGGGCATGAAGACCTTGGGCGCGATCTTGAAAGACCCGCGCTCGGCCGCGGCGGAAGAAGAGCAGCGACTGCTCGCGCAGTTGCAGGCGCTCGAGGCCCAGTACCTGGTGATTGCGGGCAAGGTCGTGTCGCTTGCGACCGGCGGCAAGACCGAGGACGCCGTGCGCGCGCTGACGCAGGAATGCATGCCGCTGCTGACGCAGGTGATCGCGCATGTCGGCACGTTCGAGAAGGTGCTCAAAGAGGGCGCGGATCGCACCGCGGCCGAGGCCGCGCAGGCCTACCAGACCGCCCGCTGGCTGATGCTGCTGCTCAGTGGTCTTTCTCTGGCGCTGGGCATTGCCGCTGCGCTGTGGCTCACGCGTTCGATCACGCGTCCGCTCAACGAGGCGGTGCGCGTGGCGCAGTCGGTCGCCGCCGGCAACCTTGCCACCCAGGTGATGCCCGCCGGCCGCGACGAAGCCGGCCTGTTGATGCGGGCGCTGCACGAGATGAACACCAGCCTCGTCCGGCTGGTCAGCGAGGTGCATCGCGGCGTGGCGAACATCGGCGAAGCCTCGGCCCAGATCTCGGCCGGCAACCGCGACCTGTCGTCGCGCACCGAGCACCAGGCGAGTTCGCTCGAGGAGACGGCGGCTTCGATGGAAGAGCTCACCTCCACCGTCAGGCAGAACGCCGAGAACGCGCGGCAGGCCAACCAGCTCGCGGTCTCCGCATCGTCGGTGGCGGCCGAGGGCGGAACGATCGTCGGCCAGGTGATCGACACCATGGCGGCCATCAATGGCTCGTCGAAGAAGATCGTCGACATCATCGGCGTGATCGACGGTATCGCCTTCCAGACCAACATCCTCGCGCTGAACGCGGCGGTCGAGGCGGCACGGGCCGGCGAGCAGGGCCGCGGCTTTGCCGTGGTGGCCTCCGAGGTGCGCAGCCTGGCGCAGCGCTCGGCCGCGGCGGCCAAGGAGATCAAGGATTTGATCGGCGATTCGGTAGGCCGCGTCGAAGCCGGCAGCGAACTGGTGGACCAGGCCGGCCGCACCATGCGCGAGATCGTCGCCAGCGTGCAGCGCGTGACCGAGATCATGGGCGAGATCACGGTCGCGAGCCGGGAGCAGACCGACGGCATCGAGCAGGTGAACCAGGCCATCGCGCAGATCGACCAGGGCACGCAGCAGAATGCCGCGCTGGTGCAGCAGGCGGGCACTGCCGCGGGATCGCTGCAGGCGCAGGCCGGCAGCCTCTCACAGGCGGTCAGCGCGTTCAGGCTCTGACGCGAGGCACGTCCGTCGTGCTCGTAATCTTTCGGGCGAACAGCCGTTCCAAACAATCGATGCGGAGTTCGACCAAATCACCAGCCATTTCGTCTCGCCCGGGGCGGAGGAAGGCTTCAATACAGTTCGCTATGGCTGAACATGCTTGCGCCCCGCTTGCCTGGCAGCACGATCGATCACGTCGGCGACTTTCTTCGGCTGGGTCATGAAGACCGCGTGGCTGGCTTTCACCTCTTCCACCGTGGCACCAATGCGCCGGGCCATCTTGTGCAGCATCCGCACGTCGAAGGCCTTGTCCTCGGTCGCGATCACCGCCCAGCTTGGCTTGGTTCGCCATGCGGCGTGATTGAGCTTGGTCGCAAACACCGACATGTTGATCGGCACCTGCGAGTCACGCAAGAACGCGGCGTCCGCATCGCTGGCATCGCCGGCGAAGCCGATCTTGAACTTCTCCAGACTGACGAATCCGTAGCCGTCCGCTTGCGTGTCGATCACGAAATCGGGAGCACTGAATCCGGCGTACTGCTCGCTCGTGGTTTCGCCGGCGTCGGGCGAGAGAGCACTGACATAGACAAGACCGACCACCTTCGGGTTCATGCCGGCCTCGGTGATGACCGTGCCCCCCCAGGAGTGACCGACGAGGATCGTGGGACCGTCCTGGCGGGCGAGCGCCCGCTGGGTCGCCGCCACGTCGTCGGCCAACGAAGTCAGAGGATTCTGAACAATGGTGACCCGGTAGCCTCTGTTGATCAACTCGTCATAGACACCCCGCCAGCCGGAACCATCGGCAAAGGCGCCATGCACCAGCACAACGTTTTTTGCCTGCACCTGTTGCGCATGTGCGCCGCCACCGGGGCCCACGATGCTGGCGGTGGTCGCAGCGGCGATGAAAAGCTTGCGAATCAGTGAGTTCATTGGGAGTCCTGGGCAGTGGATGAAAGATGGGAAATGGTAGAAAAAAACGTGCTGAACAGGGTTGCAAAGATGGCCACAAAGTCAGACGTTTAAGCGCGCCGGTGGAAAATCTGCAAAACCAAGTTGTGCAGATCGACGAAGTTACGCAATAAAGTTGTGCGGCAAGACGGGCGCATCTGAGATCGAAACGCACACGAACGCCCCCTCGCGGGATGCGCTGGCCGCTGGCCTGCTTCATGTGCGAAATGCAGCTGCCGATGGACCCGGCGCGCCTAGACCGTCGGGACGGTTCCCCCGTCTATCAAGTGCTCCGAACCCGAGACCGAGCCCGCCCGTGGTGACACAAGGAACGTGATCAGGTCGGCGACTTCTTGCGGCCTGGCCGGCCGGCCGAGCGGAATGCCGCCAAGCGATTGCATGATGATCCGCTTGCCGCCCTCGTAGTCGGTGCCGGCCTGGTCGGCAAGGCGCTCGGCCAGCGCCACCGACGCTTCGGTCTCGACCCATCCCGGCGATACGCGCAACACGCGAACGCCCTTGGGTGTCACCTCTTTCGACAACGCCTTGCTGTAAGTGGACAACGCCGCCTTGGCTGCCGCATATGCGGTCGTGGATTCCGGCAATGGCAGCAGGCGCTGGATCGAGCTGACGTGGACGATGACGCCTGAACCCTGCGCGAGCATGGCGGGCAGCAGTGCGCGATCGAGTCGGACGGCGGGCATGAGGTTCTGGTTCAGTTCAGCGAACCAGCGCGCATCATCAAGGGCTGCAAAGCCGCCGCCTGGTGCACTGGAGCCGCCGAGCACGTTGACGAGGATGTCGACGCCGCCCCAATGGTCGAGCACCGACTGCGCGACCTTGGCGGTGCCCTCGGCCGTCGAAAGATCGGCAGCAACATGGATCACGCCTGCGCTCGACCGCGCGGGCGCGGAGCGCGCCGTGGCCATCACCCGGACGCCGGCATCGCACAGCCCTTGGACGACCGCCGCGCCGACACCCTTGGTCCCGCCAGTGACCAGCGCTCGCTGCCCTCGGAGTTGAAGATCGAAGCTCATGCCGTGATCTCCAGCGAAGCGATCAGCCCACGTTCGAGGCGAAAGCGATACTGAAGGTCGACCGGGCTGCCAGGGAAATTTCCGGCCACCTGAGCCCGAACGACGTGGGCTTCCTCCTCCTGATGCAGCGCAAACGGCGCGACCGTGTACCGGTACCGGGCCGCTGCAGCGGCCTTCCATTCCTGAATGGCGCGGCGGCCGGTGTGAGTGCGGCCTTCATCCTTCACGCTGGCTTGCGGCGTGAAGCATTGGGCCAGTGCCTCGGCGCTCTGCGCGTCGGCCGCGAAGTAGGCGGAGATCGGATCGGGAAGGGGCAGGGTGCGCATGGTGACAACGTCTTGGAGATGAAGTCGCAAGGATGCGCGTCGCACACCAATTAGTGAATCTTCTAGAATCTTCACGAGCTATGTAGAGGACGATACACAATGCGCGGGTCGGAATTTGCCGAGCTCAAGGCCTTTGCCGCGGTGGTGGAACGCGCGAGCTTTGCCCGTGCCGCGGAGCATCTGGGGCTGTCGGCTTCTGCGCTGAGCCAAACCATTCGGCAGTTGGAAACGCGGCTAGGTACGCGGTTGCTGAACCGCACCACCCGCAGCGTGGCGACCACCGCGGCCGGGGCGCAGTTGTACGGGCGCATCGCGCCGCTCTTCCACGAGATCTCCGATGCGGTGAACGAAGCGAGCGCCATGGCAGGCCAGACGCGCGGCACGCTGCGCATCAACACCCTCGGGATGGCCGCCTGGGCGGTGATCGGCCCGCGCCTGGGTCGGTTTCACCGGGCGCACCCGGAGGTCACACTGGACATCGTGGTCGATAACGGGCTGAGCGACATCGTTGCGGGTCGGTTCGACGCCGGCATCCGCGTGGGGGGCAAGCTGGAGAAGGACATGATCGCCGTGCGCTTGACGCCGGATGTGAAGATGGTGGCCGTGGCATCCCCGGACTATCTGGAGCGCCGCGGCACGCCGCGGTCGCCGTCCGATCTGCACGGCCACGCCTGCATCAACTGGCGGCTCCAGAGCGACGGGAGTGCCTACCGCTGGGAGTTCGAAAAGAAGGGCAAGCGAACCGAGGTGGCGGTGGACGGACCGTTGGTCACCAATCATTCAGACATGGGCGTCGCGGCTGCACTGCAAGGACTGGGAATCGTCTATGCCTTCGATCGCGAACGAGTCGATGCGCTGCTCGCCCAGCAGCGCCTGGTGGAGGTTCTTGCCGACTGGTCGATTGCACGGCCAGGGCTGTTTCTGTATCACCCCAGCCGGCGCCAGGTTCCGGCCGCGCTGCGCGCCTTCATAGACTGCATGCTCGACAAAGATGCCTGAGCCAGATCGGCTCTGAATACTCTTTTTTGAGACTCAGAAGAACGTTCCGCAAGAACACCAAGATTCAATGCTCGGCGCGATGGCATGGCGTGGGCTAAACGGGATTGGAGCGCGTTTGGGTAGCGGTGCTACTCACCCCTCACTGCAGCGCTAACTCAAGAAATTCCAAGCGGTCCTGCCCCCAGAATAGTTCGCCATCGAGCACATAGGAGGGCGAGCCGAAGACGCCCGCCGCGACGGCGGCATCGGTGTTGCGCACGTAGGCTGCCTGGACGGCAGCCGTCTCGGCCAAACGCAGCAGCGTGTCGGCGTCCAGGCCCTGTGAAAGAAGAATCGCCCGCAGCGTCGATGCGTCGGAAATGTCCTGTTCATCGCACCATTCGGCCGCCAGAATTGCCTTGTAGAGCGAGGCCACATGCACTCCCGCCGCGTCGGCCGCGATGACAACGCGTGACGCGAGGCCAGCATCCGGGCACATGAACCGGGGCGTCGGATTGACATGGATGCCGAGGCGCTTGCACCACCGCTTCAACTCGGCAATGCGATAGGCCTGCCGCTCGGGCGCACGTTTCGGCAAGATCACGCCCCCGGTGCGCGCGTAAACGGCGGGAAGATCGACAGGCAGGTAGCGGATCGAGACGCCGTGCCGTGCCGCCAGGTCCTCGAGCCGGTCCGCACCCAGGTAGGCCCAGTCCGAGTTCATCCAGAAGTAATAGTCGATCGTTCGCGGCATCTTCAGGGCGCCTTCGCCAGGAGCGGGGATGCAGCAAGCACCTTGAAGCGCTGGTCGCCGTGCATCTTCCACGCGCTGAAGCAAGCCACGGCCCCGAGTGCGCTCAGGTACCAGATCACATACTGCGGATCTCCGTTTCCCTTGCTCAGCAGCCAGGTCGCGACGATCGGCGCGAGGCCGCCGCCGATAGCGCCGGATACCTGCACCGCCAGCGAAATGCCGGTGTAGCGCACTTCCGCGGGAAATTGGCTGGAGAACAGGCTGCCTTCAGGTCCGTAGAGCGAGGCATACACCAGACCCACGGCAAGGATCAGCGCGGCGTTGATCCAGAAGACCTCGCGTGTGTGAAGGAAAGAGAAGAACAGCGGCGCACATGCGAGGATGCCCACGGTGCCGATCATGAAGACCCATTTCTGGCCGATCTTGTCGCCCAGCCATCCGAAGAAGGGCATTGTGAGCAACGCGGCGGTGGCACCCCAGATGATTGCATCGAGCATGGTGCTGCGCGGAATGCCGAGAGTGCCTGTGGAATAGGCAAGCGCGAATGTCACCGTGGTGTAGAACCAGGTCACCTCGGCCAGGCGGGCACCGACGACGACCAGCGTTTCGCGCGGGTATTTCTTCAGCACCTCGACCACGGGCACCTGTACTTTCTTGCCCACCTGCTCGATGTCCTGGAAGTCGGGCGACTCGGCCACCTTCGCGCGGATGAACCAACCCACGAGCAGCAATACGACGCTGGCCAGGAACGGAATGCGCCAGCCCCAGGACAGCATGTCCGCTTCCGGCAGCTTGGCAACCGCGCCCATCGCCAGGGAAGACAGGATGAGGCCCGGTGCCACGCCGACTTGCGGCAGGCTTCCGAAGAATCCCTTCTTGCCTTCGGGCGCGTGTTCGACCGCCATCAGCACCGCACCGCCCCATTCGCCGCCCACCGCCACGCCCTGCAGGAAGCGCATGCACACCAGCAGCACTGCGCCCCAGTAGCCAATCTGCTCGTAGGACGGGATCAGGCCGATCAGGATCGTGGGCACGCCCATGAGCATCAGGGTGATGAGCAGCATCGACTTGCGCCCGACCTTGTCGCCGAAGTGCCCGAACACGATTCCGCCGAGCGGCCGTGCGAAGAAGCCGACGGAATAGGTAGCAAAGGCCGCCATGGTGCCGACGATCGGATCGAAGGCTGGAAAGAAGATCTTGTTGAAGATCAATGCGGCGGCCGTTCCGTAGAGGAAGAAGTCGTACCACTCGATGGTGGTCCCCATCATGCTTGCGAGACCGGCCGTCACATACCGGCGCTTGGCGTCGGTTTTCTCGCTTGCACCGCTGTCAGTGTGTGTGTTCATGGGGTCACCAGGTAGTGTTGCGAATGCGTGTGGGATTCAGGAGGCCGCATGGCCTGTGCGCAGTGCCGTGGTCTGGCGACACCAGTAGTTGAACGTCGCGTTGACGATCGACGGCTTCAGCAGATAGTCGTGCGCCTCTCGCGCCAGCGCGTCGTCGACGGGCGTGAGCACCCCGAAGGCAGCCTGCGCCCGAAGCTGCATGCGGGCAGCACGCTCCAGGTAGACGGCAAGGTAGGTAGCCTCTTCGATGGTGTGGCCGGCCGTCAGGTAGCCGTGATGAGCGAGCACTATTGCCCGCTTGCTGCCGAGCGCTTCGGAGATGATCACGCCCTCCTGGTCGGCAATGGGCACACCCGGCCACTCGGAAAGGAACGCACAGTCTTCGTGAAGCGGAGTCATGTCCATCTGCGAGATGACGAGCGGCTGACGCGCCGCCGCCAACGCCGACGCCCAGGGCGAATGCGTGTGGATGATCGACTGCACGTCGGGGCGGGCGCGGTACACCCAGAGGTGGAATCTGGTCGCCGGATTGGCCATGCCCGTGCCGCTCAAGGTGTTCAGGTCCTGGTCGACTTCGATGAAGTCGCTCGGCGTGGCCTCGTCGAAACCGAGGCCGAAACGCAGGGTCCAGTAGGCGCCTGGGCGCTCCGAGCGGGCGCTGATCTGGCCGGCAAGGCCAGCCTCCTGCCCCGTCATCGCAAGGATCCGGCAGGCAAGGGCCAGCGTCTCCCACATGTCGCGCGGTGTGTCCTTCAGGTGCTGCGCCATCTCGCGCGTCGCGCGCTCGTCAAAATACTCCTTGGTTCGCAGGTCGTCTTTCATGCATGCCGTCCGTAGTTTGGGTTTGCGGCTGCATGAGCACCCCACGCACGTCCGCTGCCGTGGGAAGTATCGAGACAGGGGCCTTCGCGAGCCATGCAGCAGACCGCATAGCACCTATGCGGCGGCGGGACTCAGGAAGCGGCGGCGATGGCGATGGCGGCGTCGACCAGGTGCTCGACGATCGGCGGCAGCACGCGTCCTGCCTTGACGATGACGACGACCCGCCGGCGTAGCGCCGGCCGGGTAATGGCCACCTTGCGCAGGCGGTGGTCGATCAGCAGCTTGTCGGGAATCCGGCATGGCAGGATGCAGCACCCGACACCAGAAGACACGATCTCGAGCATGGCGTCGACCGTCTCGGCCTCTGCCGCTATCTGGGGAACGAGCCCGCTGCTGTGCACCATGCGCCGCAGCATGTAGTGAGAAGGAAATGCGACAAGCTTCGGCAGATGCACGGTCAGGTCGATCCGATCGCCGATGTCGCTGGCCTCCGGCACGAGCAGGCACATCTCGTCGTCGAACAGCGGCCGCGAGACCACGCCGGCCGATGCAACCGCCGAGTCGTAGACGAAGCCAACATCGGCCTTGCCGCTTTCCACGAACTCCACCACCTCGGGAGAGCTGCGCCCCAGCAGCGAGAGGTTGACGCTTTCGTGCTGGCTGACGAAGCGGGCCACGACCTCGCCCATGAAGTAGTAGCTCAGGGTGTGGATCACGGCAAGCCGCACCGTGCCCTGGGTGACGCCATCGCGCACTCGTAGCGTGTCGAGTGCAGTGTCGATGGTGCGGAATGCGCCTTCGGTCTGCTCTTTGAGCTGTCGGCCTGCCTCGGTCAGTTCCACGCCTCTGCCGGTGCGGACAAACAGCGCCTTGCCCACGTGGGCTTCGAGCGCGGCGAGCTGCCGGCTCAGGCCGGATTGCGTCTGGTCCAGATCTTCAGCCGCCCGCGATAGCGATTTCAGCTGTGCAATCTGCAGAAAATAACGAAGCTGGCGGTCGAAGGTTTCCATGTGGCGTTTGCATCTGGAACGGAAAGCACCCACTGGATCGAGCGCGCCCTTATCGGGCAATGCAAGGATCGGGCCGAGCAGATCTGCCTGCGGGAGCAGCCCAGGCGTCGGGATTCCCCTGATGCAATGAGCAATGCGAAGCGACTCCCTTAATCATCGGTTAAGACCGGCTAAACAAGACGCGAATTGTCGGCCTGCCTGCGAATTGTGAGGATGCGAAGCGCTGAGACCAGCGTCGGATCCGTACAAAAAAGAGACAGGAGACAGCATGCACCCCAACAGCCCGATCGGGCGCCAGTTGCGCTTGCACTGGTTCACGGCGGCGACAGCAGCCGCAGCGGCCATCGCTATTGCTGCCGCGCCCGCGAATGCCCGCGTCACTCGCATCGTGATCGACAGCGTTGCGCCTCTCGCGGGGCAGTCGATTCCCTATGAGCAGATTCGCGGCCGTGCCTTCGGCGAGCTCGACCCGAACGATCCGCACAACAGCGTCATCACCGACGTCAAGCTGGGCTCGGACGCAGACGGCAAGGTGCGGTACGAAACAACCTTCAATCTGGTGAAGCCGGTCGACATGAGCCGGGCGAGCGGCTTTCTGTGGCACGACGTGCCCAACCGCGGCGGCGCGGGCACCATTGTTGTGGACGAGCGCGAGCTGGGCGACATTGGCCTGCGCAGCGGCTGGCAGGCGGACAACGCGGGCAACACGGGCATTCTGGCCAACCGGGCCGAGGGTACCAATCACTGGGTGGCGGCGCCCATTGCCAAGGTGAACGGCGTGGCTGTCACAGGCCAGGTGTTCGGGCGCATCGTCAACCGCAGCGGCGCAGCCTCGCAGCCGCTGATGGTGCAGACCAACCCCGTGCCCTACCTTCCGGCCACGCTGGACACGACCAAGGCAACGCTGAAGACGCACACCAAGGAAACGGTCGATGGCGTTGTCACCGAAGGGCCGAAGATTGCGGCGGGCGATTGGGCCTTTGCAAAGTGCGACGCGGGCAATCCGTTTCCGGGCACGCCGATCGACATCAACCCGGCCAATGCGCCCGGCAACCTGCCGGTGCACATCTGCCTGCGCAACGGCTTCGACGCCAACCTGCTGTACCAGGTGGTGTACCCGGCGCAAAACGCCTATGTGTTGGGCGTGGGCATGGCGGCGTTTCGCGACGTTGGCACATTCTTTCGCTACGAGGCGGCCGACGACTTGGGCACGCGCAATCCGGTGGCCGGACTGGTCAAGGGCACGGCGGTGCGGGGGGTGTCGCAATCGGGAAACATGGTGCGGCAGTTCATCTTCATGGGCCTGAACCAGGACGAACGCAACCGCAAGGTGTACGACGGGGCCTGGCCGATCATCGCGGGCCGCCGGGTGGCGGCCAACTCGCGCTGGGCCCAGCCGGACGGCGTGCTGGAGCTGTACCAGCAGGGCAGCGAAGGCCCGCAGTGGTGGGTGGACTGGCCAGACCCGGTGCGCAAGCAACCCACCGGCAGCATCTTCTCGCGATGCGACACCAACGACACCTGCCCGAAGGTGATCGAGCATTTCGGATCGGCCGAGGTGTACGCGCTGAAGCTCACGCCCGAGTGGATCGGCACGGCGGGCGACGCGGACATTCCGCTGCCGCGCAACGTTCGGCGCTACTACGTGCCGAGCTCCCACCACGGCGGCGGCGCGGGCGGCTTCACGCACATGCCCGCGGCGACGGGCACGGCCACTGTTACCGCCACGACTGGCCCGAGCTGCCCCGGCAACAACTTCGGCCGCGGCACGCTGGCGGCAAACCCGGTGCCGCACACTGAAATCACCAACGTGCTGCGCTTGGCCATGCGCGACTGGGTGCTGAACGGAACGCCCCCACCGCCCAGCCGGTGGCCCACGCTTGCGGGCAAGACGCTGGTCGACGCCAACAAGAAGGCGATGGGCTTTCCGAGCGGGGTGCCCGGCATTCCGGACTCGATCTTTCAGCCGGAGAACTTTGCGTTTCCGGTGTTCGACTACGACTGGGGGCCGCAATTCAATCACGCGGAAGCCTCGGGCGTGCCGACCAATGTGCCGCCGGTCATCAAGAAGGTGATTCCGATGAAAGTGCCGAAGGTCGATGCCGACGGCAACGAGCTCGACGGGGTTCCGACGGTGCTGGTGATGGCGCCGCTGGGCACCTACCTGGGGTTCAACATCACTGCCGAGGGATTCCATCGAGGCCAGGTGTGCAACTACGTGGGTGGCTATGTGCCGTTCGCGCGCACGCGTGCCGAGCGAACTGCCAGCGGCGACCCGCGCCTGTCGCTCGAGGAGCGCTACGCCAACCACGAGGGCTACGTGGCCGCGGTGCGGGCCGCTGCCGGGAAGGCGTTTGCGCAGGGCTTTCTTCTGCCGGCGGACCGCGACCGCCTTATCCGGCAGGCTTCGGAGAGTGCCGTGCTCCGCTGAAGGCAGCAGTGCTTTCTTCGATCATTTCGACCAGGGCCGCCGCCGGCGCGGAGAGTTCCACGCGGCTGCGCATGGCCAGCAGCAGCACGCGTTCCATCTCGATGCCTTCTAGGTCCACCTGCACAAGGCCGAGGGCCTGGGCATAGAGCGCCGCGGCCGCGCGCGGCAAGATGGCGACGCCAAGCCCGAACGAGACCATGCGGCACATCGAATCGAAGCTGCGCACCTGCACCCGGATGCGCGGTGTGCGCTTGACCGCGTCGGCCGCCGCCATCACCTTGCGCGTGAGCGATGCGCTGCGTGCCAAGGTGACCAGGTCATGCTCGAGCACGTTCACGATGGAAGCGTTCTGCTGGCCGGCCAGCGCGTGGCCCGCGGGCACCAGCAGCACCAGCTGGTCGACATTGCAGACGATGGTCTCCAGGCCTTCGTGCGGCACGTTATCGCCAATCACCGCCAGCTCGGCCGTGCCCTTGAGCACGGCGCGAATGCCGTCTTCGCTCAAGGCGTCTTCCATGTCGATCACCACGTGCGGATAGCGCCGCGCGTACTCGGCCAGCACGCTGGGCAGAAAGCCACCGAAAGCGGAGGGGTTGGCGCACAGCCGCAGGTGGCCGGTGGCGCCCGATTGAAGATCATCGACGGCCTGCACCAGCTGTTCGAGCCGCGCAATCACCTCGATGGCGTGCCGGTGCAGGGTCTGGCCTTCGGGCGTGGCGGTAACGCCGCGCTGGCCCCGCTGGAGCAGCGCCATGCCGCAATGCTGCTCAAGCTCGGTAATGCGCTTGCTTGCCGCCGGGAGCGAAACGCCGAATCGGTCCGCGCCTGCGGTCAGGCTTCCTCCATCGACAACTGCGACAAAAAGTCGCAGAGAGATGAGATCGAAACGATTCAGGTTGATCATTGCGGGTGGATTTGACCACCCCCGGCGATACGATCCGTTGAAAGAAGCGACACACACCATGCCCATGCCTCAGCAAACCGGTTTCATCTCTTCCTCCCGGGCGCGCGGCGCCATGGCGGCGGCCCTTTGCGCGGCAATGCTGTTCATCGCCGGCTGCCAGGCGCAGCCTGAGTTCCGCCCGCTCACCTCTGAGGCGCCGCCGCCGCCGAGCTTTGTGACGGTGCCCGCCGAGGAAGCCTGCCAGGCCGCGCAGGCACGCTACGCGCTCGGCCGGCCGCTCACCCCGCCGCTGCTCGAAGAAATGCGCACCCGCACCGGCTCCAAGTCGGCCCGCACCTCGGCGGCCGGCACGCCGCTGCTGGTGCCGGCGGACCCGGCGCGGCTCAATGTCGACCTTGACCCGCAAGGCCTGGTGGTTGCCGCCCGCTGCGGCTGACGGGCATTGACCTAATAATTTCGCAATGACGAAGAAGACCAGCACCACCACCTCGACCTCCTCCGCCGCGCCCATCGCGCTGGACTGCTACTACAGCCTTTCCTCGCCCTGGGCCTACCTGGGCGGTCCGCAGCTGCAAGACATCGTGCGCCGCCACCATGTGCGGCTCACGCTCAAGCCCTACGACTTTCAGGCGGTGGTGCCGCAAACCGGCGGCATTCCGCTGAAGACCCGGCCTGAGCCGCGCCGCACGTACCACGCGCTCGAACTGGCGCGCTGGCGCGACTACCTGGGCATGCCGCTCAACCTGGAGCCGGCGTATTACCCCAAGGGCGCGCCGGTCGACCCCAACTGGAACAAGTACCCGGGCTGGATGGTGATTGCCGCGCAGCTGAAGGGGCTTGACGCGCAGCCGCTCTCGCATGCGTTGCTGCGCGCGCTGTGGGCGGAAGAGCGCGACACCTCCGAAGCGGCGGTGCGCATCGCGGTGGCCGATGAAAACGGCTACGACGGCGCCTCGCTGCAGGCGCTGGAGCAGGCGGCCGAAACCCTCGCGATCTATCGCGCCAACAGCGCCGATGCCATAGAAGCCGGCGTGTTCGGCGCGCCCACGTTCATCCTGAACGGCGAGCGGTTCTGGGGACAAGACCGGTTGGCGTTTCTGGACCGGGCTTTGGACAAGCTGCGCCACGCCAGGGGCGGATAATCGCCCGATGCGAATCCGCTTTACCAAGATGCAGGGAGCCGGCAACGATTTTGTCGTGCTCGACGAAACGCGCGGCACGCTGGGCCTCACGGCCGCGCAATACCGCTTTCTGGCCGACCGCCACTTCGGCGTGGGTGCCGACCAGATTCTTACGGTGCGGCGCCCCTCCAAGGACGCGGGCGAGGACATCGACTTTCAATACGTGATCCACAACGCCGACGGCGGCGAGGTAGAGCAGTGCGGCAACGGCGCGCGCTGCTTCATGCGCTTTGTGCGGGAGCACCAGCTGACCGACAAGGACATGGTGCGCGTCGAAACGCTGGCCGGCATCATCGAGCCGCGCATGAGCGAAGACGGACGCGTGACGGTGGACATGGGCCCGCCCATCTTCGAGCCGGCCCGCGTGCCCTTCGACACCGCCGGGCTCGACCCGCAGCCCACGGGCGCTTGGCACACCTGGCACCTGGCGCTGGGAACGCATGCCGATTCGGCCATTGTTTCGATGGCTGTGCTGTCGATGGGCAACCCGCATGCGGTGCAGGTGGTTGACAACGTCGACACGGCACCGGTGGAGCGGCAGGGCCCGCAAATCGAGCATCACCCGCGCTTTCCGCAGCGGGTGAATGCCGGCTTCATGCAGGTGATCGACCGCACGAACGTCAAGCTGCGGGTGTTCGAGCGCGGCGCCGGCGAAACGCTGGCCTGCGGCACTGGCGCCTGCGCGGCGGTGGTGGCGGGCATCCGGCTGGGCCTGCTCGACAGCCGGGTCGACGTGCAAACGCACGGCGGCGTGCTCACCATCGGCTGGGAGGGCGAAGGCAACCCGGTGCTCATGACCGGGCCGGCCACCACGGTTTTCGAGGGAGACATCGAGGTGCCCGAGCTGCCATGACCAACTTCAGAAACAACAAAGACGACGCCATGAACCCGATCACCGAAGACGACATCGCCAACTACCTGGCGAACACGCCCGACTTTTTCGAGCGGCACGCACAATTGCTGGCGCAGGTGCAGCTCACCAGCCCGCACGGCAACCGTGCCGTGAGCCTGCAGGAGCGCCAGGCCGAGATGCTGCGCGAAAAGATCAAGGCGCTGGAGCATCGCCTGATGGACATGGTGCGCCACGGCACTGAAAACGTGGTCATTGCCGACCGCCTGCAGCGCTGGACCAAGGGCCTCTTGACCACGCGCGACCCGCGCAGCCTGCCGTACCGCATTGCGGTCGACCTGCAATCGCTGTTTTTGGTGCCGCAAACCGCCATCAAGGTGTGGGACTGCGGCGCCGACTACCTCAACGAGGCCTACGCCCAGTGGGTGAGCGACGACGTGAAGGCGCTGGCCACCTCGCTCACTTCGCCTTATTGCGGGCTCAACTCGGGCTTCGAGGCGGCGAACTGGCTGCCCGAGCCGGCCGGCGCCATGTCGATTGCGCTGATTCCGCTGCGGCCCGATGCCGAGTCGCCGGCCTTCGGCCTCCTGGTGCTGGCCTCTCCGGATGCACAGCGCTTCAACGCCGAAATGGGCACTGACTTTCTCGAGCGCATCGCCGAACTGGCCTCGGGCGCGCTGTCGCGGCTGCGGCCTTGAGCGGGCGGCACCGGTCCTGGCGGGCCGTGCGGCCCGTGCTGTGGACGGTGCTGCTTGGCGGGCTGCTGGCGTACCTGGCCATTGCGGCCATTATTTGGCGGCGCGCGGCTGAAACGCTCGACAACCCGCCCCAGCGCGCGGCCGATGCCGCACTGATTCTGGGCAATCGCGCCTACCTGCGGGGCAAGCCCAACCCGTGCCTGACTGGCCGGGTCGACGCCGGCATTGCGCTGGCCAACGCGGGCCGCGTGAAGCAGTTGGTGCTCTCGGGCGGTGTCGACAAGGAAGACGGCCGCATCGAAGCCGAGGTCATGCAGCAGCATGCGCGCGCCGAAGGCTATGCCGGCCCGCTGCTGCTGGAGCCGGCTTCCACGTCCACCCGGCTGAATCTTGCGTTGTCGCGCCCCCTGCTGCAGGCGGCGGGCATTCGCAGCGTGATCGTGGTGTCGGAGCCCTACCACCTGTGGCGCGTGGAGCGGCTGGTGCGGGCCGCCGGTTTCGACAAGGACTTCGACGTTCAGTACGCCGCTGCCAGCACGCGCTGCTGGCAGCGCTGGGGCATGGTTTTCAAGGGCGCATTGCGCGAGCCTTTGGCTGTCGTGAACAATGCGTTCAATGGCTACCTCCACTGAGACGACCGACACGCACTGGGTAGAAAAATACCTGGAGCACGTGCGCGTGGAGCGCCGGCTGGCGGCGCGCACGGTCGAGCTCTACGCCATCCACCTGCAGGCGCTCTCGGCCAACGCCGCCGAGGCCGGGCTTGCGCTGGACCGCGTGCAAACCGCGCACATCCGGCGCTGGATGGCGCAGCTGCACAGCGCCGGCCGCGAGCCGCGCGGCATTGCGCTGGTGCTTTCTTGCTGGCGCAGCTTCTACCGCTGGCTCGGCAACGAGGGGCTGGTGGGCTTCAACCCCGTGCAGGACGTGCATGCGCCCAAGGCCGCGCGGCCGTTGCCCAAGGCGCTGGCGGTCGACGACGCGGTGCGGCTCGCCGAAACCTACGACCCCGAGGCCGACCCCTGGACCGAGGCGCGCGACGGCGCCATCGTCGAGGTGCTCTACGGCTGCGGCTTGCGCGTGAGCGAACTCACCGGCCTGGATGCGCGCGCCAGCAACACGGCGCTCGGCTGGGTCGACCTGGACGCGATGGAAGCCAACGTGCTCGGCAAAGGCAGCAAACGGCGCATCGTGCCCCTGGGCAGCAAGGCGGCCGAGGCGCTGCGCGACTGGCTCGCGGTGCGTGGCGATTGCCCGGCGCTGGCCACGGCCGGGCTGCGGGATCCGGCGGGCGCCGCGGCGCTTTTCATCAACAGCAAGGGCCTGCGGATGTCCTCGCATGCCGTGTGGAAGCTGCTGCGCGAGCGCAGCCTGAAGGCCGGACTTGCAGCGCCGGTGCATCCGCACATGCTGCGGCATTCGTTCGCGAGCCACGTGCTCCAGTCGAGCAGTGACCTGCGCGCCGTGCAAGAGCTGCTGGGCCACGCCAACATTGCCACCACGCAGATCTATACCCGGCTGGATTTTCAGCACCTTGCCAAGGCCTACGACGCGGCCCACCCGCGCGCGCAGGCCCGGCCCGAGAGCACGGATACACAGGCACGCGCCGAAGCAAGTGCGCGGGCCAAGCCCAAAAAAGACGACACCAAAAAATGAAAACCCTCCGCCTCAAGCCCGGCAAAGAGCGCTCGCTGCAGCGCCGCCACCCCTGGATCTTCGAATCCGCCATTGCACGCGGCGGCGCTGATTCGGGCGAAACGGTGCGGGTTGAATCGCATGACGGCGCCTTCCTGGCGTGGGCGGCGTTCAGCCCGGTTTCCAAGATCCGCGCGCGGGCCTGGAGCTTTGTCGAAACGCAGCGCATCGATGCCGCATTCCTGGCCTCGGTGTGCGCCCGCGCCGTGGCCGCCAGGGGGCTTTTCGACCTGCAGAGCGACGGTGTGCGGCTGATCCACGGCGAGGCCGATGGGCTGCCGGGCCTCATCGTCGACCACTACGGAGACACGCTGGTGGCGCAGTTCCTGTCGGCCGGCGTCGAGCGCTGGAAGGCTGCCATTGCCGACGCGCTGCTCGAGGCGACCGGGCTGCAGAAGCTCTACGAGCGTTCCGACGCCAGCGGGCGCGAGCGCGAGGGCCTGAAGCCCGTCACGGGCTGGCTGCGCGGGGAGGGCGCCACCGAAATGACGATTCGCGAGCATGGCTGGAAGCTGTCGCTCGACATTGCGACCGGCCACAAGACCGGCTTCTACCTCGACCAGCGCGACAGCCGCCAGCGCTTTGCCGAGTTGGCGCAGCACCGGCGCTTCAGGCGCGTGCTCAACTGCTTTTGCTACACCGGCGGCTTTACCGTGGCGGCGCTTGCGGGGCTGCAGGCCGCGGGCGCAATGGATGGCGCGGAGCTGGTGTCGGTGGATTCTTCGCAGCCGGCGCTCGAAAAAGCGCGGGCCAACCTGGCGCTGAACGGCTTCGGCGGCGAGGGCTCGGGCGTGAAAGCCGAGTTTCTGGACGCCAACGTCAACACCGTGCTGCGCGAGTTCATCGAACAGGGCCGCACCTTCGACGCCATCGTGCTCGACCCGCCCAAGTTTGCGCCCACCGCGGCCCATGCCGACCGCGCGGCCCGCGCCTACAAGGACATCAACCGCCTTGCGCTCAAGCTGCTGGAGCCCGGCGGCGTGCTGCTGACTTTTTCATGCTCGGGCGGCATCAGCGCCGATCTTTTTCACAAGATCGTGGCTTCGGCGGGTATCGACGCGCAAGTAGACGGTTACATCAGCGAACGCCTTGGCGCGGCGCCCGATCACCCGATGACCATCGAGTTCCCGGAGGGCGAATACCTCAAGGGCCTGGTGGTGGTGAAAAAGCCGGCTTGACCCCGCGCCAACGCAACTGAGTGGCATTGGCTAAACTGCCTCTCCAGTTTTTCTTCTTCCCAGTTTTCCGCTTTCGGAGCACACCATGGCCCTTATTCCCGCCACCATCCTCACCGGCTTTCTAGGCTCGGGCAAGACCACGCTGCTCAAGCGCATCCTGACGGAGGCCCACGGCCAGAAGATTGCGGTGATCGAGAACGAGTTCGGCGAAGAGAACATCGACAGCGACATTCTCGTGACCGAATCGAAAGAGCAGATCGTGCAGATGAGCAACGGCTGCGTCTGCTGCACCATTCGCGAAGACCTGCGCGAAGCCCTGCAACTGCTGGCCGCCAAGAAGCGCCAGGGCCTGCTCGACTTCGACCGCGTGGTGATCGAGACCACCGGCCTGGCCGACCCCGGCCCCGTGGCGCAGACCTTCTTCATGGACGACGAGATTGCCGAGAGCTATTTGCTCGACTCGATCCTGACGCTGGTCGATGCCAAGCATGCGCCGCAGCAGCTCAACGACCGCCAGGAAGCGCGCCGCCAGGTGGGCTTTGCCGACCAGATCTTCATCAGCAAGAGCGAACTGGTGTCGGCCGAGGAAACCGAGGCGCTGATTCACCGCCTGAAGCACATGAACCCGCGCGCGCCGCAGCAAAAGGCGCATTTCGGCGATGTGCCGCTGAAAGACATTTTCGACCTGCGCGGTTTCAACCTGAACGCCAAGCTCGACATCGATCCGGACTTCCTGAAGGAAGACGACCACGACCATCACGACCATGACCACGCGCATGGCGAGCATTGCGACCACCCCTCGCACAAGCACGAAGGGCACGGCCACCATCACCACACGGACGACGACGTGAAGAGCTTCGTCTACAAGGCCGACCGCCCCTTCGACCCGGCCAAGCTGGAGGATTTTCTGGGTGCCATCGTCAATATCTACGGTCCGCGCATGCTGCGCTACAAGGGCGTGCTGAGCATGAAGGGCACCGAGCGCAAGGTAATTTTCCAGGGCGTGCACCAACTGATGGGCAGCGACCTGGGCCCCGAGTGGGGCAAGGACGAAGCGCGCCAGAGCCGCATGGTGTTCATCGGCATCGAGCTGCCGCGCGAAATACTGGAGCAGGGGCTCGAGCAGTGTCTGGTGTGACAGCGCGCTGCCGGCACTGAGGCCAGCCAATAAAAAAGGCGCTGCCCCGAGGGGCAGCGCCTTTTTTTTGTTCAGCCGAAGCTTACTTGCCGGCCATGCCGCCCAGCGGCTTGCCGTTGACCTTCAGGTTGCCTTCGCTGTATTCGACCTGGCTCGTGATGTCGGTGCCGTCGCGCTTGACGAAGCCCATGCCTTCGCCTTGCTCGACCAGCCCGGCCACCATTTCAGGCGGCGGCAGCTGGCCGCTCTCGGCGCCGGTGGCGGCAACCTGCTCCAGCCATTGCATCGGCAGCCGCACGCTGGCCTTGAGCACGCCGCGCTTCATCAGGAGCGCCATTCCGGGTTCCTTCAGGTCTTCGTCGGTCACGCCGACCAGGCCGGCCGTGTAGCTGATTTCGCCGCGCTTGCCGCCGATTTCGACCAGCATCTTGTCCAGCCCGAGCTCGGGGTTGTACTTGGCCATGGCCTTGAGGTCGGGGGCGAGCTGGTCCATCAGCGCCTGCATGGCGGCCTGGGAGGCCTTGCCGCCGCCCTTGCCGCAGCCGTTGATGGCGGCCGATTGCATCCACGCGTCGGCCAGCTTCTTGTAGCCGGCTGCGTGAATGCGGCGTCCGCCGCTGGTCATCTCGAACTTGTCGATCTTCGTTTCGCCGACCTTGCCGGTGCCCTTGATGGTGCCGATCGATTCGTAGAGCCCGTCCTTGATGTTGGCATCGGCAATCATGTCGATGTTCTGCAGCAGCACGGCGGGCAGGGGCTTGCCGCTGCCGCTGGCGCCCAGACCCTTGGGCGCCGAGAACTCGAAGCTGTCGAGCCGGGCTTCGGTCTTGCCCGTGGCCAGGATCCAGCCTTCGCTCTTGTTCATGTCGGCCTTGCCGGCCAGCTTGCCCATTTTCAGGGTCACGCCGGTGCGCGTGTCGGTCAGGTCAAGGCCGGGCATTGCCAGGCTGTAGTTCACCTGGGTACGGTCGCCATTCATCTCGGCGCGCATTTGCGCGCCTTGCCAGGTGAACTGTCCCTTGCCTTCTTCGGCCAGCTTGATGGGCGCGACGGTCAGGTCGGTTGCGTAGCCGCCGTTGAACGCCACCTTGGTGTGGGCGGTCAGGGGCTTGGCCTTGCCGAAGAGCTTTTCGGCTTCGGCCTGGGCCTTCACGTCGAGCACTAGTTCGCTGTCGATGGTGGCCGCGGCCAGCGTGCCGCCGGCAATCGGGCCGTGGCGAATGGTGTCGCGCACGGTAATGCGCACGGGCTTGAACGGCGTGCTCTCGGCATCGGCTTCTTCGTCGTCCTCTTCGCCCGGCTCGGCGGGCTTGGCGACAGCGGGCACCTGCGCGGCGGCCGTATCGGCGGCGCAACCGAACTCGAAGGTCACGGTGCTGACCGCACCGAAGAATCCGCTTTCGTATTTGCGATCGATCACGCGCACCAGCGCGGTCTGCTTCGGCAACTCCTCCAGGGCGGCTTCGTAGCTGGACTTGACTTTGGAGCCCGCCCACCACGTGCTGCCACCATAGGCAACGGCGATGGCTGCGGCCAGCGTGCCCAAAACTGCTTTTTTGCTCAAGATTTCTTCTCTTTTGTATGAATGGTCGAATCGATCCGCAGGGCCCGATGGGCTCGGCAGGTCTTGTTGCCCCCTCCGGCAACGCCGGGGATGCTAACGGACGTAAGCGGTTTGCAGGTACATCTCCCTTCTGTTTTGAGTTCTCTATACAATCGCGCGCCTGTTCCGGCAGCCACGCTTTCGTTTTAAGAGCGAGATGTGGCTTACGGCAGGGGGCGCCGCAAGTTTCTGGCGGGCTTTCGGGGGTATAACCCCGGGGTTCGTCGCTGCGAGCACTCCGACAATGTGGAGCCCGGGGCCTTAACCCCGCAGTGGTTCCCTTGGGAGGAGACACCCAGTGAAAGCGCGTTCCAGTTCGTTCAAGGAGCCAGTCACCGTGAAGAAACCCGCCGCCAAGGCAATGCCAGCAACCAAGTCCGCCGCCACCAAAGCGGTGGCTGCAAAGCCGGCTGTACCCGCGGCAAAAAAGATTTCTTCCGCTGCAAAGGCTCCGGCCACGAAAGAAAAAAGCGCTCCAAAGAAGCCAGCAACGCCAACGGCCAAGGCCGCGACCGTTGCAAAGAAGCCCGCCAAGCCTGCAAAGTCTGCTGCGCCGCCGGAGGCATCCGCCCCGGCCAGGAGTGCAACCAAAACTGCAGATGCGGGTCTACCGCCATCCAAAACTGTCGGCCGCACTGCTGCCGTTACTTCTGCTCCTCCGATACCAATGAAAAAAACGGCTGCCGCCTCTTCTTCCGCCACGGCGACACCTTCGATGCCCGCTCAGACCGCCGCACCCGCCCCCGCGCGAGGTGGCCGCGTGTCCCGGCTGTCGCAGCTGACCGTGCCTTCCATGCCGCAATCGGTGGCTTCCACCGCTGCCAAGTCTTCTTTCTCGCAGGCGCCCTCCAATGCGCTGGTGCCGCCGCCTCCCGTGGCGGTCAAGAAGGACCCGAAGCTCGCCAACAACTGGAAAGCCAAGTCGGCTGCCGAGTTGACCGACGCCGAGGTCATCGCCATGCCCGACTCCGAGTACATGAACGAAAAGCAGATGGCGTTCTTCCGCCTGAAGCTGGTCGAGCTCAAGCGCGGCATTCTCGAAAACGCCGGTGAAACCACCGAGCACCTGCGCGAAGACACCGTGGTGGTGCCCGATCCGGCCGACCGTGCCACCATCGAGGAAGAGCACGCACTCGAGCTGCGCACGCGCGACCGCGAGCGCAAGCTGCTCAAGAAGATCGAGCAGTCGATCCAGCGCATCGATGCGGGCGACTACGGCTACTGCGACGAAACCGGCGAACCCATCGGCGTCGGCCGCCTGCTGGCTCGCCCCACGGCCACGCTGTCGCTCGAAGCGCAGCAGCGCCGCGAACTCAAGCAGAAGATGTTCGGGGACTGAACGGAAAGATTGCAAGAGCCCAGTTCGCCTCGAGATTCCTGTAGATGGCTAAGGAAGAAACGAGCCGCCTCCTTTCCAAGGTGGCGAAGTTCGTCCGCAATCCGCTGAAGGATTGGTCGGAGCTGAATGCGGCCGCCGATTCCACGCTGCCCGACCAGGCCTACAGCCGGGAAATGCTCAAGGAAATGATCGAGCGGCGCCAGCGCAACGACTTTGTGCGCCGGCGCGAGTTCGACATGCTCCGCAAGCTGCGGCAGCGCGAAGCGGCCGCCCATGCCTTTGAAGGAACGGTGACGCCGTCGTCCTTCAACCTGAACACCACCACGGAAAAGTCCGAGGGCCGCGCACTCACGCTCAAGAAGATCGACGAGATCGAGGAGCAGATGTCGCAGCAGTGGTGGAAGGGCCGCGGCCCCAATGGCGAGGTGCTGGCCAATGCGCCGCCCGAGGCCGGCGCCGAGACGTTGCCCCCGCCGATGGACGAGGCCGAAGTGGCCAGCCTGCTCGCGGCACCTTCTTTCAGGGCCGCGCCTGCCGCGCCGGCCGCTGCCCCCGCCGCCGAGACTCCTGCTTCGGCCCACGCGGCCGTTCCCTTTTCTGCCAGCATCCCGGCCAGCGCGGCAGTCGACGACACCTCGCTGCTCACCGCACGACTCGCGCGGGACAGCGCGCTCGAAGAGGCCGTGATCCGCTTCGCGCATGGCGACGACACCGGCGCCGAAGCCATTCTTCTGCAGGCCCTGGCCTCCGAGAGTGCCGGCGCCGAGGGCGACCACGCCGCCGCCGAGCGCGACGAGACGCGCTGGCGCGCCTTGTTCGACCTGTACCGCGCCACCGGCGATGCCACCCGGTTTGCCGCCGCCCGAATGCGCTACGCACAGCGCATGAAGCGCATGGGCCCGGACTGGGTGCCGCTCGACGAACTGGCGCGCGACGTGCAGGCGGTAGCCGCCAGCGAGCACGCCGAACTGGCTTCGGCGGCTGCCGACTGGACCAGCCCCGCTCGCCTGTCGCGCGATGGGCTGGTCAATCTCACACGTGCGTTGTCGCAGGCGGGCCCCATCTGGACGCTCGACTGGCGCGCGCTGACCGCTGTCGAGGCCGATGCCGTCTCGCCGCTGCGCGTGCTGTTCACCCACTGGGCGAATTCGCCGGTCAAGTTGCGCTTCATCGGCTCGGCCAAACTGCTTGCCGTACTGGCAGAGGCCACGCCCAACAACGAGCGCCGCACCGAAGACGTGTGGTGGCAGTTGCACCTGGCAACGCTGCGCATGATGAACCTGCCGGACGACTTCGAACTGGTGGCGCTCAATTACTGCATCACCTACGAGGTGTCGCCTCCCGCCTGGCAAGACCCGAACGGCGAATGCACCACGATCGAGGCGCCGGAGGCGGGCCGTTCGGGCTCCGGCTCCGTGTGGTCGCTGTTGTCCGTCAACGGCGAATCGGACAGCTTTCCTTCGACCGACAGCGGCTTTGCCGCCTTGGCCGGCGACCTGCGCGGCGAGGCGCATTCGAGCCTGCAGCGGCTGGATGTCGACCTGCGCAACACCACCGCGCCGGTTATCTCATGTGCGGCGCTGCTGCGCATGGACCTTGCCGCCGCCGGCACGCTGCTGAGTTGGGTGCGCGCGCGCGACGCCCAGGGTGAGCGGGTCCAGTTCGTGGACGCCCACCGCCTGATTGGGGCGCTGTTCGACCTGGTGGGCATTGCCGACCACGCCACGGTGGCCGTCCGCAAGAACTAGCCCCGGCGCGGCGAGTTGGCGCGCACGGGGTTGCATTGCCCCAGAGAGTCCCCAGATGGCTTCGATGGAACAGTTTCACGGCACCACCATCGTGAGCGTGCGCCGCAAGACCCCCCAGGGCGACCAAGTCGCCATTGGCGGGGACGGGCAGGTCACTCTCGGCAATATCGTCATCAAGGGCACGGCGCGCAAGGTGCGACGGCTCTATCACGGCAAGGTGCTGGCTGGCTTTGCCGGCGCCACGGCCGACGCCTTCACGCTCTTCGAGCGCTTCGAGGCCAAGCTCGAAAAGCACCAGGGCCACCTGACCCGCGCCGCGGTCGAGCTCACCAAAGACTGGCGCACCGACCGCGTGCTGCGCAAGCTCGAAGCCATGCTGGCCGTGGCCGACGCCACCACCTCGCTCATCATCACCGGCAACGGCGACGTGCTGGAGCCCGAAGACGGCGTGATTGCCATCGGCTCGGGCGGTGCTTATGCGCAGTCGGCCGCCAAGGCGCTGATCGACAACACCGACCTGACAGCTGAGCAAATTGTGCGCAAATCGCTCGCGATAGCCGGCGAAATCTGCATTTACACGAACATGAACCACACGGTGGAAGCGCTCTGACCATGTCCATGACCCCGCAGGAAATCGTCTCCGAGCTCGACAACCACATCGTCGGACAACCAGCCGCCAAGCGCGCCGTGGCCATTGCGCTGCGCAACCGCTGGCGCCGCCAGCAGGTCGAAGAAAAGCTTCGCACCGAGATCACGCCGAAGAACATTCTCATGATCGGCCCCACGGGCGTGGGCAAGACCGAAATTGCACGCCGGCTCGCGCGGCTGGCCGACGCGCCGTTCATCAAGGTGGAAGCGACCAAGTTCACCGAGGTGGGCTATGTGGGCAAGGACGTCGATTCGATCATTCGCGACCTGGCCGAGATTGCCGTCAAGCAGACGCGCGAAGCCGAGAGCGTCAAGGTGCGCGCCCGCGCGGAAGACGCTGCCGAAGACCGCATTCTCGACGTGCTGCTGCCGCCCGCGCGCGGCAGCGACGGCGCCACGCCGGCGCTGGACGGCCCCAACCCCACTCGGCAGGCCTTCCGCAAGAAGCTGCGCGAGCACCAGCTCGACGACAAGGAGATCGAGCTCGACCTTGCCGAAACCCGCGCTCCGCTCGAGATCATGGGCCCGGCGGGCATGGAGGAAATGACCGAGCAGTTGCGCGGCATGTTCGGCCAGCTGGGCGGCGGCGGCAAGCGCAAGACGCGCAAGCTCAAGATCGCCGAGGCCATGCGCCTGCTGATCGACGAAGAGGCGGCCAAGCTGGTGAACGAAGACGAAATTCGCACCCAGGCCATCACCAATGCCGAGCAGAACGGCATCGTCTTCATCGACGAGATCGACAAGGTCGCCACGCGCAGCGAAGCCCAGGGCTCCGACGTGTCGCGCCAGGGCGTGCAGCGCGACCTGCTGCCGCTGGTCGAGGGCACGGCCGTCACCACCAAGTACGGCGTGGTGCGCACCGACCACATGCTCTTCATTGCGAGCGGCGCGTTCCACTTGAGCAAGCCGAGCGACCTGATTCCCGAGCTGCAGGGGCGCTTTCCGATCCGCGTCGAGCTGCAGTCGCTCTCGGTGGCGGACTTCGAAAGCATCCTCACGCAAACGCGCGCTTCACTCGTGAAGCAGTACCAGGCGCTGCTTGCCACCGAAGGCGTCACGCTCGAGTTCACGCCGGAGGGTGTCAACCGCCTGGCGGCTATTGCATTCGAAGTGAACGAGCGCACCGAGAACATCGGCGCACGCCGTTTGTCGACCGTGATGGAACGCCTGCTCGATGAGGTAAGCTTCGATGCCACCCGCATCGGTGGACAGACCATTCGCATCGATGCCGCTTACGTCGACGAGCGCCTTGCGGCACTAAGTCACGACGAAGACCTTTCGCGCTTCATCCTCTGAAGCCCGCTTTGTAGCCCCTGTTACGGGGTTGCGCTTCACGCATTACATTCATTGCGTGAGCTAAGTACTTCTTTTTCAACGAAATTCGCCGATTTCCAGGTTTGGAAATCGGCGCTAAGTCGTTGATTCCATTACAAAAAATACCACCAACGACCAGTTGCGCGTGAAGTGTTTCCTGCTACAGTGCAAAAAAGTGCAGTTAAGTGGGAAAAAGTGCGGATGGTGCCCCTTTCGGGTGCCACGGCCTTCCCAACACAAAGGTCCTGGTCGTGTTTCAAGGCGCTTCATCGCTCAGTCTCGATGCCAAGGGGCGGCTCTCCGTGCCGACCCGGCATCGTGACGTCCTGAGCGCGACGGCGAACGGCCAGCTCACCATCACCAAGCACCCGCACGGGTGCCTCATGGTGTTCCCCCGTCCCGAGTGGGAGAAATTCCGCGAGCGCATCGCCGCACTGCCGATGTCGGCACAGTGGTGGAAGCGCGTTTTCCTCGGCAACGCCATGGACGTCGAGATGGACGGCACCGGCCGCATCCTCGTTTCGCCCGAACTGCGTGCGGCCACCGGCATCACGCGCGAGACGCTGTTGTTGGGCATGGGCAACCATTTCGAGCTCTGGGACAAGGCCACCTACGAGGCCAAGGAGGCCGAGGCCACCCAGGGCGAGATGCCCGATGTGTTTCAGGACTTCGCGTTCTGAGGGCTTGTGTGAATACTCCATGGATTCATACAACCGTGATGCTGAACGAAGCGGTGGAAGCCCTTCTTTCCGGCAGCACCGCGGCGACCGGCACCTACGTGGACGCGACGTTCGGGCGCGGAGGGCATTCGCGCGCCATTCTCGCGAGGCTGGCTCCGGAAGGCAGGCTGATCGCATTCGACAAGGATGCGGAAGCGGTGGCCGAAGCAGCGCGCATCTCGGATGCGCGTTTTTCCATCCGGCACCAGGGATTCCGTTCGCTGGGTGAATTGCCCGATGCCAGCGTGGCGGGTGTGCTGATGGACCTGGGCGTGAGTTCGCCGCAAATCGACAACCCGGTGCGCGGTTTCAGTTTTCGTTTCGACGGCCCGCTCGACATGCGCATGGACACCACGCGCGGCGAGAGCGTGGCCGAATGGCTGGCAACGGCCGAACTTCAGCAGATTGCAGAGGTGATCCGTGACTATGGCGAAGAACGGTTTGCTGTTCAGATTGCAAAGGCGATTGTTGCTCGCAGACAAGAACGGGGCGCAATTTCAACCACCACCGAACTGGCCGAGCTCGTGGCTGGCACGGTCAAAACCCGCGAGCAGGGCCAGAACCCTGCAACGCGCACATTTCAGGCTTTTCGGATTTTCATCAACGCCGAGCTTGAAGAGCTGCAACAGGCGCTAGAGGCTAGCCTTTCGGTGCTGCAGCCCGGCGGTCGGCTCGCGGTGATCAGCTTCCACTCGCTGGAAGACCGCATCGTGAAGCAGTTCATCGCCAAGCACTCCAAGGAGGTGTACGACCGTCGTGCGCCTTTTGCAGCGCCCAAGGTGATGAAGCTCAATGCGCTCGAGCGCATCAAGCCCTCGGCCGAAGAGGTGAGCGGCAACCCGCGCTCGCGCAGCGCCATCTTGCGCGTGGCAGAGCGCACCGGGGCTGTTTGACATGACACGCCTCAACCTGCTCCTGCTGCTGGCCGTCGTTGCAACGGCGCTGTACCTCGTGCACACGCAGTACCTGTCACGACAGCTGTACACCGAGCTCGACCGTTCGCAGCAGGAAGCGCGCCGCCTCGAGCTCGACCACGACCGCCTGCAAGTGGAAAAGCGCGCGCAGGCTACGCCGCTGCGCGTTGAAAAGCTCGCCAAGGAGCAGCTCCAGATGCGCACCACCACGCCGGCCATCACGCAATACGTGCGGCCCGACGGCACGGTGATTCCGGCCGTGGTGGCCCCGCCGCCCGCGCCGCCGGCCGGCCCCGCGCCAAAGCCCACCGCAGCGAGGCCCCAGCGATGAGTCGCCGCAGCGTTCGCTACACCACCAGCCCCTTGCTCGCGAGCAAGACGCCGGTTTGGCGCAGCAAGTTCATCGTGGCCGGCATTGCGCTCGGCTTCGTCGTGCTGGCGGGCCGGGCTGCGTACGTGCAGGTCTTCAACAACAGCTTCTTCCAGCGGCAGGGCGAAGTGCGCTTTGCGCGCACGCTGGAGCTGCCGGCCAATCGCGGGCGCATTCTCGACCGCAACGGACTCATCCTGGCTTCCAGCGTGGTGGCGCCCAGCATCTGGGCCATTCCGGAAGACATCGAGCGCGACGACCCCGAGGTGCGCGCCAAGCTCAAGCAGGTGGCCAAGCTGCTCGAGATGCCGCAGAAGGAGTTCGACAAGAAGCTGGAGGACGAAGACAAGACTTTCGTCTGGATCAAGCGGCAGGTCGACGAGCCCATTGCCAAGCAGATTGCCGCGCTCAACCTCAAGGGCATCTATCAGCGCAAGGAATACAAGCGCCAGTACCCCGAAGGCGAGGCCGCCGCGCACGTGGTGGGCTTCACCAACGTCGAAGACAACGGACAGGAAGGCATCGAGCTTTCCTTCAACAAGGAGCTGGCCGGCAAGGCCGGCTCGCGCCGCGTCATCAAGGACCGCCTGGGCCGCGTGGTCGAGGGCGTGGGCGAGCAGGTGCCGCCGGTCGACGGCAAGGACATCCAGCTCAGCGTCGACAGCAAGGTGCAGTTCTTCGCCTATCAAAAGCTGCGCGACGCAGTAACCGCGCGCCGCGCCAAGGCCGGCAGCGTGGTGGTGCTCGACGCCGTGACCGGCGAGGTGCTGGCGCTGGCCAACTACCCGAGCTACGTGCCCGACAAGCGCCAGAACCTCACCGGCGAGCAACTGCGCAACCGCGCGCTCACCGACACCTTCGAGCCCGGCTCGACCATGAAGCCGATCACCGTGGCCATGGCGCTGGAGGCCGGCCGCGTGAAGCCGTCCACGCTCATCGAAACCTCGCCAGGCCGCTACCAGATGGGCGGCTTCACCATCAGCGACACGCACAACTACGGCACGCTCACGGTCGAAGGCGTGATCCAGAAGTCGAGCAACGTCGGCGCGCTGAAGATCGCGCAGAAGATGTCTCCGCACGAAATGTGGGACACCTACACCGCCCTTGGCTACGGCCAGAAGCCGCAGATCCAGTTTCCCGGCGCGGTGACCGGCCGGCTGCGCCCCTGGAAGACCTGGAAGCCGGTCGAGCAGGCCACCATGGCCTACGGCTACGGCCTGTCGGCGTCGCTGTTTCAAATGGCGCATTCGTACACAGCCTTCGCGCACGACGGCGCGATCATTCCGGTCACCATTCTGAAGAGCAACGAGCCGCCCGTCGGCGTGCGGGTGTTTTCGCCCTCTAACGCGCTGGCGGTGCGCAAGATGCTGCAGATGGCCGCAGGGCCGGGCGGCACCGGCACGCGCGCACAGACCATCGGCTACTCGGTCGGCGGCAAGTCGGGCACGGCGCACAAGCAGGTTGGCAAAGGTTACGCAAGCAACAAATATCGCGCGTGGTTCACCGGCATGGCGCCCATAGAAAAGCCGCGCATCATCGTCGGCGTAATGATCGACGAGCCGAGCGACGGCCAGTACTTCGGCGGCGTGGCCGCCGCGCCTGTTTTCAGCGAAGTCGTGCAGCAGACCCTGCGCATGATGAACGTTGCGCCCGATCTCGCGGTCAAACCCCTGGTGGTGACGCAAGGCGTCGACGAGAGCTTCTGAGCATGCTGACACTCACTTCCCCCCAGCTCGCCGCGCTCTGGCTCCAGGAGCGCGTGCAGGGTGCGCTGCATGCGGACAGCCGGCCGGTGGGCGCGGGCGACGGCTTCATCGCCTGGCCCGGCGCTGCGACGGATGGCCGCAAGCACGTGGCCGCCGCACTGGCGCAAGGTGCTGCGGCCTGCCTGGTCGAGCACGAGGGCGTGGACTCTTTCGGCTTCGACCAAGGCGAGTTCAGCGACCGCATTGCAAGCTATCCGGGCCTCAAGGCCGCGACGGGCCCGATCGCTTCCGCTTTCTATGGCAACCCTTCGGCCGCGCTCGAACTGCTGGCCGTCACGGGCACCAACGGCAAGACGTCCATCGCATGGTGGCTGGCCGAAGCACTGTCCACCTTGACCGTGCCCGGCGGCGTTCGCACCTTGAGGCTCGACGGCAGCGCCGAGCGCAGCGTGCCGTCGCCCTGCGCGGTCATGGGCACGCTGGGCATCGGCGTGCCGCCGGCGCTCACGTATACCGGCCTCACCACACCCGATCCGGTGATGATGCAGCGCGAACTGCGCGCGCTGGTGGAGCGCGGTTTCGGCGCCTGCGCCATCGAGGCATCGTCGATCGGCATTGCGGAGCGGCGGCTCGATGGTGCGCGCATTGCAGTGGCCGTGTTCACCAACTTCACGCAGGACCACCTCGACTACCACGGCAGCATGGAGGCCTACTGGCAAGCCAAGGCCGAGCTGTTCCGCTGGCCCGCATTGCGCGCCGCGGTGATCAACATCGACGACGTGCACGGCGCAAGCCTCTGCGCCAACCTGATCGAAGCCGGCGTCGGCGCGCTCGACGTCTGGACTGTTTCTGCCGCCGGTTCTCCAGCGCGATTGATGGCACGCGACGTGGGGTACGACGCGCAGGGGCTTCAGTTCTCGGTGGCCGAGCACGGCACCGATGCCGTCGAGCGCATCTCGACCGGACTGATCGGCCAGTACAACGTGGCCAACCTGCTGGGCGTGCTGGGCACGCTGCGCGCGCTGGGGCTTTCGCTCGCAGAGGCGGTGGCGGCGTGCGCCAACCTCGGCAGCGTGCCGGGGCGCATGGAGCGCGTGAGTGCCGGTGCGGACGCGCCACTGGCCGTGGTCGACTACGCCCACACGCCCGACGCGCTCGACAAGGCGCTGGCCGGCCTGCGCCCACTCGCGCAGCAGCGCGGCGGCGCACTCTGGTGCCTGTTCGGCTGCGGCGGCGACCGCGACCCGATCAAGCGACCGATGATGGCGGCGGTCGCCGAGCGCCAGGCCGACCGCGTGATCGTGACCAGCGACAACCCGCGCAGCGAAAACCCCGACGCGATCATCAGCCAAGTGTTGCTCGGCCTTTCACGCCCCGAAGCGGCCCAGGTGCAGCCCGATCGCGCGGCCGCCATTGCCGACGCCATTGCACAGGCCGCGCCGCAAGACGTGGTGCTCATCGCCGGCAAGGGCCACGAAGCCTGGCAGGAGATTGCCGGCCAGCGCATTCCGTTCTCCGACCGTATCCACGCGCAAGACGCGCTCGCCCAGCGAGGTGCCGCATGAGCGAGCCGATGATGCTCACGCTGGCCCAGGCGCAGCAGTGGATTCCGGGCTCGCGCCTGGTGGGCGACCCTGGAACCGCGATTGCCCGCGTTCACACCGACACCCGCACGCTGTCGCAGGGCGACCTGTTCGTGGCGCTCAAGGGCGAGCGCTTCGACGCCAATGAATTCCTGGCCGATGCCAAGGCGCACGGTGCCGTGGCCGCCATTGCGCACCACGGCTTGGAGGCTGCCGGCCTGGCCGGTCTCGAGGTGCCCGATTCCCTCGCGGCACTCGGTGCGCTGGGCGCACGCTGGCGCGCGCAGTTCGATCTGCCGCTCATCGCCGTGACCGGC
This sequence comes from Variovorax sp. CCNWLW235, assembly GCF_037204085.1. Lineage (NCBI taxonomy): Bacteria > Pseudomonadati > Pseudomonadota > Betaproteobacteria > Burkholderiales > Comamonadaceae > Variovorax > Variovorax sp. CCNWLW235. Next base: position 107,510 of record NZ_JBBCBW010000013.1, on the reverse strand, counting down.
AGCAACGGCAAGACCACCGTCACGCAAATGATCGCGGCCATCCTGGTCGCCTTCAGGGCTGACCGCGCCTTGGCAACGGCCGGCAACTTCAATAACGAGATCGGCGTGCCGCTGACGCTGCTTCGCCTGCGGGCCAAGCACCAGCACGCGGTGGTCGAGCTGGGCATGAACCACCCCGGCGAAATTGCACGCTTGGCCGCTATCGCGCGCCCGACCATTGCGCTGGTGAACAACGCCCAGCGCGAACACCTCGAGTTCATGGCCACCGTCGACGCGGTGGCGCGCGAGAACGGCGCGGTGTTTTCCTTCTTGCCGGAGGGCGGCACCGCCGTGTTCCCGCATGCCGACGAGTTCACGGCGCTGTGGAACGACATGGCACGTGACGGCGCATCGCCCCGGTGCATGACCTTCGGCGAGCAGGCGGACGCCGATATTTCGCTGGTCCGCGCCGACTGGGGGCATGGCGCCTGGCAGGTCGGCATTCGCACGCCGCTGGGCGACTTCGATGCGAGCCTGCACATTGCGGGCCGGCACAACGTCGTCAATGCGCTTGCGGCCACCGCCTGCGCGCTTGCAGCCGGCGTCTCGCTCGAAACCATTGCCGCGGGTCTCACCAGATTCGAACCGGTGAAGGGCCGTTCCAAGGCGAGCGAGGTCGTGCTGCCTGGCGGGCATTCGCTCACGCTCGTGGACGACACCTACAACGCGAACCCCGATTCCGTGCGTGCCGCCATCGACGTGCTCGCAGCGCTGCCCGGTCCGCGCCTGCTGGTGCTGGGCGACATGGGCGAGGTGGGCGACCACGCACTCGAATTTCATACCGAGGTGGGCGACTGGGCGCGGCAGCGCGGCATCGAGACGGTGTACGCGCTGGGTGCCGAAACGGCGCACAGCGTTGCCGCATTCGGCGGTGGCAGCAGCGGCAGCGATGGGCGGCACTTCGCGGAGATCGATGCACTCAATGCTGCCGTGCTTGCGCGGCTGCCGCAGGTCGGGAGCGTGCTGGTCAAGGGCTCGCGCTTCATGAAGATGGAGCGGGTGGTGCAGGCCATCGAGCAATCACGACAACAACAAAAGGAGGCCGGTCATGACGCATGAGCCGCGCAAGACAACATGCTGATGAGCCTGGCCCAGTGGCTGCAAACACTCTCGCCCGAATTCGGGTTTTTGCGCGTTTTTCAGTACCTCACCTTCCGTGCGCTGATGGCCGCGCTCACCGCATTGGTGGTCGGCCTCGTCGCCGGGCCGTATGTGATCCGCCGACTGGCCGCGCTCAAGATCGGCCAGCCGGTGCGCGGCTACGGCATGGAAACGCACCTGACCAAGAGTGGCACGCCCACCATGGGCGGCGTGCTGGTGCTGTTTGCCATTGCATTCGCCACGCTGCTCTGGTTCGACCTGTCGAACCGCTTCGTCTGGATCGTGCTGTGGGTGACGATGGGCTTCGGTGCCATCGGCTGGGTCGACGACTGGCGCAAGGTGGTGCGCAAGGACCCGGAAGGCATGCGCTCGCGCGAAAAGTATTTCTGGCAGTCGGTGGTCGGCCTGATCGCCGGCTTCTACCTGCTCTTCAGCATTTCGGAAAGCTCCAACTGGCGCGTGCTGCAGCTGTTCTTTGCCTGGGTGCAGTCGGGCTTCGACCTCGACTTTCCGCCGAAGATCAACCTGCTGGTGCCCTTCTTCAAGGAAGTGAGCTACCCACTCGGCGGCATCGGCTTTGTGGTGCTCACTTACCTGGTGATCGTGGGCGCAAGCAATGCCGTCAACCTGACCGATGGCCTGGACGGCCTGGCGATCATGCCGGTGGTGATGGTGGGCTCGGCGCTGGGCGTGTTTGCCTACGTGACCGGCAGCGCGGTCTATTCCAAGTACCTGCTGTTCCCCAACATCCCGGGATCGGGCGAGCTGCTGGTGTTCTGCTCGGCCATGGCCGGCGCGGGGCTGGCGTTTCTCTGGTTCAACACCCATCCGGCGCAGGTCTTCATGGGCGACGTGGGCGCGCTGGCACTTGGCGGCGCCTTGGGCACCATCGCGGTCATCGTGCGCCAGGAGATCGTGTTCTTCATCATGGGCGGCATCTTCGTGGTCGAGGCGATCTCGGTGATGGCGCAGGTCATGTACTTCAAGTACACCAAGAAGCGCTACGGCGAGGGCCGGCGCGTGCTCAAGATGGCGCCGCTGCACCACCACTTCGAGAAGAGCGGCTGGCGCGAGACGCAGGTCGTGGTGCGCTTCTGGATCATCACGATGCTGCTGTGCCTCGTGGGTCTTTCAACGCTGAAGCTGCGGTAACGGGCACATGCGACACCTGAAAGACCTCCCCGTATTGATCCTCGGCCTTGGTGCGTCCGGGCTGGCGATGGCGCGCTGGTGCGCACGTCACGGCGCATTGGTGACCGTGGCCGATACGCGCGAGGCGCCCGCGCTGCTTGCAACGCTGCGGGCGGAGTTGCCCGAGGTGACGTTCGTCGGCGGGCCGTTCTCGGCCGCACTGATCGAAGGCACGCCGGTCCGGGCCGTCTACCGTTCGCCGGGTCTGTCGCCCGCGACCATCGCGCCGGTCGTCGATGCGGCGCGCGCCGTGGGGCTGCCGGTCGGCGGCGAACTCGATCTCTTTGCGCGTGCGCTGCAAGATCTGCGAACGGTCGAAGTGCCGGTCGTGGAAGCGGAGCCCGAGGCCGAAGCACCGGCCGAAGCCGAGCCCGCTACGGAAGTGCCCGTGGAAGTTGCGGAGCCTGAAGCGCAGGCCGAATTGGCGCTGGACGTGGAACTAACGGTCGCTGCGCCTGTCGAGCCTGAAGCGGCCGAAGTGCCTGAATCGGCCGAACAGGTCGAAGCTGCTGTACCTGCGGAAACGCCTGAAGCTGCAGAGCCTACTTCGGCAACCGAAGCCACCGAAGCAACGAACGCAACCGAAGCTCCGGCAACACCCGAGGCAGCGGAAGCGCCGGCCGAGGCGGCCACCGAAGGCGAGCCCGCGGAAACCCCCGCCATGGCGGAAGCCATGCCGCGCGATCCTTCGCTGAGCGTTCCTGTTTCACCGCCTTCGGAGGAGGCACCGAACGCGGAGACGCAAGAAGCGCCCGCCCCATCGCCGGCACCCGCCGCTGTTTCAAGGCTCCCGAGCACCGGCAAGCCCTACGTGCCTACCGCGGCCCGGGAGGCGGCCGAGTTCGTTGCCAAGATTGCCGAGATCTCCGCCTCCAATCCGGCGTCCGCTGCTGTCGAGGAAGAGCCGACGGCCCAGCTCCCATTGGTGCCGATCGAAGAGCCGACGGCACCCAAGGGCTACACCCCCGCCGTGCTTGCCATCACCGGCACCAACGGCAAGACCACCGTCACCGCGCTCACGGGCCAGCTCGTCGAACGTGCGGGAAAGACCGTGGCGGTGGCCGGCAACATCGGCCCGACGCTGCTCGACACACTGACCTCGCATATCGACGCCGAGACGCTGCCCGACGTGTGGGTGCTCGAACTCTCCAGCTTTCAGCTTGACGGCGTGCAGGGCTTCGAGCCCACGGCTGCGACGGTGCTCAACCTCACGCAGGATCATCTCGACTGGCATGGCGACATGCCCGCGTATGCGTCCGCGAAGGCACGCATCTTCGGCGCGCAAGGCCTCATGGTGCTCAACCGCGACGACCCGGGCGTAATGGCGATGCTGCCTGCGCCCGTCAGGGTGAAGCTGCAGCGCCCGCAGATCCGTACGCACGTTACCTTCGGCAGCGCGATGCCGCTGCGTCCGGGCGACTACGGCATCGAGCGCGTCAACGGCATGACCTGGCTGGTGCGTGCGTTGGAAGCCGACGAGACGCAAAAGCGCAAGCGCGGCGCGGTCGTGGAAGAAGAAATCTTCCTTCAGCGCCTGATGCCCGCGGACGCGCTGCGCATTCGCGGGCGCCACAACGCCATGAACGCATTGGCTGCACTTGCGCTCGCCAGCGCCGCCGACTGTCCGCTCGGCCCCATGCTCTATGGCCTGCGCGAATACCGCGGCGAGCCGCACCGGGTCGAACCGATCGCGCTGGTGGACGATGTCGAGTACTTCGACGACAGCAAGGGCACCAACGTCGGTGCCACGGCCGCCGCCCTGAGCGGCCTGGGCGAAGACCGCCGCGTGGTCGTCATCCTCGGCGGCGAAGGCAAGGGGCAAGACTTCGAGCCGCTGGCCGAGCCGGTGCGCCAGTTTGCGCGCGCCGTGGTGCTCATCGGCCGCGACGCGCCGCTGATCGAGCAGGCCCTGGCTTCCACCGGCGTCTCGCTGATGCATGCGGGCTCGATGGAAGAGGCCGTGAACCTGGCCGCCGCGCGCGCCAACCCCGGCGATGCCGTGCTGTTGTCACCGGCCTGTGCGAGCTTCGACATGTTCAAGGACTACGAACATCGCGCGGCGGTGTTCCGCGAAGCCGTGCAGACGCTCGCAGACAACCCGCGCGAAGCTGCCTCGTCGTCGAACGATTCCGACTTTTCCTCGGGAGACCCGGTTTGAACACCACAGCCGCCGGCGCCACGCCCAACGCCAAGCCCACCCGTTTCGGTGGCTGGTTCGGTCGCGCGCGCAGCGGCATCGACGCCTTGCCCATGCACCTGCCGGTGCGGCTGGGCGGCGCCGGCGTTACGCAGACCAAGGCCACGCCGATGCGTGTGCTGGGCTTCGACCAGGCGCTGGTCTGGGTCACCGTTGCGCTGCTCACCTGGGGCTTGGTGATGGTGTATTCAGCCTCCATCGCACTGCCGGACAACCCGCGCTTTGCGCGCGCGGGCTACGGCCCGGTGTTCTTCCTCACGCGGCATGCGGCGTCGGTGGCGGTGGCGTTCATTGCGGCGCTGCTGGCCTTCCAGATTCCCATGAAGACGTGGGAGCGCTCCGCGCCCTGGCTCTTCGTGGCCTCGCTGCTGTTGCTGGTGGCGGTGCTCATTCCGCACATCGGCATCAACGTGAACGGCGCGCGGCGCTGGCTGCCGCTGGGCTTCATGCGCTTTCAGCCGTCCGAGCTCGCCAAGCTCGCGATGGTGTTCTATGCCGCCAGCTACATGGTGCGCAAGATGGAAATCAAGGAGCGCTTCTTCCGCGCGGTGCTGCCGATGGGCATTGCGGTGGTGGTGGTCGGCATGCTGGTGATGGCCGAGCCCGACATGGGCGCCTTCATGGTGATTGCCGTGATCGCCATGGGCATCCTGTTCCTGGGCGGCGTGAACGCGCGCATGTTCTTCGTCATTGCCGCGCTGGTGGTGGTGGCCTTCGGCACCATCGTGGCCAGCAGCCCGTGGCGGCGCGAGCGCATCTTTGCCTACCTCGACCCGTGGAGCGAGGAGCATGCGCTGGGCAAGGGCTACCAGCTCTCGCACTCGCTCATTGCCATCGGCCGCGGCGAGATCTTCGGCGTGGGGCTGGGCGGCAGCGTCGAAAAGCTGCACTGGCTGCCCGAGGCGCACACCGACTTCCTGCTGGCCGTGATCGGCGAGGAGTTCGGCCTGGTCGGCGTGCTGCTGATCATCGGCCTGTTCCTCTGGCTGACCCGCCGCATCATGCACATCGGCCGCCAGGCGATTGCTCTGGATCGAGTGTTCTCGGGGCTCGTGGCGCAGGGCGTGGGCGTGTGGATCGGCTTCCAGGCCTTCATCAACATGGGCGTGAACCTGGGCGCGCTGCCCACCAAGGGGCTGACCTTGCCGCTGATGAGCTTCGGCGGCTCGGCCATCCTGATGAACCTGGTGGCCCTGGCGGTGGTGCTGCGAATCGATTATGAGAATCGTGTGCTGATGCGTGGAGGCCGCATATGACAAGCCGCACAGCACTCGTCATGGCCGGCGGCACGGGCGGCCACATCTTTCCGGGACTCGCGGTGGCCGAGGCCCTGCGCGAGCGCGGCTGGCGCGTGCACTGGCTGGGCGCGCCCGGCAGCATGGAAGAAAAGCTGGTGCCGCCGCGCGGCTTCGCTTTCGAGCCGGTCCAGTTCGGCGGCGTGCGCGGCAAGGGGCCGTTCACGCTGTTCCTGCTTCCGCTGCGGCTCCTTCGGGCTTTCTGGCAGAGCCTTGGCGTGGTGCGCCGCGTCAAGCCCGACGTCGTGGTGGGCCTGGGCGGCTACATCACCTTTCCAGGCGGAATGATGAGCGTGCTGCTCAACAAGCCGCTGGTGCTGCACGAGCAGAATTCGGTCGCCGGCCTTGCCAACAAGGTGCTCGCGGGCGTGGCCGATCGGGTGTTCACGGCTTTTCCCAATGTGCTGAAGAAGGCGCAGTGGGTGGGCAATCCGCTGCGCGCGGCGTTCACGTCGCAACCCGCGCCGGCCGTGCGCTTTGCGGGCCGCAGCGGGCCGCTGCGCCTCTTGGTGGTCGGCGGCAGCCTGGGCGCCAAGGCGCTCAATGCCGTGGTGCCGCAGGCGCTCGCGCGCATCGAGCCGGGCACGCGCCCCACGGTGCTGCACCAGAGCGGCGCCAAGCAGATCGACGAGCTGCGCGCCAACTACGCCGCGGCCGGCGTCGAGGGCGAGCTCACGCCGTTCATCGAAGACACCGCGCAGGCCTATGCCGACGCCGACATCATCGTCGCGCGTGCAGGGGCCAGCACCGTCACAGAAATCGCGGCCGTCGGCGCAGCAGCGCTGTTCGTGCCTTTTCCTTCGGCGGTCGACGACCACCAGACCACCAACGCGCGCTTCCTCGTCGATGCGGGCGGCGGCTGGCTGGTGCAGCAGACCGACCTCACACCTGAATTGCTGGCTGATTTGCTACAGAAAACCGAGCGCACCGCGCTGATCGAAAAGGCCGCCAAGGCCAAAACCATGCAGAAGACCGATGCAGTGGAAGCGGTCGTCCGCGCCTGCGAGGAGCTTGCCAAATGAAGCACGCGATTCGTCATATTCACTTCGTGGGCGTCGGCGGCTCGGGCATGAGCGGCATTGCCGAAGTGCTGCTGAACCTGGGTTACCGCATCACGGGGTCCGACCTGGCGGACAGCGCCACGCTGCGCCGGCTGGCGAGCCTGGGCATCGGTACCTTCGTCGGGCATGCAGCCGCGCACATCGAGGGCGCCGACGCGGTGGTGACCTCCACGGCGGTGCAGTCCGACAACCCCGAAGTGCTGGCCGCGCGCGAGAAGCGCATCCCGGTCGTGCCGCGCGCCATGATGCTGGCCGAGCTGATGCGCCTGAAGCAGGGCATCGCGATTGCCGGCACGCACGGCAAGACCACTACCACCAGCCTGGTGGCGAGCGTGCTCGAAGCCGCCGGGCTCGATCCGACCTTCGTGATCGGCGGCCGCCTGAACAGCGCCGGCGCCAACGCGCAGCTCGGCAGCGGTGACTACATCGTGGTGGAGGCCGACGAGTCGGACGCGTCGTTCCTGAACCTGCTGCCGGTGATGGCAGTGGTCACGAACATCGATGCCGACCACATGGAAACCTACGGGCACGACTTCGCGAAGCTCAAGAAGGCGTTCGTCGACTTCCTGCACCGCATGCCGTTCTACGGCGTGGCCATCTTGTGCACCGACGATCCGGCGGTGCGCGACATCGTGGGCGAGGTCACCTGCCCGGTCACCAGCTACGGGTTCGACGAAGGCGCCCAGGTGCGCGCGGTCGACGTGCGCGCCGTGGGCGGGCAAATGCATTTCACGGCGCAGCGGCGCAACGGCGTCACGCTGCCCGACCTGCCCATCGTGCTCAACCTGCCTGGCGAGCACAACGTGCGCAACGCGCTCTCGGTGATCGCGGTGGCGGTGGAGCTCGGTATTCCCGACGAAGCGGTGCAGCGCGGGCTTGCAGGCTTCAAGGGTGTGGGCCGCCGCTTCCAGAGCTACGGCGACGTGGCCGTGCAGGGGCAGGCCGGCGTGGACGCGCCGGGCACATTCACCGTGATCGACGACTACGGCCATCACCCGGTCGAAATGGCTGCGACCATTGCCGCTGCCCGCGGCGCATTCCCGGGCCGCCGGCTGGTGCTGGCATTTCAGCCGCACCGCTACACCCGCACGCGTGACTGCTTCGAAGACTTCGTCAAGGTCATCGGCAATGCCGACGCGGTGCTGCTGGGCGAGGTGTATGCCGCCGGCGAGCCGCCCATCGTGGCTGCCGACGGCCGCTCGCTGGCGCGTGCCCTGCGCGTGGCAGGCAAGGTGGAGCCGGTGTTCGTGGACGACATCAACGCCATGCCGCAAGCCATTGTGGACAACGCGCGCGCCGGCGATGTGGTGCTTTGCATGGGCGCGGGCTCCATCGGCGCGGTGCCCGGCAAGGTTGTCGAGCTTGCCACCGCATCGCGCGGCGCGGAGGTTACCCAATGACTCTTCAAGATCCAAAGCAATTCGGCAAGGTTGCCGTGCTGTTCGGCGGAAGCTCCGCCGAGCGCGAAATCTCGCTCATGTCGGGCGGCGGCGTGCTCGAGGCGCTGCGCTCGCGCGGCGTCGATGCGCATGCCTTCGATCCGTCGGAACGCGATCTGGTCGAGCTTCGGCGCGACGGCTTTGCGCGCTGCTTCATCGCGCTGCACGGGCGGCATGGCGAAGACGGCACGGTGCAGGGCGCGCTCGAGCTGCTCGGCATTCCCTACACCGGCTCGGGCGTGATGGCTTCCAGCGTGGCCATGGACAAGGTCATGACCAAGCGCATCTGGCAGGCCGACGGCCTGCCCACGCCGAAATACGTGCGCCTGGCGTTCGACCAGCAAAGCCGCGAGCAGATTCGGGCCGTGCCCGACGTGCTGGGCCTGCCCCTGATCGTGAAGCCGCCGCGCGAGGGCTCGTCCATTGGCGTGACGAAGGTCGAGGGCTATTCGCAGATGCAGGAGGCGGTGGCGCTTTCGGCCAAGTACGACGCCGATGTGCTGTGCGAGGAATTCATCGAAGGCGAGGAAGTGACCTGCGCCGTGCTCGGCCAGGGGCTTGATGCGCGCGCGCTGCCCGTGGTGCGCATTGCCGCACCCGAAGGTGCCTACGACTACCAGAACAAGTACTTCACCGACGATGTGAAGTACCACTGCCCGAGCGGCCTGCCCGAAGCCGAGGAGCGCGAGATCCAGCGCATCACGCTGGCCGCGTACCACACGCTCGGCTGCCGCGGCTGGGGCCGCGCCGACGTGATGATTCGCGCCAGCGACCGCAAGCCCTTCCTGCTCGAGATGAACACCTCGCCCGGCATGACCAGCCATTCGCTGGTGCCCATGTCGGCGCGCGCATCGGGCATTGCCTACGAAGACCTGTGCCTGCGCGTGCTGGCCTCGGCTTCGCTGGATGCCGCGGGAGGAGCGCAATAGCCATGGCCGACAGCATCCAGGCGCCATTCGACGTCAAGCTCATGAACATCGTCTCGAACCTCGCGTTCGCGGTGGTGGCGCTCATGCTGCTGGCGGCGGGCGCATGGTGGGTGCTGCGGCAGCCTTTCTTTCCCATCGGCGGAATCAAGGTCGACGGCGACGTGACGCACAACAACGCCGTGACGCTGCGCGCGAATGTGGCGCCCCAGCTTTCGGGCAACTTCTTCACGGTCGATCTCGCCCGCGCGAGAACGGCTTTCGAGTCGGTGCCCTGGGTGCGCAAGGCGGTGGTGCGGCGCGAGTTTCCGAACAAGCTGCGCGTCACGCTGACCGAGCAGGTGCCGGTGGCCAACTGGGGCGACGAGGCGGGTTCGAAGCTGATCAACGGCTTCGGCGATGTGTTCGAAGCCAACGTGGCCGAGGTCGACGACCGCCTGCCGCGGCTCGACGGTCCCATCGAACAGGCCGGCCAGGTGCTGGGCATGTACCGCGTGATTGCGCCGATCTTCCAGCCCTACGACTTCAGCGTCGACGAGCTCACGCTTTCGAGCCGGGGCAGCTGGAAGGTGGTGCTGAACAGCGGCGCCGAAATCGAGCTCGGCCGCGGCCAGCCCGAAGAAGTGGCCGCGCGTGCGCAACGTTTCCTGAAAACCGTGACGCAAGTCGCGGGCCAATACCACCGCACCGCGGCGGACGTCGAAGGGGCCGATCTGCGCCACAACGATGCCTATGCGTTGCGCCTTCGTGGCGTCACCACGGTCGTTACCGACCCGAAGACCAAGAAGAAGTAAATAGCGAATACCGAGGACATTCAATGCCCAAAGAATACAAAGACCTGGTTGTCGGACTCGACATCGGCACCGCCAAGGTGATGGTGGTGGTGGCCGAGGTGCTGCCCGGCGGTGAACTCAAGCTGGCCGGACTCGGCATTGCGCCGAGCAACGGACTGAAGCGCGGCGTGGTGGTGAACATCGACGCCACCGTGCAGAGCATCCAGCAGGCCTTGAAAGAGGCCGAGCTGATGGCCGACTGCAAGATCAGCCGCGTCTACACGGGCATTACCGGCAGCCACATCCGCGGCATCAATTCGAGCGGCATGGTGGCGGTGAAGGACAAGGAAGTCACGCCCGCCGACGTGGCCCGCGTGGTGGAAACCGCGCGCGCCATCAACATCTCGAGCGACCAGCGCCTGTTGCTGGTGGAGCCGCAGGAGTTCGTGATCGACGGCCAGGACGTGAAGGAGCCGATCGGCATGAGCGGCATGCGGCTCGAAGCCAAGGTGCACATCGTGACCGGCGCGCAAAGCGCGGCCGAGAACATCATCAAGTGCGTGCGCCGCTGCGGCCTCGAGGTCGACCAACTGATGCTCAACCCGCTGGCCTCGAGCCAGGCGGTGCTGACCGAGGACGAACGCGAGCTCGGCGTGGTGCTGGTCGACATTGGCGCGGGCACCACCGACGTGGCGATCTTCACCAACGGCGCGATCCGCCATACCGCGGTGATTCCGATTGCGGGCGACCTGATTACCAGCGACATCGCGATGGCGCTGCGCACGCCCACCAAGGACGCGGAAGACATCAAGGTCGAGAGCGGCTACGCCAAGCAATTGCTGGCCGATCCGGACCAGCAGGTGGAAGTGCCCGGCCTCGGCGACCGCGGCCCGCGCATGCTGAGCAAGCAGGCGCTGGCCGGTGTGATCGAACCGCGCATCGAAGAAATCTTTTCGCTGGTGCAGCAGGTGGTGCGCGAGTCGGGCTACGAAGAGGTGCTGTCTTCGGGCGTGGTGCTCACGGGCGGCAGCGCAGTGATGCCCGGCATGGTCGAGCTCGGCGAAGACATTTTCCTGAAGCCGGTGCGGCGCGGCATTCCGAAGTATTCGAGCGCGTTGTCCGACATGGTCGCGCAGCCGCGCGCCGCCACTGTGATGGGCCTGCTCGAAGAAGCGCGCTTCGCACGCATGCGCGGCTTCAAGGTCGCGCAGAAGAACGGATCCGTAAAGACTGCGTTCGGACGTTTCAAGGACTTCATCGTGGGGAACTTCTGACCATGAATCACTCCCCACTCTGGCTCGCACGCGGCGGCCCTCCCTTGCATTTCAACGAGCGATGGCGGCGCACAGGTCCACCGCCGCGACGACGGCTACGTTGAACTCGTCAAGACACCAGAAAAATTCATAGATACACAACGGCAACTGCAAAATTCAAGGAGTTAGAAATGACCATCGAAATGATCGAAGTCGAAGAATTCAACCAAGGCACTCAGATCAAGGTGATCGGAGTCGGCGGCGGCGGCGGCAATGCCGTCGCGCACATGATGGAGCGTGGCGTGCAGGGCGTTCAGTTCGTCTGCGCCAACACCGACGCGCAGGCGCTCCAGCGCAGCAACGCACACAAGATCATCCAGCTGGGCACCAGCGGCCTGGGCGCCGGCAGCAAGCCCGACAAGGGCCGTGATGCGGCCGAAGCCGCGGTGGACGACATTCGCGCGGCCATCGACGGCGCGCACATGCTGTTCATCACGGCCGGCATGGGCGGCGGCACCGGCACCGGCGCCGCCCCCGTGATCGCACGCGTGGCAAAGGAAATGGGCATCCTCACCGTGGGTGTGGTGACCAAGCCCTTCGACTGGGAAGGTGGCCGCCGCATGACCAACGCCGACGCCGGCCTGGCTGAGCTCGAAGCCAATGTCGACTCGCTGATCGTGGTGCTCAACGAGAAGCTGCTCGACGTGCTGGGCGAGGACATCACCCAGGACGAAGCCTTCGCGCACGCCAACGACGTGCTGAAGAACGCCGTGGGCGGCATCTCGGAAATCATCAACGAGTACGGCGGCGTGAACGTCGACTTCGAAGACGTGCGCACCGTGATGGGCGAGCCGGGCAAGGCCATGATGGGCACTGCAGCCGCTGCCGGCCCCGACCGCGCCCGCATCGCCGCCGAACAGGCCGTGGCGTGCCCGCTGCTCGAAGGCATCGACCTTTCGGGCGCCAAGGGCGTGCTGGTGCTGGTGACCGCGTCGAAGGGTTCGCTGAAGCTGAACGAGTCGAAGCTCGCGATGAACACCATCCGCGCCTACGCCTCGCCCGATGCGCACGTAATCTACGGCGCGGCCTACGACGAGAGCCTGGGCGACGAAATGCGCGTGACCGTGGTGGCCACCGGCCTCTCGCGCGCCGACGCACGCCGCCAGGCACCGACGCTCGAAGTGATCCGCACCGGCACCGACAACATCCCGTTCAACGTGCCCACGCTCGGCGGTACGGGCCATGCAGGCCACGGCGGCCACGGCGTGAGCCAGCCCAACTACGACGGCATGGCGGTTCCCAGCGTGTGGCGTACCAACCGCACGATGGCCGCGGCCAAGGTGGACGCGCTGTCTTCGGGCGGCATGGACGACTTCGAGATCCCCGCCTTCCTGCGCCGTCAGGCTGACTGAGGCCAGGCCACCGAACGCAGAGGGCACGAAGGTTCGCAAGGGGTACGGGGAAGACCTGAAAGGGACTTCCGCCGCTCTAGGCGCTGCGTTCGCTTCGTGCCCTTTGCGTCCATCGCCCCCGCTTGAAATAGAACCTATGTCTATCGGTGCCATAGCGAGGGGCATAGGCCGCCACGCCCGTCGCCCGCCTAAAATCCCGGGCGTGCTGCAACAAAGAACTCTCAAGTCGATCAGCCGCGCCGTGGGCGTGGGGCTTCACAGCGGGCAACGCGTGGAGCTCACGCTGCGCCCGGCTCCGGCGGACACCGGCATCGTGTTCCGGCGCGTCGACCTGCCCGAGCCGGTCGACATCCGCATGACCGCCGAAGCGGTGACCGATACGCGCCTGGCTTCCACGGTCTCGACCGGCGGGGCGAAGGTGCAGACGGTCGAACACCTGATGTCGGCCTGCGCGGGCCTGGGCATCGACAACCTCTACATCGACATCACGGCCGACGAAGTGCCGATCCTCGACGGGTCGGCCTCTTCGTTCGTGTTTTTGCTGCAAAGCGCGGGCATCGAGCTGCAGAAGGCGCCGCGCCGTTTCATCCGCGTGACCCGCAAGGTCGAGGTGCGCGAAGGCGAGGGCGCCAACGAGAAGTGGGCAAGCTTGGAGCCGTATCACGGCTACAAGCTGAGCTTCGAGATCGACTTCGATCACCGCGTGGTCAATTCCACCGGCCAGCGCGTGGAGTTCGATCTCGGCAAAGACTCCTACAGCCGCGACATCGCGCGCGCACGCACCTTCGGCTTCACGAAGGAAGTCGAGTACATGCGCAGCAAGGGCCTGGCGCTCGGCGGCGGGCTGGACAACGCCATCGTGATGGACGACACCAAGGTGCTCAATGCCGGCGGGCTGCGCTACGACGACGAGTTCGTGAAGCACAAGATCCTCGACGCAATGGGCGACCTGTACATCATCGGCAAGCCGCTGCTGGCCGCCTACACCGCGTTCCGTTCGGGCCACGCGCTCAACAACAAGCTGCTGCGTGAACTGCTCACCCACAGCGACGCTTACGAGATCGTCACTTTCGAAGACGAGAAGCGCGCACCGCGCGGTTTCGGCGAAGTGGCGCGGGCCTGGTAGCAGGCCGGTTCTTCAGTTCCTCTCGCCACGCAATGCTTGTCTTCCGTTGGGCCATCCTGCTGCTTTTGCTGGTGGCGGGCGTGTCGTTCGCGTTCTATGCGGGAACAGGGCAGGTCAAGTACCGGCGCTTCGGCTGGATCGTGCTCAAGTGGACGTTGCTCGCGGCGTTCGGCTTCTTTGCGGTGCTGATCGCCGAGCGGGTGGCCTAGCTGGTAGCAGGCCTGGCTTGCGCCGCGCCATTGATGAGCGCCTGAACGGCGCTACCTCGAGCGGCCTTGCCGGTAGGTGCCGGCGTGCGTTTTCGACAGATCGGCCGCTTCGGCCAGCCGTGCCATCGAACGGCCCACCTGCGCATGCGTGATGGCAATGCCTAGCGCATCGGCTGCGTCCGCGCCCGGCAAGCCCGGTAGGTCGAGCAGGCGCTTCACCATTTCTTGTACCTGTGCCTTGGCAGCCTGGCCGTGGCCGGCCACGGCTTTCTTCATTTGCAGCGCGGTGTATTCAGCCACTGTGAGCTTGCTGTTCACCAGCGAGGTTACGCAGGCGCCGCGCGCCTGGCCCAGCAGGAGCGTCGACTGCGGGTTGACGTTGACGAAAATGATTTCGACCGCCGAAGCGTCGGGCTGGTAGCGCTCGGCGATTTCGGCAATGCCGTCGAACAGCACCTTGAGGCGCGCCGGCAGGTTGCCGCTGCCCAGGTGTCGGGTGCTGATGGTGCCGCTTGCAACGTAGCGCAGCGCGTGGCCGTCCGCATCCACCACGCCGAAGCCGGTGGTTAGGAGGCCGGGGTCGATACCGAGAATGCGCATGTCGTCAGACGTTGAAGTACCAGCGGATCGAATGAAAGAAGATGGGCGCCGCAAAACACAGTGCGTCCACCCGGTCGAGCAGGCCATTGGCGCCGGTCACGCCGACCCCTTTCTTGCCCCAGTTGGGAATGCCGCGGTCGCGCTTGAGCGCCTTCATCACCAGGTGGCCCATGGAGCCGGCGATGCAGGCGATGAACGAGACGGCCAGCGCCTGGCCGAACTTGAAAGGCGTAATGAACGAGAACAGCGCACCCACCAGGCTGGCCACCACGATGCCGATGCCCCAGCTGGTCCAGTTGAAGCTGCGGCTGACGTTGGGCGCAAAGGGCTTGCGCTGCGAGCGGCGTGAGATCACGTGCTGCACCAGCACCGAGGTCTGCACCACGAACACCAGGAAGAAAACGAGGAACGCGCTCTTGCCTTCGTAGCCCGGAAAGCTCAGCAGAAGCAGCGCCGGCACGTGGCTCATGCCGTAGACGCAGACCATGATGCCCCATTGCAGCTTGGCGTTGCGCTCGAGAAAGTGGCTGGGGTCGTTGGCGAGTGCGCTTGCGACCGGAATCGCAAGGAACACGTAGACCGGAATGAACACGGTGAACAGGTCGAAGCGGGCGGTGGCCACGAGCCAGAACTGGATCGGCAGCACCACGAAGAAGGCCAGGATCAGGCTGCGGTGGTCGCCGCGGCGTGTGGGCGAAAGGGTGATGAACTCGCGCAGTGCGAAGAAGGCGATGAGCGCGAACAGCACGGTGGCCACGGTTTCGCCCAAGGCCCAGCCAACCCAGAACACGATGACCATGAACCAGGTGGTGCCCAGCAGCTTGCGATAGTGGGCGAGTTCGGCTTGCCAGGTGGCGTCGTGCACGGGGTTGCGGCGTTCCCTGAAGCTCAGGAAGAGCGCCGCTGTGCTTGCGATCACGAGCAGGCCGAAGACGATGAGGAACAGGGTCGCGACTTGCTGGGTCGGGGTGAGGCTGCGCAGGAACTGGTTCATGTCAGTTTTCCTTCGCGCGTTGTTGGGGACTGCGTTCTAGGCGCTGTTGTTCGGGGCTTGTGCAAAGGCCACCGGGTACTCCCCTCCGCGAATGTCCCCCGGGGCTGCGCCCCTCCTCCTTTATTTCGCTGCGGGGAGTACCCGATGCCCTGTGCACCTGGGCACGCTCTGGGTGTACCGCTGATCAACGACTGCTCTGAATCACGCTCCCGCTGGCGGGGTGCCTTGCGCAGCGAAATAAAGGAGGAGGCCGCAGGCCGGGGGACATTCGCGGAGAAAGGTACCCCGTCGGCGGGGGCGCGCCTCGAAGACGGCCCGCAAAAAACACCACGCAAAGAAAAAGCCTTCATTTCAAACATCGCGCAAAGCAATCACCGCAGCACGCGCGCGATCGAGGAAAGGGCGGCGCTCTTCGCCTTCTTCCGCGCGGATTGGCGCACCGAAGGTCACGGAACACAGGATCGGTACCGGCACGATCTCGCCCTTGGGCATGACGCGCTGCACGTTGTCGATCCATGCGGGCACCAGCACCACGTCAGGAAACATTGTCGCGAGCGTGTAGAGGCCCGACTTGAACTTCTGCGGCTCGCCCGTGTGGCCGCGCGTGCCTTCGGGAAAGATGATGATCGAGTCGCCGCTGCGCAGTGCTTCGACCAAGGGTGCGAGCGGATCGGAGGTGGGAGCTGCAGCGGGTTCCGAAGGCGCTGTTTCCGGCGCGACGGACGGTGGTTCGACAGGGGGCGCGACCGGGGGCGGCGGCGCGGGAAGATCGAGCCGCCCTTGAATCTCGTCGAAAGCCTCGGGGGCCACATCGACGACGGTCTGCGCCGCTGGAGCCAGCGGCAGCAACGGCTCCATCGAAGGCTCGATGCGCTCGGCTGGCGCTGCAACGGTGTCGCGTACTGGCGCGGGCGGCGCCTCAGGTTCCGCCGCAGCGGCTGCCGCCGGTGCTGCCGAAGCGGGCGCAGCGGCCGCCCGTTCAACATACACCGCGTTGAACACCTCGGTCGTGATCCAACGCTTGAACGGCGTGTTGGCCCAGTAGTCGCGCGCTGCAATGGGCCGGGTGATGCTGCGCAGCTCTTCAGGCAGGGCGGCCCAGATCATCACGAGGTCGGCGTGGCTCTGATGGTTCGCGAAATAGATGCGCTGCTCGGCCTTGGGCGGGCAGCCATACCAGCGCGCTTGGGCCCCCGTGAGCAACCGGACGATCCCCAACAACAACCAACCTGTGAGCTTTGCCAGCATGGGCGCGATGATACGGGTCATGCGATGGCGTTTCGATCCTCTTTCTCTGGTGTGGGCGGTGGCCCTGTTCTTTGTTCTCGTGCTGCTGGCCACCGTCGGCGCGCGATGGGGCTGGCTGCGGAGTTTCTTCGGCGACGTGCTGGCCGTGGCGTGGGTCTACGTCGTCTTCAAGACCTTCTTTGCCGCGCGCGTGCTGCCATTGGCGCTGGCCGCGCTCGGGGTGGGCTTGGCGGTTGAGCTGGGCCAGTTCCTGGCATCGGCCTGGCACCTGCACATTCCGAACCGCGCGCTGCGCATCGTGCTCGGCAGTACGGCCGATTGGTGGGACGTGCTGGCCTACCTGATCGGCTTTGCGGCCGTGCTGGCCATCGAAGCGCTGTGCGGCGCCGTCAGGGCAGCTCGGCCGACGGCATGCGCGCCACGATGGTCGAAGCCCGTCCGTTGAGGTAAGAAGAGCCCAGCCGGCGCTCGAAGAACTTGGGGCTGGGCAGCATCACCGCCAGGCGTGCGGCCTCGCCGGCACTCAGTCGCGAGGCGGGTTTCTTGAAGTAGTACTGGGCTGCGGCTTCGGCGCCGAATACCCCTTCGCCCCATTCGACATTGTTGAGATAGATCTCGAGGATGCGCCGCTTGTCGAGCAGCACCTCGAGCGTCATGGCAAGCACCAGCTCCTGGCCCTTGCGCAGCAGTGTGCGCTCGCCGGAGAGCAGCAGGTTCTTTGCCAACTGCTGTGTGATGGTGGAGCCGCCGCGCAGCTGCACCGGCCGCACCGGCTTGCCCCGCGCAATGGCACGTGCCGCGCGCCGGGCCGCAAGCTCCTCGGCCTTGGCATTGCGCTGCCGGGCGCGTTCGATGGCTTCCCATTCCACGCCGTTGTGGTCGATGAAGTCGGCATCTTCGCTGGCGATGACTGCCCGCTTGAGGTTGTCGCTGATCTGCGCGTAGGGCACCCACTCTTGGCGCCAGGCGCCCTTGCTGCCCTGGTGAATGGCGATCTGCCAGGCTTCCGAGCGCTGGAACGCCGTGCTCTGCGGAGCGATCACGGCCATGGCCGCTATGCGCGCCACAAAGAAAAGCTCAAGCGCCACGCCCGCCACCAGCAGGCAGCCAATCAGCCGTAGCAGCCCCTTCATTGGCCGGCGGCGAGCGAGGCGCGCAGTTCGGCCAGCACCTGTGCGGCGGGCGGGCGCACGCCGCGCCAGGCCTCGAAAGCCTCGGCCGCCTGCTCGACCAGCATGCCGAGTCCGTCGCGTCCTACGGCGCCGTGCGCTTCGGCCCACGCAATGAAGCCGGCGGCGGCGGGGCCGTACATCAGGTCGATCGCGAGCGCACCGGGGCGCAGCACCTGCGCGCGTACCGGTACCGCATCGCCCGCAAGGCTGGAGGCGGTGGCGTTGATCACCACGTCGAAATTGCCAGGTACTTCGTCGAGCGCCCATGCTTCGAGCGTGGCGCCGTGGCGCAAGGCCAGGGCCGCATGGCGCTGCACCAGTGCCATGGCCTTGCCGACGGTTCGGTTGGCCACCACGATGCGCGAGGCGCCCGCATCGAGCAACGGCCCAAGCACGCCCGCGGCAGCGCCGCCCGCGCCGATGAGCAGCAGTTCGCAGCCTGCCAAAGGCACGGCGGCGTTGCGAACGATGTCGTTGACCAGACCGATGCCGTCGGTGTTGTCGGCGTGAATGCTGCCGTCCGCTTCGAAGTGCAGCATGTTCACCGCCTGCGCGAGCTGCGCTCGTTCGCTGGTGTGCTGTGCAATTGCAGCGGCATCGAACTTGAATGGCACCGTGACATTGCAGCCGCGCGCGGCGTTGCCCTGCTCCGCAGCTTCTCTCCGGAAGCCGGCGACGCCTTCGGCGAAGGCGCCGATCGGCACGAGCCGCCGGGTGTATTCCAGCTGTTGGCCGCAGAGTTCGGCAAATCGGGCGTGGATGCGCGGCGAGCGGCTGTGCTCGACGGGGTTGCCCATTACGCAGTACAGGTCCATGGCGCCGTGGTTTGCTGGTGTTGCTATTGGGTTGCTATTGAGACGTGAGCTCGATGGTTTCGTCGCGCGTGAACTTGAAGCGCGACTGCAGCACGATCTGGTCGGTTTGCTTGCGCATGGCATCGGTGAACTTGCCGAAGTTGCCGATGCTGTGCACGATGGCCTTGGCGCGCCGGTCGAGCGTGGTGTCGCCGGAGCTTTCATCGACCACGGTGTCGAGGATCTTGCCGTCGTGGTTGATGGTGATCGTCATCTTGAGCTGGCCGTAGAGCTTCTTGCCGGCGGCCGTGGGAAAGTTCTCGGTGCCCCGCACTTCGATGCGGCGGCGCAGCGTGTCCACGTAGATGGCATAGGCCGCCTCGCGCGTGGAAGGGCTCAGGTAGCGCTTCTTGGGGCGGGCGTTTTCTTCGTTCACGCGCCGTTCGATTTCGGCCAGCAGCTCGACCATCTGGCGCCGCTTTTCCTCGCGGGCCACGGCTTCCTTCGGGTCGCCCGAAACGCGCGGATCGGGTGCGGGCATGGCGGCCAGGTCGCGCTTGAGTTGCGCGAGCAGCTGCATCTGCTGTGCCTGCATGGTCTCGACCTGGCGCTGCGCTTCCTCGGCGGAGTCGCCCACGGCGGTAAAGCTCGACGGCGGCAGCGGGCTGGTGGCGCGGCCCCGTTCGAGGTCTCCGCCGCCCGCCAGCGAGGTTTGCGCCATGACGCGGGCGGTGGCGTCGGGCTTTTCGTTGGTCTTGCTGTTGACCAGGATCACTTCGAGCGGCGTGTCGCTGAAGACCCGGTTGAACGATTCAGGGTCGACGAAGCGCACCGTCAGAAGCGCGGCGTGCGCGATGATCGACACACCGAGTGCAATCTGCAGCGTGCTCAGATCCCTGAAGTTCATTGACGACGCTCCTCGCGGCTCATTGAATGGTTTTTATGTGCGCGCGGCGCTCACGCCGGCGTGTTCTCCGGTGCCGGCTCGCTGTCGGTGAGGTCGACCGCAATGGCGATGGGACCGGCCACTTCTTCTTCCTCGTCGCCGCTTTCCTCATCGGCTGCGGCGTCCGCCTTGGGCGCGTCGAGGCGCTCGAGCACGGTGCCATGCACGTCGAGCGCAATTTCGTCGATCTCGCCGAGCTTCACGCGCAGGCGCGCACCGCGCTCCTGCTGGCCCGCTACCGGAAACACCAGCGGCAGTGTGTCCGCACGCACCAGCGCGCCGTTCTGAATGTCCTTGATGACGGTGACTTCAAGCTCGGTGATGCCTTGCTGCTCGAGGTACTTGAGCGTCCAGAAGCGTTCCATGCCGCCCTGGTAGGCGTTGTAGGTTGCGTAGGCCGCGTCGAAGCCCGAGAGAATCGAGAACAGGTCGGCGTCCTTCGGCTTGAAGGGTGCGGCCAGCGCGGCCGTCTTGCCGTGGCGCGCGGCCGCGATGATCTGCCACTGGTTCACCAGGTCGGTGTAGCGGCGCAGCGGCGAGGTGCTCCAGGCATAGCTCTTCACGCCCAGGCCCGCATGCGGCAGGGCCCGCGTGCCCATGCGCACCTTGATGCCCGGCGCCAGGCTGGCCTGGCTGCGGTAGAGCCCGGGCACGCCGAGCTCGCCGAGCCAGCCGCCCCAGCTGCTGTTGGCCAGGATCATTGCCTCGGACACGATCAGGTCGAGCGGCGCACCGCGCTGGCGCGTGGTGATCTGCACCTGCTCGCTGCCGTCCGGCTCGCCGTCATTGCCGACGAGGCGAAAGTTGTAGTCGGGCCGGTTGAAGTTCTCGGGCTTGCCGCGCACCACTTCGCGCTGGGCTTTCAGTTGCTTTGCAAGACGGAACAGGAAGGAGAGCGGTGCACGCAGGTTCGCAGCCGCCTCGGGCGTGTTCTCGCTCGTGAACGAGGCGTCTTCGAGCCAGGGCTGCGTGACGATGCTGTCGAGCTGGTCGTGCCGCAGGTTGGCCACGATGGGCACGCGTTCGAGCTTGGTCTCGGTCGATTGCAGTTCAAGCGTGGCTTCGTCGAAGCGCACGTAGAGCGACACCGCCGGCCGATCGCCGCCTTCGAGCAGCGTGTAGGCGCTGACCACTTCGTCGGGCAGCATGGTGATCTTGTGGCCCGGCATGTAGACCGTGGACATGCGCGAGCGCGCCACCTGGTCGATGGCGCTGCCAGGCGTGAGCGCAAGGCCCGGCGCCGCAATATGGATGCCGACCGTAACGGTGCCGCTGCCCAGGCCCTGGACCGACAGCGCATCGTCGATTTCGGTGGTCTGCGAATCGTCGATCGAGAAAGCCTGCACGCCGGCAGCCAATGGCAGGTCGTCGGCGATGGCCGGTGCGGCGAGCGCCGGAAAACCCGTGCCCTTGGGAAAATTCTCGAAAAGGAAGCGGCGCCAGTGGAACTGGTAGGGCGAATCGATGGCGCCGGCGCGCTCCAGCAACTCGAGCGGCGGGCGCTGCGTGGCGCGCGCGGCGTCGACCACGGCCTTGTACTCGGGCGCGTTCTTGTCGGGTTTGAAAAGAATCTTGTAGAGCTGCTCGCGGATCGGCTGCGGGCACACACCCTCGGCCAGTTGCCCGGCCCACTCGACGATTTGCGCCTGGACGACTTTTTTCTTCTCGATGGCGGCCAGCGCCTGCTGCACGATTTCGGCCGGCGCCTTCTTGAAGCGCCCTTTGCCTGCGCGGCGAAAGTAGTGCGGTGCCTCGAACAGCGCGAACAGCGCGGCGGCCTGCTGCGCGAGCGTGGGCTTGTCGCTGAAATAGTCGGCTGCGAGTTCTGCAAAGCCGAATTCGCCTTCGGCCGCAAATTCCCATGCGAGGTCGAGGTCCATGGTGGCGGCAATGGCGCGCGCTTCGGCAATCAGCTCGGCCGGGGCCGGTTTCTCGAAACGCAGGACGATATTGGCGCCCTTGACCTTGACGCGCTTGCCGGTGTCGAGCTCGACCTGCGCCGATGCTTCGGCCTCCGACAGCACGCGGCCGCCGAGGTACTTGCCGGCTTCTTCAAACAATACAAACATGAGCCGATTGTCCCACGCTGGACCCGGCCCGCCGCCCGGCGCCGGAGGGACTCAGACCGGGTTGATGAAGTCGATGACGTCGTCCAGATGGTTCTGCTCGAAATCGGACAGCGCGTGGTCGCCTCCCTCGAGCAGCTTGATGTTGCTGTCGGGGTAGCGCGCGGACATTTCGTGCCAGTCGAGCGCCTCGTCGCCCTTGGCGATGATGGCCAGCACGCGCTCGGGGCGAGTGAGGGCGCCAACCTCCATGGTGCGCAGCTCCTGGATGTACTCCGGCCGGAAATAGAAGTGCTCGGCCGGGTCTTGCCACGTGGTCTGGTCGCCGATGTAGAGCTGCAGATCGCGCGCGGGGTGCACGGCGGGGTTGAGCAGCACGGTGCGGCAGCGCGTCATTCCCGCAACGTAGGTGGCGTAGAAGCCGCCGAGCGAGGAGCCGACCACGGCCATCGACTTGCGCGGCCAGTCGGCAATGCCTTTCATCACCATGTCGATCGCTTCGCGCGGAGAAGGCGGCAGCTGCGGACACCACCACTGCAGGTTGGGGTGCTCCAGCGCCACGCGCCGCGCCATCAGCCGCGCCTTGGTCGAGCGGGGCGAGGAGCGGAAACCGTGCAGATACAACAGGTGAGTGGTTTTCGGATCCATGCGAGGCGGAGACTGAAAATGTTGCGTTCGACGCAACTCCATAGAAGGAGCCGGGTAATTTTGCATGAGGTCCTCGTGCGGGGCGCGGCGGCCGGTGAGGGCTCTCGCATGCAGGCTTCGTGCGGGGAGGTGAATGTTTACCACTGGAATCTCCGGGCCGCGGGATTTTTCTGCATCCGATCGGGCGCGAGCCGTGTCCCGGAACCCGAAAGTACTCAGCTGATGCACCAGGAGTGGCCAAGTCCGCCCGGCGTTGTTGTGTTTTTGCAAGCGACGCGAAGTTTCGCGGTCCGTGATCGGTGCCTGCATCCCATGAAGATGGGAGGTGCCGCGGCCTTTTGAATCGGCGTGGCGGCTTATGCTAAGCCCATGAATATTGAGGCTCCTGATCCCGGAACGGCGCGCCGCTGGGGCGTGCTCGTGGTCGAGGACGACAGCCGCGCGCGTGCCTTCTTCGAGGCCAGCGTGCAGCGCAGCGCAAGCCTCTTCTGGCTTGGAAGCGCCGGCACCGTGCACGAGGCGTTGGCATGGCTTGCGCAGACCGCCACCATCCCTGATGTGCTGCTGGTCGACCTTGGCATGCCCGACGGCAGCGGGCTGGACGTGATCCGCGAGGCCGTCGCGCGCTTTCCGGGCTGCGAGCCGCTGGTGATCTCGGTCTTCGGTGACGAGGAAAACGTGCTTTCCAGCATCGAGGCCGGCGCGGTCGGCTACATCCACAAGGACGCGGCACCCGAGGACATCGCGCAGACCATCGTCGAGATGAAGGCCGGTGCATCGCCGATCTCGCCCATGATCGCGCGGCGGGTGCTTGCCAAGTACCGCAGCCTGCAAACGGCGGGCATGCCCGCCGCGGCGGTGCCCCAGGCGGCCACCATCGACAGCACGGCGCCCAGCCTGCTCTCTGCCCGCGAACACGAGGTGCTGACGCTGATCGCGCGCGGCTTTTCCTATGCCGAAATCGCCCGGCTCAAGGGGTTGAGCGTGCACACGGTGCAGACCCACATCAAGAATCTCTACGGCAAGCTGGCGGTGCATTCCAAGAGCGAGGCGGTGTTCGAAGCCACGCGCCTCGGCCTGCTGTCCCACCCCGGGTGAACCGTGTGCCGGGGCGCATGTTCGCAAGGCCGTGGAGGGCGCTGCTCGCGCTCTGGCTTGCGATAGTCCTGCTTGCGCCGGCGGGTGCCGCGGCGGCGGATGGCCCCCTTGAACTGCGCAGCGGCACTGCCACCGTCACCGTCGACGGCGTCACGCAGACGGCGCCCGTCGAGCTTTCCTACCACTGGGATCGCCAGCACCGCGGGCGCCCCGGCTTCGCGAGCTTCGAACTGCCGTTCACGCTCGACGCCGCGCCCGAGACGCCGTGGGGCATCTTCATTCCGCGCGTCGGCAACGTCCTCGAGGTGTCGCTCAACGACGCGTTACTTCAGGTCTACGGAGATCTCGGCCGCGGCAACGGGCCTGACTACGCCAAGGCACCCATCTATGTGCCGATTCCGGGGCATTTGCTGAAAGCCGGCGACAACCGCCTGCAGATTCGCATTCGCGCCGACAGCGCCCGGCGGGCCGGGCTTTCGCGCGTGACGATCGGGCCGGCCATGCCGGTGCGCACCGAGCTTTTCGAAACGGCCTATGGCTGGCGCTTTACCGGCTCGGTGCTCCTGAGTGCCTTCAGCCTCATCGTCGGCGGCATTGCACTGGCGCTGTGGCTCACGCAGGTGGACGCCGACGCCGTGGGGCGGCATCGGCGCGACGGCATTTATTTCTGGACGGCGCTCGCCGAATTCTGCTGGGCATTGCGCGTGGCCGACGGCGTGATTGCCGAACCGCCCCTGCCTTGGCCGGCCTGGGGCGTGCTCATGGCCGCCTGCTATGCCGGCTGGGCGGCGTCCGCCATGATGTTCTGCTACCACCTGGCGGGCTGGGACCACAGGCCCCGCATGCGCTGGCTGCGGTGGCCAATGGCAGGAGTGGTCGCCGGAACGGTCGCCGCGAGTTCGATGGCGCTGTTCCGCGAGGAGCCGTATTGGCTTACCGGCTGGCTTGCGGCGGAGATCGTTTTCATTGCGCTGTTCGTCTGCGCCTTCGTGGTGGCGACTGTGCGGCGAC
The DNA here is from genome assembly GCF_037204085.1 of Variovorax sp. CCNWLW235. Classification (NCBI taxonomy): domain Bacteria; kingdom Pseudomonadati; phylum Pseudomonadota; class Betaproteobacteria; order Burkholderiales; family Comamonadaceae; genus Variovorax; species Variovorax sp. CCNWLW235. The sequence goes on along the minus strand of NZ_JBBCBW010000013.1, from coordinate 82,911 downwards.
CGAACCTGGGGCGCCTGCTGGTGGCCGCCGCCGCGCTGGCAACGCTGGGCTTCGGCATCCGTGACTGGCTGGTGATCCGCCTGAGCGACGCCTATGGCGAAACTACGTGGGTGCGCTATTCCTCCGTGTTCTTCGGCATTGCGCTGCTGCTGATCGTGCTGCGGCGCTTCCGCGCTGCCAGCATCGAAGCACGCGGTTCGGTGGCGGCACTGGCCCAGCGGGTGGCGCAGCGCGAACGCGAGCTCGCATCGACCTTCGCGGCGCTGGAGCAGGTGGCGCGCGACCAGGCGCGCACCCATGAGCGGGAACGCATCCTGCGCGACATGCACGACGGCGTGGGCTCGCACATCAGCTCGGCCATCCGGCAGCTGCAGTCGGGCCAGGCCAGCCCCGAAGAGCTGCTGCGCACGCTGCGCGACTCACTCGACCAGCTCAAGCTCTCGATCGACTCCATTCACCTGCCGCCGGGCGACGTGGGCGCCCTGCTGGCGGCGCTGCGCTACCGGCTGGAGCCGCGCCTGGCGGCCGCGGGCATCCAGCTGGAGTGGGGCGTAGAAGAGGTGCCGACGGTAAAGGGGCTCGACGCGCAAGGCATGCGGCAATTGCAGTTCCTGCTGTTCGAGGCGGTTTCCAACGTGATGCAGCACGCCCAGGCGAAGACGCTGCGTATCGAGTCGGAAGCGCCGGCCGGAAGGGTGCAGTTACGCGTGATCGACGACGGCCGGGGTTTCGATGCGTCCCAGGTGCCGCGGGCGCTCATGGAGCGTGCCGGCGCCGTCGGCGCCCGGCTGGCGGTCGAAAGCCGACCGGGACGCACGGTCGTTCAGTTCGAATTCGGCTGACGGGGCGTGCCGGGCGCGGATAATCCAGCCCCATGTCCGCCGTGTTCAATCAGCCCTCCCTGGCGCGCCGCGTCGCGCCCATCTTCCAGGGGTTCGACGGCTTTCTGGCTTTTGCCGTGCTGTTGCTGGCTTTCGCCGGGTTGCTGACGATGTATTCGTCCGGCTACGACCACGGCTCGCGTTTTGCCGACCATGGCCGCAACATGCTGCTGGCGGGCTTCATCATGTTTGTGGTGGCCCAGGTGCCGCCGCAGCGGCTGATGATGTTCGCGGTGCCGGTGTATGTGACGGGGGTGGCGCTGCTGATTGCGGTTGCGCTCTTCGGAATCACGAAGAAGGGGGCCACGCGCTGGATCAACCTCGGCGTGGTGATCCAGCCGAGCGAAATCTTGAAGATCGCAATGCCGTTGATGCTGGCCTGGTGGTTCCAGCGCCGCGAGGGGCAGTTGCGGCCGCTCGATTTCGTCGTGGCCACGGTGCTGCTGGCCATTCCGGTCGGGCTCATCATGAAGCAGCCCGACCTGGGCACTTCGCTGCTGGTGCTCGCTGCTGGCTTGGCGGTGATCTTTTTTGCCGGGCTGCCGTGGAAGCTCATCGTGCCGCCGGTGGTGATCGGCGCCGTGGCCATCACGCTGATCGTGAGTTTCGAGTCGCGGCTGTGCGCGGAGGGCGTCGACTGGCGGGTGCTGCACGACTACCAGAAGCAGCGCGTGTGCACGCTGCTCGACCCCAGCAAGGATCCGCTCGGCAAGGGTTTTCACATCATCCAGGGGATGATCGCCATCGGCTCCGGGGGCGTGGGTGGCAAGGGGTTCATGCAGGGAACGCAGACGCATCTCGAATTCATTCCCGAGCGCACCACCGACTTCATCTTTGCCGCCTATTCCGAGGAATTCGGCCTCGTGGGCAACCTGGCGCTGATTGCGGCCTTCATCCTGCTGATCTTCCGCGGACTGGCCATTGCGGCCAGCGCCACGAGCCTGTTCTCGCGGCTGCTGGCGGGGGCGGTGACGATGATTTTCTTCACCTACGCCTTCGTCAACATGGGCATGGTCAGCGGGATCCTGCCCGTGGTGGGCGTGCCACTGCCTTTCATCAGCTATGGCGGCACCGCCATGGTTACGCTGGGGCTGGGGCTGGGCATCCTGATGTCCATCGCGCGCGCCAGGAAGCTCTCTCAAAGCTAGGCATGGCCGAGGGAAGGCGAAGCGCCGCCGCGCGCGCGGTCCGGGGGCGAGCCCTAGAATCCGCTTCATGATCTCTCGCGAACCCACCATCGAGCGCCTTGCCACGGCGCAACAGCTCCTGCTCACGCCGTTCGGCCTCGACGAATCGCACCTGAGCAAGGCCCTGGCCGAGATCACCGCCCACAAGGTGGACGATGCCGACCTGTACTTCCAGTACACGCGCAGCGAGGGCTGGAGCCTCGAAGAGGGCATCGTCAAGACCGGCAGCTTCAGCATCGACCAGGGCGTCGGCGTGCGCGCGGTCAGCGGCGAGAAGACCGCCTTTGCCTATTCGGACGATATTTCCGAGGCGTCGCTGCTCGATGCGGCCCGCACGGTCCGCTCGATTTCTTCCGCCGGCCGCACCGGCCGCGTGAAGACGCCGGCGCGCAAGATTGCTTCGAGCCGCTCGCTCTACAACGGCGTCGATCCCATCTCCACGCTCGACAGCACGGCCAAGGTCAAGCTGCTCGAACGGGTCGAGAAGCTCGCACGCTCGCGCGATCCGCGCGTGGCCCAGGTCATGGCCGGTTTGGCGAGCGAATACGACGTGGTGCTGGTGGCACGCGCCGACGGCACCCTGGCGGCCGACGTGCGCCCGCTGGTGCGCCTGTCGGTGACCGTGATTGCCGAGCAGAACGGCCGGCGCGAAGTCGGCTCCGGCGGCGGGGGCGGGCGTTTCGGCCTGGCCTACTTCACCGACGAGCAGATGGCCGAATACGTCGACCAGGCCGTGAAGGCTGCGCTGACCAACCTCGACGCCCGTCCGGCGCCCGCTGGCGAAATGACGGTGGTGCTCGGCTCCGGCTGGCCCGGCATCCTGCTGCACGAGGCCATCGGCCACGGGCTGGAAGGCGACTTCAACCGCAAGGGCTCGAGCGCGTTCTCGGGCCGCATCGGCCAGCGCGTGGCGGCCAAGGGCGTCACGGTGCTGGACGACGGCACCATTGCCGACCGCCGCGGCTCGCTCAATGTGGACGACGAGGGCAATGCGAGCCAGCGCAACGTGCTCATTGAAGACGGCATCCTCAAGGGCTACATCCAGGATTCGCTCAACGCGCGCCTCATGAAGGTCAAGCCCACCGGCAACGGCCGGCGCGAGAGCTATGCCCACGTGCCGATGCCGCGCATGACCAACACCTACATGCTCGGCGGCGACAAGGACCCGAAGGAAATCGTCGCCAGCATCAAGAAGGGCCTGTACGCCACCAACTTCGGCGGCGGCCAGGTCGACATCACGAGCGGCAAGTTCGTGTTCTCGGCCAGCGAAGCCTTCTGGGTCGAGAACGGCAAGATCCAATACCCCGTGAAGGGCGCGACCATCGTGGGCAACGGCCCTGACGCGCTCACCCGCGTGACCATGATCGGCAACGACATGGCGCTCGATTCGGGCGTGGGCACCTGCGGCAAGGAAGGCCAGAGCGTGCCCGTGGGCGTCGGCCAGCCCACCCTGCGCATCGATGGTTTGACCGTAGGCGGAACGGCCTGAGAGCTTGCTAAGCTCCGCTCCTTATTTTTCAAAAAGAGGAGCATTCGATGAGGATCAGGATCAATTCGTCCGCGGCCCTGTGGGCTGCAACTGCCGCAGTGGCGCTCGCAACCGCAGGTTGCGCTTCGCGCGGCGGTTCGGGCGACAGCAGCCAGCCCGCGGCCTCGGCACCCGCTGCCAGCGCACCCGCCGCCCCGGCGCGCGGCGGCGCAAAGGCCGGCATGGACGCCAAGGGCAACGTCGTTGATTCGTCCAAGGTCGAAGCCGGCAGCGGCCGTACCGTCAAGGGCCTGAATGGCTACGAAGGCGAAATCACGGGCGTTCCCGCCCGCAACAGCAAGTTCTCGCGCCTGCAGATCGGCATGAGCGCCAAGCAGGTGACCGACCTCGCCGGCCAGCCGACGGACCAGGGCGCCTACGTCACGGGCAAGGCATTCATTCCGTTCTACTTCGGTAGCGACCGCCACCGCTACGAGATGACCTACAAGGGCCAGGGGCGCCTGGTTTTCGCAGGTGGCGGCATGGGCGACTACTCGGGCGGCAACCTGATCTGGATCATTCACAACCCCAACGAATCGGGCTACCGCTGAGTGTTCAGAGCCGGGCTTTTGCCCGGCTTTTTGTTTTCCGTGCTACATTTCGCCCACATGTCCGCCCTCCGCGCTTATTTCTTTGCCTACTTTTGGTTCCCGGTTTCCGGCGGACGAGAGGCGAGCGCGTAAAGCAAACGAACACCCTCCCAGAACCGCCGGTGGCCCAGAGCCCCCGGCGGTTTTTTTATGCCCTGACGATTTCACTCCAACAAGGAAAAGCACCATGAGCACGAACACTGCCCCCGCCAGCGACAGCTGGTATGCGAGCGTCGAAAAAACCAGCAAGACCGACGACGAACGCATCAAGGACATCAACGTGCTGCCCCCTCCCGAACATCTGATCCGCTTCTTCCCGATTCGCGGCACGCCGGTCGAAACGCTGATCGAGGGCACCCGCCGCAACATCCACAACATCATGGCGGGCAAGGATGACCGACTGCTGGTGATCATGGGCCCGTGCTCGATTCACGACCCGGCCGCCGCGCTCGACTACGCCCGCCGCCTGAAGGTGGAGCGCGAAAAGTACGCCGGCACGCTGGAGATCGTGATGCGCGTGTACTTCGAGAAGCCGCGCACCACGGTGGGCTGGAAGGGCCTCATCAACGATCCGTACCTGGACGAAAGCTACCGCATCGACGAGGGCCTGCGCATTGCGCGCCAGCTGCTCATCGACATCAACCGGATCGGCCTGCCGGCGGGCAGCGAGTTCCTCGACGTGATCTCGCCGCAGTACATCGGCGACTTGATCGCCTGGGGCGCCATCGGCGCGCGCACCACCGAAAGCCAGGTGCACCGCGAACTGGCCTCGGGGCTTTCCGCGCCGATCGGCTTCAAGAACGGCACTGACGGCAATATCCGCATCGCCACCGACGCCATCCAGGCAGCGGCGCGCGGCCACCACTTTCTTTCGGTGCACAAGAACGGCCAGGTGGCCATCGTGCAGACCAACGGCAATCGCGACTGCCACGTGATCCTGCGTGGTGGCAAGGCGCCCAACTACGATGCAGCGAGCGTCGAGGCCGCCTGCAAGGACCTGGAAGCTGCCAAGTTGCCGCCCACGCTGATGGTCGACTGCAGCCACGCCAACAGTTCCAAGCAGCACCAGAAGCAGATCGACGTGGCGAAGGACATCGCCAACCAGATCGCGGGCGGATCGAACCGCGTGTTCGGTGTGATGGTCGAGAGCCACCTGCAAGCGGGCGCCCAGAAGTTCACGCCGGGCAAGGACCAGATCGCGGGCCTCGAATACGGCAAGAGCATCACCGACGCCTGCCTGGGTTGGGACGATTCGGTGCAGGTGCTCGACGTGCTGTCGCAGGCGGTCAAGCAGCGCCGGGGATAAACCGCGCTGGGCGGGATCAGAGCATTCCGGCCAGTTCGGGCCAGTGGTGCCGCATGGCGGTGGCTTCGTCGCTTTCGGGCGGCACCAGGGAAAAGTCTGCGAAGTCGAAGCCCGGGCCGACCATGCAGGCGACCAGCGTGTAGTCGCCACTCGCGTGGCCCTGGATCGGCCGGGCGGCCTGCCACTGGCCGGCCGGCACCACGTGCTGGGGGCGCGTGCCGTGCGCGTCGACCGGGCCCAGCCGCACGTGCGCCGGTGCGGTGCGCATGGCGGCATCGCACGTCCAGAGCGCCAGCGGCACGCCTTCCAGATGGACCCACACCTCGTCCGAGAGCACCCGGTGCCAGCGCGAATGCTGGCCGGCCTCCAGCAGAAAGTAGATGCTGGTGAGCGCGCTGCGCGGCGCGCGGCCGTCCGTGGGAACCACGCTCGCCGCAGAACGGAACACCTCGCTGTACCAGCCGCCCTCGGGGTGGGGCTGCAGCTTCAGGCTCTCGATCAGCTCGCGGGCGCGCATGGCGGTCATGGAGCCGCGGCGCTGCGCAGTGCCGCAAGCAGCTTGTCGTGCACGCCGCCGAAGCCGCCGTTGCTCATGCAGACGATGTGATCGCCGGGGCGGGCCGCGGCAACGATCTGCGCGACCAGCGGCTCGACGGCGCCGGCCACTTGGGCGCGGTCGCCCATCGGGGCCAAGGCTGCGGCGGCGTCCCAGTCGAGCCCGGCGGTATGGCAGAAAGACAGGTCGGCCGCTTCCAGGCTCCACGGCAGTTGCGCCGCCATCACGCCGAGCTTCATCGTGTTGCTGCGCGGTTCGAAGGCCGCGAGGATGCGCTCGCCTTGCTTGCCGGCATCGTCGAGCTTCTTGCGCAGGCCGTCGAGCGTGGTGCGAATGGCGGTCGGGTGGTGGGCGAAGTCGTCGTAGACGGTGATTGCACCGCTGCTGCGCTCGACCGTGCCGCGCAACTCCATGCGCCGGCGCACGTTGCGGAAGCTGCCGAGTGCCTTGGCCGCATCGGCCGGCGCAACGCCCACATGCTCGGCCGCGGCAATGGCGGCCAGCGCATTCATCTGGTTGTGCAGGCCCGAAAGCTCCCATTCAACGCGGCCCACGGCCTCGCCGCGGTACAGCACGTCGAAGGCGTCGTGCGTGCCGCGCGCCTGCCATTCACCGCCAGCGCCAAAGCGGGCGAGCCCGCACCAGCAGCCTTGGCTCAGCACGCGTTGCAAACTCTCTTCGGTGGCGTTCACCACCAGGCGCCCGCTGCCGGGCACCGTGCGAACGAGGTGATGGAACTGCCGTTCGATGGCGGCCAAGTCATCGAAGATGTCCGCGTGGTCGAATTCCAGGTTGTTGAGAATCGCCGTGCGCGGGCGGTAGTGCACGAACTTGCTGCGCTTGTCGAAAAAAGCGGTGTCGTACTCGTCTGCCTCGATGACGAATGCCGGTCCGTCGCCAAGCCGCGCAGATACGCCAAAGTCGAGCGGAACGCCGCCCACCAGAAAGCCCGGCGCCTTGCCGCCTTGCTCCAGCACCCAGGCCAGCATCGATGTGGTGGTGGTCTTTCCGTGGGTTCCGGCCACGGCAAGCACGTGGCGACCCAGCAGCACGTGCTCGGCCAGCCATTGCGGTCCGCTGGTGTAGGGCTTGCCGGCATCGAGGATGGCTTCCATCAGCGGAAACTTGGGGCTGCCGTCGGGCAGCCGGGCCCTCGAAACCACATTGCCGACCACGAACATGTCGGGTGAAAGTGCCAACTGGTCGGCGTCGAAGCCTTCGATCAGGTCGATGCCAAGCGACCGGAGCTGGTCGCTCATGGGCGGGTACACGCCGGCATCGCAGCCCGTGACCCGGTGGCCCGCTTCGCGCGCCAGGGCGGCCAAGCCGCCCATGAACGTGCCGCAGATGCCAAGAATATGAATGTGCATCGGGCGATTCTAGGGAGGCGGCATGCCGCGTCCGCGCCGCAGCCTTGTCCTTTGTACTGATGTTTGGTGTGAGGGCGGCGTAGTGCGGGCAAAATGTTCCGATGGACACGACCACCAAGCGTGAGATCGCCGCCACCGCAGCCCGCCTCGTCGTCGAGGAGGGGCTGGAGTACGGCCCGGCCAAGCGCCGCGCGGTGCGAGACCTTGGCCTGTCGTCGCGTACGGCGCTGCCGAACAACGACGAGGTCGAGGCCGAAGTGCGTGACTACATCGCGCTTTATTGCGCCGACACCCAGCCGCAGGAGCTGCATGCCTTGCGGCTGCTCGCGCTCGAATGGATGGAGCGCATGGCGGCGTTCCGGCCGCACATCGGGGGGGCCGTCTGGCACGGCACGGCCACGCGGCTGTCAGACATTTATATTCAGTTGTTCTGCGATGATTCCAAGTCGGCCGAAATTGCCCTCATCGACCATCACGTGGACTACGAGCCGCGAATGGTCACCGGTTTTCACGGTGAGCAGGTCGAGGCCTTGAGCGTGCATGCCGCGAGCCGCGCGCTGGGCGAGGAGATCGGGGTCCACCTGCTGGTGTACGACCTCGACGACCTGCGTGGGGCGCTCCGGCCCGACGCCCAGGGGCGCACCCCGCGCGGCGATCTGGCCGCGCTGCGACGGCTGATTGAAAGAGAAAAGGACAAGTGAATGACTTCTTCGCCCACACGGCGCCGCCTCATGTATGGCGGCGTGGCAGTCGCGGCCGCCGCGGCAGGCCTGGGCGGCGCGTGGTGGCGTGAGCGCGGGGGCAGCACCAAGGGTGAAGTGCTGGACGCGGCTTTCTGGGATCAGCGCTTCGACCGTCCGGAGGGCGGTGAACTGGTTTTTTCCAGCCTGCGCGGCAAACCACTGCTGCTGAACTTTTGGGCCACGTGGTGCCCGCCGTGTGTGGAAGAAATGCCGATGATCGACCGCTTCTTTCGCGAAAATGGCGGCAACGGCTGGCAAGTTGTCGGTTTGGCGATAGATCAGCCTAGCGCCGTCCGCAAATTCCTGCAGAAAACGCCCGTCAGCTACCCGCTTGGATTGGCCGGTTTGCAGGGCACTGAACTGGTAAAAAGTCTTGGCAACACGGCCGGCGGATTGCCGTTCACGCTGGTTCTTACGGGCGCGGGGACCGTGGCGGCTCGTAAAATGGGCAAGCTCGAGCCGGCCGATCTGGACACTTGGCGACGTGAACTCGTTCACGGTTAGAATCAGATACACCTCGGCATTCGCCGCCAATCGCTAAAGATCAACGATTTTTAGCCAAGTTACATCCTAATGACCGGCAAAGTCGGCACTGGAGCCTCATGGATCTGCGCAAACTCAAGACACTGATCGATTTGGTGTCGGAATCCAATATTTCCGAACTGGAAATCACCGAAACCGAAGGCAAGGTTCGCATCGTCAAGGGCGGCGGCGCTGCCCCGGTGCAATATGTTCAGACCGTGGCGGCACCTGCCGCTGCTCCCGCCGCCGGTGCGCCTGCAGCGCCCGCGCTTGCTGCCGCCGCGCCGGCAGCCGAAGCCGCGCCCACCGGGCACGCTGTCAAGTCGCCGATGGTCGGCACCTTCTATCGTTCGTCCAGCCCCGGCGCACCGGCTTTTGTCGAAGTCGGCAGCAAGGTCAACGAGGGCGACACCGTCTGCATCATCGAAGCGATGAAGATCCTCAACGAAATCGAAGCGGACAAGTCCGGTACGATCACCCAGATCCTCGGCGAAAACGGTCAGGCAGTCGAATACGGCCAGCCGCTGTTCATCATCGAGTGACCATGTTCAAGAAGATCCTGGTTGCAAACCGGGGGGAAATTGCCCTCCGGATCCAGCGCGCCTGCAGCGAGCTCGGCATCAAGGCCGTGATGGTCTATTCCGAAGCGGACCGCGACGCGAAGTACGTCAAGCTGGCGCAGGAAGCCGTGTGCATCGGCCCGGCACCGTCGTCGCTGAGCTATCTCAACATGCCGGCGATCATCTCGGCGGCCGAGGTCACCGACGCCGAGGCCATCCACCCCGGCTACGGTTTCCTGAGCGAAAACGCCAACTTCGCCGAGCGCGTGGAGCAAAGCGGTTTCCAGTTCATCGGCCCGACGCCCGACAACATCCGCACGATGGGTGACAAGGTCTCGGCCAAGCAAGCCATGATCAAGGCCGGCGTGCCTTGCGTGCCCGGCTCCGAGGGCGAGCTGTCTGATGACGCCGCCACCAACAAGCGCATTGCGCGGGCCATCGGCTACCCGGTCATCATCAAGGCCGCCGGCGGCGGCGGTGGCCGCGGCATGCGGGTGGTGCACACCGAAGCGGCACTGGTCAACGCGATCCAGATGACCAAGGCGGAAGCCGGCGCTGCGTTCAACAATCCGGCCGTGTACATGGAGAAGTTTCTCCAGAATCCGCGCCACGTTGAAATTCAGATCCTGGCCGACAAGCACAAGAACGCCGTCTACCTGGGCGAGCGCGACTGCTCCATGCAGCGGCGCCATCAGAAGGTGATCGAGGAGTCGCCGGCGCCCGGCATTCCGCGCAAGCTGATCGAGAAGATCGGCGAGCGCTGCGCAGCGGCCTGCAAGAAAATCGGCTACCGCGGCGCGGGCACCTTCGAGTTTCTCTACGAAAACGGCGAGTTCTATTTCATCGAGATGAACACGCGCGTGCAGGTGGAGCACCCGGTGACCGAGTTCACCACCGGCATCGACATCGTGAAGACGCAGATCATGGTGGCGGCGGGCGAAAAGCTTCCGTTCACGCAGCGCCAGATCGAAATGCGCGGCCACGCCATCGAGTGCCGCATCAACGCCGAAGACGCCTGGAAGTTCACGCCGTCGCCGGGGCGCATCACCATGTGGCACCCGCCGGGCGGCCCTGGCGTGCGCGTCGATTCGCATGCGTACACCAACTACTTCGTGCCGCCCAACTACGACTCGATGATCGGCAAGATCATTGTGTATGGCGACACGCGCGAGCAGGCGATGGCGCGCATGCGCACGGCGCTGAACGAAACCGTGATCGAAGGCATCCAGACCAACATTCCGCTTCACCGCGAGCTGATGGTCGACGCCAAGTTCATGAGCGGCGGTACCAACATCCACTACCTGGAAGAGTGGCTCGCGGCGCACAAGCGCTGAACCGAGAGCACCGGACGCCACCATGTTTGAACTTCGCCTGATGGCGCCGGAAGACCGGGTCGAAATGCTCAGCGATTCGCTCGACGCACTCGATGCGCTGAGCGTTTCGGTGGAAGACGCCGATGCACAGACCGATGCCGAGCAGGCGCTGTTCGGCGAGCCCGGCATGCCGCCGCCCAAGGAGGGTTGGCAGCGGTCGCGCGTCATTGCGCTGTTTGCCGACGAAGCGCTCGCCAAAGAGGCCGCATCGGTGCTCGCGCTGCAAGACTTCTTCGAAGGCTGCGAGGTGCTCGGTGTTGCGCCGGTGCCCGATCAAGACTGGGTGCGGCTCACGCAGTCGCAATTCGCGCCGGTCGAAATCACGCCCGAGTTCTGGATCGTGCCCACCTGGCATGAGCCGCCCGAGCAAGCCAGGCAGTTGATCAGGCTCGACCCGGGGCTTGCCTTCGGTACCGGCACGCATCCCACCACCCGCATGTGCCTGCGCTGGATTGCGAAGCAGGGCGAGGGTGCATTCAGCGACCAGCGCGTGCTCGACTACGGCTGCGGCTCGGGCATTCTTGCCATTGGCGCGGCGAAGTTCGGCGCGCTCGATATCGATGCCGTGGACATCGACGAAGCCGCCGTTTCGTCGACCCGCCTCAATGCCGAAGCCAATGGCGTGCGCCTGAATGCAGGCCTGCCTGAAGCGGCCAAGGGCAACTACAACACGGTGCTGGCCAACATCCTCGCCACGCCGCTCAAGGTGCTTGCGCCCTTGCTGCGCAGCCACGTGGCGCCGGGCGGATCGCTGGTGCTCGCGGGCATTCTCGAGCGGCAGGCCGACGAGCTGAAGCAGGCCTATGCGCCTTATGCCGCGCTCGAGGTCAGCGACAGCGAGGACGGCTGGATCCTCATGACGGCTCGCTGCTGAGCAGCGCGGCCGGGATTTCGCACCGCCGCGCACCGCTCGCGAGGCGGGGGCTCGACCCTACAATCGCCCGGTCATGAGCCTTGTCACGCGTTGCCCCGCCTGTGCCACCACCTTCAAGGTGGTGCGCGACCAGCTTCGCATCTCGGATGGCTGGGTGCGTTGCGGCCGCTGCAGCCATGTGTTCGACGCCACGCTCGATCTGCACGAGGCGCCGGACGGCGTCCCGGGTCCGACGGCTCCACCTCCGCCTCCAACGGAGCCTTCCGCAAAGGCCGAAGCGGAGCTCGGGCCGACTGAACGGCAGCCTTCACCGGCCGAGCAGACTGTGCCGGAGTCTTCGAGTGCCGTGGAAGACGCGGACTTCTTCGATGACGAACCGGAGCATGACGACGCATCGGACACTGCCCCTTCGGAGTCGCCTGCAGAGACGGACGAGCTTCTTCCGCCTGCGCCGCTTCCCGAGACCAGGCCTGCGCCGACGCCGGCACCAAGTCCCGCAGCAGCTGCCACGTCGTCCGCGACTGCCTTCGTATTGCCTGCGCACGGAATCATCGCCGACGAGTTGTGGTCCGACTTCGAAGCCAACGAGCCCGAATGGCGGCCGCCCGCGAGTTCGCTGCCGCCGTTTCCGAACATCGACCTGAATCTTGCGGCACCCCCTTCGCCGCCGCCCCCGCCGCCGCCTCCCTTGCCAGCCTTGCGCATCAAGGCTCGCGAAATGGCGGCATCGGCCAGCGTCGAAGACGAAAAGCACGAGGCCGCGCAAGACCGCGACCAGGTGCAGATGCAGAAGGCGCTGCGCCGGGCGCGCATCAAGTCGGCCAAGATCGCGAGCGCCAAGGCGCGCGACGAGCGCACCGCCGCAAAGGCCTCGGCGTCGATGGTGAGGCAGGCGAGCGAGCAAGACGGTGATTCGAGTCCGCTGCTGCTTCCGGCACCGCTTCACGAAGCGGAGGATTCGGACAGGGTTCCTTTCTCTGGTGACGAGAAGATCGATCGTGGCACCGAGGGGTTCTGGCAGCGGGGCACCATTCGATTTGCGCTTTGGTTCTTCGCCGTACTGGCCGTTGTGCTGTTCGTCGCGCAGATCTTGCATCACGAGCGCGACGGCATCGTGGCCCGCCAGCCGAACCTGCGCCCCGCATTCGCCGCCATGTGCCGGTTGACCGGCTGCGAACTCACGGCGTTGCGCCAGATCGGCGACATCGTGATCGAAGGCGCCGCCTTCGCTCGCGAGAAGACCGGCAACAACGACTATCGGCTCAGCTTTACCTTGCGCAATGGGGCCACGGTTCCGCTCGCCATGCCGGCCATCGAGCTTTCGCTGCTCGACACGCAGGAGCGGGCAGTGGTGCGGCGCGTGCTCACGGCGGCGGACTATGGTGCGCCGACGGTGCTCGCAGCGCGCTCCGACCAGGCCACATCGCTGCCGCTCACGTTGTCCGCAACGGAGGCGGCGACGCTGCCGCCCATTGCAGGCTATCGCGTGGAAGCGTTCTATCCTTGATCCCTAGGTTTGGGCTCGGCCCGCGCCTCGTTCATTCATTCATTCACCCTTCAACCAACGGCTCACCATGGCAGCAGTGATTTGCGGTTCCCTCGCGTTCGACACCATCATGACTTTCGAGGGCCGGTTTGCCGACCAGATACTTCCGGACCAACTGCACATTCTGAATGTGTCGTTCCTGGTGCCGGGCCTGCGGCGTGACTTTGGCGGCTGTGCCGGCAACATCGCCTACAGCCTCAACGCGCTGGGCGGCACGGCATTGCCGATGGCCACGCTCGGAAGCGACGGGGCCGACTACCTGGAGCGCCTGCGCACGCTGGGCATCAGCACCGAGTTCGTGCGCCAGCTCGACGACACGTTCACCGCGCAGGCGATGATCATGAACGACGTTGACAACAACCAGATCACCGCGTTCCACCCCGGTGCGATGCAGCAGGCGCACCTCACGAAAATCGCCGCCCGCGAAGACATCCGCGTCGGCATCATCGCGCCCGACGGCCGCGAAGCGATGCTGCAGCATGCGGAGCAATTCGCCGCCGCCGGCATTCCGTTCGTGTTCGATCCGGGCCAGGGCCTGCCGATGTTCGATGGCGAGGCGCTCAAGCACTTCATCGACTTGGCAAGCTGGGTGGTCGTCAACGACTACGAGGGAAAGATGCTTTCGCAGCGCACCGGCTGGAGCCTGGCCGAAATCTCCAAGCGCGTGCGCGGCCTGGTGGTCACGCTGGCGGCCGAGGGTTGCGAAGTGTGGACCGGAGGCGAGCGCGAGCACGTGCCGGGCGTAACGCCGACCGCGGTGGTCGAACCCACCGGCTGCGGCGATGCATGGCGCGGCGCGCTGCTGTTCGGCCTGGAAAAGGAATGGCCGCTCGCGCAATGCGCGGCGCTTGGCAACCGGATCGGCGCGCTCAAGATCGCGCAGCGCGGGCCTCAGAACTACCAGATCGACAAGAAGGCGCTGGGCCTCTGAGCTGCAGCTTGCTCGCTCGCCCGTGCGGGCGGCGTGCATAAAAAAAGCCCGACACCGTGAGGTGCCGGGCTTTTTGCCGTCAAGGCCGCTGAGAAGCTCAGGGCTTGCTGGCCGTCGGAAACGGCCAGGCTGCCTGCGGGTTCAGCGTCGTTTGCGCAGCAGGAGCAGGCGCTGCGGCAGGTGCTGCCTTTGCGGCCTTCTTCGCAGCAGGCTTCTTGGCAGCAGCGGCAGGCTTGGCAGCGGGCTTTTTCGCGGCTTTCTTGGCCGCAGCCTTTTTGGCAGGAGCCTTCTTGGCGGCAGCCTTCTTCGCAGGGGCCTTCTTGGCAGCGGCCTTCTTCGCCGGAGCCTTCTTCGCCGCCGCCTTCTTGGCAGGAGCCTTCTTCGCTGCGGCCTTCTTCGCCGGAGCCTTCTTGGCAGCGGCCTTCTTTGCCGGAGCTGCCTTCTTTGCGGCTACCTTCTTCGCAGGCGCCTTCTTGGCGGCTACCTTCTTGGCTGCGACCTTCTTGGCCGGAGCCTTCTTCGCAGCTACCTTCTTGGCGGGAGCCTTCTTAGCGGCCGCGACCTTCTTTGCCGGAGCCTTCTTTGCAGCGGCTTTCTTAGCCGGCGCTTTCTTTGCAGTTGCCATTTCTATTTCTCCTTGATCAAGTTGAAAAAATCAACCTATTGAAGCACTCCGCGCACGTTGGTAGCGCAAAGCGATTCATGGCGTTGGAATCTGTGCTCCAGCACCATGAACACCTGAGCCCTTATCCATGCCGCGCTCTTCGGCGCGATCGGTGGCGAGGGCAATTCTTGAATTCATTAATTCTTATCGGAAAGATTCAATCCCAGGAGAGCGCGCCACCCGACTGGTACTCGATCACGCGGGTCTCGAAGAAATTGCGCTCTTTCTTCAGGTCAATCATTTCGCTCATCCAGGGGAACGGGTTTTCCTCGTTCGGGAAGAGCGTTTCGAGGCCGATCTGCTGTGCACGCCGGTTGGCAATGTAGCGCAGGTAGCCCTTGAACATGGAGGCGTTCATGCCGAGCACACCGCGCGGCATGGTGTCTTCGGCGTATTTGTACTCGAGCTCGACGGCCTTCATGAAGAGAGCCTTGATCTCGGCCTTGAACTCGTTGGTCCAGAGACCGGGGTTCTCGAGCTTGAGCTGGTTAATCAGGTCGATGCCGAAATTGCAGTGCATCGACTCGTCGCGAAGGATGTACTGGTACTGCTCGGCGGCGCCAGTCATCTTGTTCTGGCGGCCCAGCGCAAGGATTTGCGTGAAGCCGACGTAGAAGAAGAGGCCTTCCATCAGGCAGGCGAACACGATCAGCGACTTGAGCAGTGTCTGGTCGGTTTCGTGCGTGCCGGTCTTGAAGTGGGGGTCGCTGATGGCGTCGATGAACGGGATCAGGAACTGGTCCTTCTCGCGGATCGACGGCACTTCGTTGTAGGCGTTGAAGATCTCGCTCTCGTCCAGGCCGAGCGACTCGACGATGTACTGGTACGCGTGCGTGTGGATCGCTTCCTCGAAAGCCTGGCGCAGCAGGAACTGGCGGCATTCGGGCGCCGTGATGTGGCGGTAGGTGCCCAGCACGATGTTGTTGGCGGCCAGCGAGTCGGCGGTCACGAAGAAGCCGAGGTTGCGCTTGACGATGCGGCGCTCGTCTTCGGTCAGGCCGTTCGGGTCTTTCCACAACGCGATGTCGCGCGTCATGTTCACTTCTTGCGGCATCCAGTGGTTGGCGCAAGTGGCGAGGTATTTTTCCCAAGCCCACTTGTACTTGAACGGCACCAGCTGGTTGACGTCGGTCTGGCCGTTGATGATGCGCTTGTCGGAAGCCTTGACGCGC
The DNA here is from genome assembly GCF_037204085.1 of Variovorax sp. CCNWLW235. Classification (NCBI taxonomy): domain Bacteria; kingdom Pseudomonadati; phylum Pseudomonadota; class Betaproteobacteria; order Burkholderiales; family Comamonadaceae; genus Variovorax; species Variovorax sp. CCNWLW235. The sequence continues at coordinate 67,108 of NZ_JBBCBW010000013.1, read as the reverse complement.
TGCGCTGCGACGGGGGCCGTGGGTTGTGCAATCGACGAAGTCGGAGCGTCCACCGATCGGCCTGCGGGCAAGCCGCTGGTCGATGCGTGGTGTTGCTGCAATCCTTGTTGCATATCCTTTGGTAAGGAGGGCTTGACTTCTTCGTCCCAGGTCAACATAGAAAAATCCAATGCTCAATTATCGGAGCAACGATGTGAGTTGCAAAGTGCTCGTTCACGTCGCGCTCCATTTATGTGGTTGTTATGTTGCTCTCATGCATCGCGCGATGTCAGTCAATGCCGTGATCGACTGAGAGTTCGCGCGTTGTGCATGGACCTCGCTCGCTTCACTGAAGCGTCATTGGCACGCTTCGCAAGTCGGATCGTCCACACCGCAGAACGCGATGTCGGTTGCGGGAATCGCGTTCATCTGCGCCTTTGCTGCGGCAGCCGCTGCGTCGAGTGCGCTCATGCCCGAAGGTGCATCGCTGCCCGACGACACCGCATTGAGGCGGCCCGACTGCACCGTCGATTTTTCGGCGTGCGTCGCGCTCTGCGTGCGCAGGTAGTAGGTGGTCTTCAGGCCGCGCAGCCATGCGAGCTTGTAGGTGTCGTCGAGCTTCTTGCCGGATGCGCCGGCCATGTAGATGTTGAGCGACTGCGCCTGGTCGATCCACTTCTGGCGGCGCGAGGCGGCTTCGACGAGCCACGTGGTTTCCACTTCGAACGCGGTGGCGTAAAGCGCCTTCACGTCTTGCGGCACGCGGTCGATCGGACGCAGCGAACCGTCGAAGTGCTTCAGGTCCATCACCATCACGTCGTCCCACAGGCCCAGGCGCTTGAGGTCGCGCACCAGGTAGTGGTTGATCACGGTGAACTCGCCCGACAGGTTCGACTTGACCGAGAGGTTGCCGAAGCACGGCTCGATGGAGGCGTCGACGCCGATGATGTTCGAGATGGTCGCGGTCGGTGCGATGGCCACGCAGTTGGAGTTGCGCATGCCGTCGGCCTTGATCTTCTGGCGCAGCGCGTCCCAGTCGAGGGTGGCCGAGCGGTCGACCTCGACATAGCCGCCGCGGGCTTTTTCAAGCAGGTCGAGCGTGTCGATCGGCAGGATGCCCTTGTCCCACAGCGAGCCCTTGTAGCTCGAGTACTTGCCGCGTTCCTTGGCCAGCTCGGTCGAGGCCCAGTAGGCGTGGTAGCAGATGGCTTCCATCGACTCGTCGGCAAACTGCACGGCTTCCTGCGAGGCGTAGGGAATGCGCAGTTCGTACAGCGCGTCCTGGAAGCCCATCAGGCCCAGGCCGACCGGACGGTGGCGCAGGTTCGAGTCGCGCGCCTTCTTCACGGCGTAGTAGTTGATGTCGATCACGTTGTCGAGCATGCGCATCGCGGTCGAGATCGTGCGCTTGAGCTTTTCCTGGTCGACCTTGCCGTCCTTCAGGTGCTGCAGCAGGTTCACGGAACCCAGGTTGCACACGGCGGTTTCGGTGTCGCTGGTGTTCAGCGTGATTTCGGTGCACAGGTTCGACGAGTGAACCACGCCGGCGTGCTGCTGCGGCGAGCGCACGTTGCAGGCGTCCTTGAACGTGATCCAGGGATGGCCGGTCTCGAACAGCATCGTGAGCATCTTGCGCCACAGGTCCGACGCCTGGATGGTGCGGGCGGGCTTGATTTCGCCGCGCGCGGCTTTTTCTTCGTAGGCGACGTAGGCGCGCTCGAAGTCGGCGCCGAACAGGTCGTGCAGGTCGGGCACGTTCGACGGCGAGAACAGCGTCCAGGTGCCCTTTTCCATCACGCGGCGCATGAAGAGGTCGGGAATCCAGTTGGCCGTGTTCATGTCGTGCGTGCGGCGGCGGTCGTCGCCGGTGTTCTTGCGCAGCTCCAGGAACTCCTCGATGTCGAGGTGCCAGGTTTCAAGGTACGTGCAGACCGCGCCCTTGCGCTTGCCGCCCTGGTTCACCGCCACGGCGGTGTCGTTCACCACCTTGAGGAACGGCACCACGCCCTGCGATTCGCCGTTGGTGCCCTTGATGTGGCTGCCCAGTGCGCGCACGCGGGTCCAGTCGTTGCCCAGGCCGCCCGCAAACTTGGAGAGCAGCGCGTTTTCCTTGATCGACTCGTAGATGCCGTCCAGGTCGTCGGGCACGGTGGTCAGGTAGCAGCTGGACAGCTGCGAGCGCAGCGTGCCGGCGTTGAAGAGCGTGGGCGTGCTCGACATGAAGTCGAACGAAGACAGCACTTCGTAGAACTCGATGGCGCGGGCTTCGCGGTCGATTTCGTTCAGCGAGAGGCCCATCGCCACGCGCATGAAGAAAGCTTGCGGCAGTTCGATGCGCGACTTGCGCACGTGCAGGAAGTAGCGGTCGTACAGCGTCTGCAGGCCGAGGTAGTCGAACTGGTTGTCGCGCTCGGCCTTGAGCGCCGCGCCCAGGCGGGGCAGGTCGTACTGCAGCAGCTTCTCGTCGAGCAGTTCGTTCTCGACGCCCTTCTTGATGAACTGCGGGAAGTAGTCGGCGTAGGTCTGCGCGCGCTCGGCGGGCATGACTTCGCGGCCGATGATTTCCTTGAAGATCGTGTGCAGCAGCAGGCGGGCGGTCGCGAAGGTGTAATCGGGGTCTTTCTCGATGAGCGTGCGGGCGGCCAGGATCGAGGCCTTGTACACCTCGTCGAGCGGCACGCCGTCGTACAGGTTGCGCATCGTCTCGGCGACGATCGGCGCGGCGCTGATGCCGTCGCCCAGGCCTTCGCAAGCCGATTCGATCAGGCCCTTGAGTTCGTTCAGGTCGAGCGCCACGCGCTCGCCGCGGTCCAGCACGTGGAGTAGCGGCGCAGCCGGCGTTTCCTGCGTGCCTTGCTTGGAGCGCTCTTGCGTGCGGCGTTCGCGATACAGCACATAGGCGCGCGCAATTTCGTGGTGGCCGCCGCGCATCAGGCCGAGCTCGACCTGGTCTTGCACGTCTTCGATGTGGAAGGTGCCGCCGCCCGGACGCGAGCGAACCATGGCGCGGATAACGCCTTGCGTGAGGGCGTCGACCGTTTCGCGCACGCTGGCCGAAGCCGCGCCCTGGGTGCCGTGCACCGCCAGGAAGGCTTTCATCATCGCGATGGCGATCTTGTTGGGTTCGAAGGGAACCACGGCACCGTTGCGGCGGATGATCTGGTAGTGCGCGAGGTTCTGACCGGTAGGCGAGCCAGCAGTGTCTCGTTGCTGCTGCGGCGTCGAGGGAACGGCACGCGGGGTCGATGGGGTGTTCAGGGCTGTTTGCATTCGCTTCCTCTCGGTGTGGCAATTCTTGTTGGGTGGCAATGCCTTGGCGGGGCATTGCGCCGGTGCGTGATGACCGGACGGAAGACACTATATCTAGGGTGCGAAGCGTCTACAACCACTAGATGTAGTGTTTTTTGAGAGATTCAACACAACGGCGTATTTGTTTGGGCGCGGCACTCGGCCAGCGATGCCCCATGAATACTGGCCTATGGTCGCGCAACCCGCGCGGGCTGTGGCTTGCAAGCGGATTTGGGCCTGCAAGGCGCATGGTTGCTGGAGGCGCGCTCCAAATTTTAGAGATTGCTGCGGCGCAAGAACGGCACATCGCATGCCGCCGCGCGATTAAAAAAATTAGAGCGGCAGCACCTGTTCGGGAAACATCCGCGGACTCCAGCCGAGTTGGCCGCGCAGCAATTGCCAATCGAAGCCCGCGCCCGGATCCTGTTTGCGGCCCGGCGCAATGTGCTCGTGGCCCGCGATGAAAGCGATGGCGTAGTGCTGCGCAATCGCCGCGCAAAGGCTGGCCAGCGTTTCGTATTGGGCCTCGTCGAAGGGCTGGCCTTCCAGGCCCTCGAGTTCGATGCCGATCGAATCGTCGTTGCAGTTTTCGCGGCCGCGCCAGGACGACACGCCGGCATGCCAGGCGCGGTCGTCGCAGCTCACGAACTGCCAGAGTTCGCCGTTGCGCCGCACATAGAAGTGCGAGGAAACCTGCAGGCCGCGAATGGATTGGAAGTAAGGGTGCGCGTCCCAGTCGAGCTGGTTTGCGAAGAGCTGCTGCACCGCATCGCCGCCATATTCGCCGGGCGGCAGGCTAATGGAATGCAGCACGATCAGGTCGGTCTGCGCGCCCGCGGGCCGAGGGCCGAAATTCGGCGATTGCAGCGCCTTTGCAAAGCGATACCAGCCGGCGCGCCAGAGGCCGTCGTCGCCGCTCGCGTTCGACGTTGCTGCATCAATCGTCGGCATTGCTCGCGGTACCTTCGTCGCCGTTGGGCGTGGTGATGCCCAGCCGTGCGATGCGATAGCGGATCTGGCGCAGGCTCATGCCGAGCCGCGCGGCGGCGGCCGTGCGGTTGAAGCCGCTTTCATGCAGCGCGCGCACCAGAATTTCGCGCTCCTGCTGGTCGAGATAGGCCTGCAGGTCGGATGGCAAGGGCGGCGGTGCGGTCTTGGGCTCGGCGAAGGCTGCGGCTGCGGGCGCCGCACCGGCGAGCGGTTCACCGTCGTCCGGCGGCGGTGAAGACGAGGGCGCCGAAGCCGCAAGCCCCGCGACGGCGGGCTGTCCACCGCCCATCAGGTCCAGGTGCAGTTCGTCGCCGTCGTTGAGTGCTACCGCGCGGTGCAGCAGGTTTTCGAGCTCGCGCACATTGCCGTGCAGCGGATGCTGCGCGAGTCGATGCAGCAGGTCGGCGGAAAGATGCGGCACCGGCAGTCCGCCGTCGTGCGCAATGCGCGCGAGCAATGCGGCGCACAGCGCCGGCAGGTCTTCGCGCCGGTCGCGCAGTGCGGGCACCGCGATCTCGATCACGTTGAGCCGGTAGAACAGATCCTGGCGGAAGCGGCCGGCGTTGACCTCGGCGTGCAGGTCCTTGTGCGTGGCGCTCACGATGCGCACGTCGACCGCGTCTTCTTGCGTGGAGCCGATGGAGCGCACGCTGCGCTCCTGGATCGCGCGCAGCAGCTTGGACTGCATTGCCAGCGGCAGGTCGCCGATCTCGTCGAGGAACAGCGTGCCGCCCCGCGCGGCCTGGAAGTAGCCGTCGCGGTCTTGCGACGAGCCGGTGTACGAGCCCTTGCGCGCGCCGAAGAATTCGGCCTCGAGCAGGTTCTCCGGAATGGCGCCGCAGTTGACCGCGACGAAGGGGCCGTCGCTGCGCTGGCTGCAGGCGTGCACGGCGCGCGCCACCAGCTCTTTGCCGGTGCCCGATTCGCCGCGCACCAGCACGGGCGCCATGCCGCGGGCCACCTTGGCGATGCGCGACTTGACAAGGCGCATCGGCTCCGAGTTGCCCACCAGCCGTTCGAGCGCCGCAATGCCGCTGCCTGTCACGCCGGGCGTGTCGCCGGCGCGTTCGCCTTGTGCCGCCGGCACCGCTTTCGTGGCCTTGGCGGGCGCGGCCTGCTGCGCCTGCACGGCGGAGGCCACCACGGCGCGGAACTGCTTCAGGTCCACAGGCTTGGTCAGGTAGTCGAATGCGCCGGCTTTCAGCGCCTCGACCGCGTTCTCGGCGGAGCCGTAGGCCGTCATCACCACGCAGCGCTCGGTGCGCTGGTCTTTCTGGATGCGGTGGATGATTTCCATGCCCTGGCCGTCGGGCAGCCGCATGTCGGTGATCACCGCATCGAATTGCCCGGCCTCCAGGTGCTCCCATGCTTCCGAAACGCTGCCCGCGGCTTCCACGCGGTAGCCCTCGCGCAGCAGCGTGAGTTCGTACAGCGTGCGCAAGTCGGGCTCGTCGTCGATGACCAGGATGTTGGCCGGGCGCTGCAGGGAAGGGGGGTTGGGAGTGCTCACGGCGCTATTGTGTCAGCCGGTTTTCGCTGGGAGCGAAGCTGACGAAGAATTCGTTCCCCTCGGGTCCGCCCGCCACAAGCGCCCGGCGCTCGTAGCCGATGGTGGCGCCGTGGCGCCGGCACAGCTCGCGGCACAAGAACAGGCCGAGTCCGCTGGAGCGGCTTTCGGAAGAGAAAAACGGCTCGAACAAATGGCGCTGCACCGCGGGCTCCAGCGGCGCGCCGTCGCTCCACACCTGCAGGCTCGGCCGCGCTGAACTTCCACGCTGCGTGGTGGTAACGACCTGGATCGAGCCCTCGCGCTTGCCGGCGTAGCGTGCCGCGTTGTCCAGCAGGTTAACCAGCAGCCGGCGCAGGTGCTCGACGTCGAAGCGCACCTCGCTGTCGGCGGCATCAAGCGTGATGAGAACGCCCGGGCGCTGCGTCTGGCGCACCCATTCTTCGGCGAGGGCGCGCACGGCGGGGTCGAGCGCAACTTGCTCACCGAGCGAAAGCACGCGCTGCTGGCGCGCACGCGAAACGTCGAGCACGTCGTCCACGATGCGTGCGAGACGCTGCGCGTTGTGCTGCACCATGCTGGTCAGCTTTCGGTGCGCGGGATCGGTGAGGTCTTCGTTGAGCAGCGCGCTGGCCTGCGTGATGGCGGCCAGCGGGTTGCGGATTTCATGCGCCACCGCGGCCGACATGCGACCCATTGCCGCCAGCTTCTCGGTGCGGATGCGGGCCTCGAGTTCGCGCAGGTCTTGAAGGAACATCACGCACAGGCTGTCCACGCGTTGGTCGCTGGTGGGCGTGAGCCGAGTGCGCACCCGCACCTCGCGCGCCGCGCCGCGCGCTTGCGCCACCGGAATTTCTTCGGATTGCGGCGCCCGGCGCGCAAAGGTCTGGCGCGCCAGCGCGGCCAGCGCATGCCACGCGGGCTGCGTGTGCAGCGCAAAGGGCAGGGGGAGCTTGGCCAGGCCTTGGCCGAGGATGGCATCGGCGGCCGGATTCGCCGCGTGCACCAGGCCTTCGGCGTCGATCACCAGCACGCCCTCGCTCAGCGTTTCGATCACCAGGTCGTTCACCTGCGCCTGCATTTGCGCACTGCTGCGGTTGCGCTCGGCGGTTGCTTCTTCTCGTGCGAGCCGGCGTGCGAGCTCGTGCGCCAGCAGCGCCACCACGAAAAGCCCGGTGCCCGTGAGCGCCGCCTGCACGAAGCGCGTAGACGAATCGCCGGGCTGCTGGAGCCAGTGCCAGCCCGCATCCGCCAGCAGCAGCAGCGTGACAGTGGCCGTGGTGCCCAGGCCCACGGTGACGGTTCCGAGCACCGCACTCATGAGCACCGGCAGTGCGAACAGCGGCGTGTAGTTGATGTTGCCGCCTTGCAGCACCTGGAGCGCAGTGAAGGTGCCCAGGTCGATGCCGATGGTGACGAACCAGAGCGTTGCAAAGCCCCGGATCGGCGGCGTGAAATGCGCGTAGCGCGCACCCAGCCAGGTCGCCGCCAGGTAGCCCGCCGAAAGCGCAATGGCCAGCGGCTGCATCGTCTGGCCGAGTGCGAAGGAAACGCCCTGCAACAGCACGAGCACCAGCGCCACGAAGCAGCGCGCCGCCATGAAACCGCGCCACAGCCGCAGCAGCGCGGCGCTTTCGCTGCGGCCCGGTTCGAGCACGTCCCAGTCGGTGACGGCTTCGCCGCGCGACCAGAGAGACGAGCTCATGGAGGCGGCACCCGTTCAGCCGCGCTCGGCGGCCTCACGGTGCGCGGCGCTGCAGTAGACCGCGTCGCCCGGGCCGCCGAGCGCATCGCTCGCAGGCAGGTGCAAGCCGCAATGCGCGCAGCGCAGCATGGCCTTGGGCGTGGCCGGTGTGGCGGGCTGGCGCTGGGCGCGGGCTGACTTTTCGCGCTGCGCGTCGCGCATTTCTTCGCGGCGGTTCTTGCGCCAGAGCCAGATCGCCACCCAGAGCACCGCGAGAACGAGCAGGTATTTCATGCCGTACCGCGCGCCAGCACCACTTCGAGCACAAAACGCGAACCCACATAGGCCAGCAGCAACAACGCGGAGCCGGCATACAGCACGCGGCGTGCGGTGCGGCCGCGCCAGCCGAAGCGCGCGCGCCCTACCAGCAGCACGGCAAAACTCATCCACGCCAGCACCGAGAACACTGTCTTGTGGTCCCACTTCCAGGCGCGCACGGTGGCGCCGTACAGAGTTTCGCTGAACAGCAGGCCCGCCAGCAGCGTGGCGGAAAGCAGCACGAAACCTGCCGTGACAAAGCGGAAGGTGAGCCGTTCGAGCGTGAGCAGCGGCACGCCGGCCTGCGGCTCGGTGGCGAGGCGAATCTGTTTTTCAGCCCGTGTGATCAGCCAGGCGTGCACCACCGCGGCGCCGAACAAACCATAGGACGCAATGCCGAGCGCCAGGTGCAGCGGCAGCCAGGGCGATGCCGAAACGTGCAGCGGCGTGCCGGGAAACAGAACGGCCAGCACCACCGCGGCCGCGCCCAGCCAGGCCAGCGCCCGCCGTACTTTCAGTTGCGGGTACATGCGGCTTTCGACCGCGTAGACGGTAAGCACCAGCCATGCCGTGACGGAGAGCGCCGGCGCAAAGCCGAAGCGCGGCTCGCTGCCGATCAGGCCATGGGCAAGCACCGCGGCATGCAGCAGCCATGCGAGCCCCAGCGCCCATTGGGTGGCTTTTCGGCTCAGGCGGGCGCCCGCGGCGGCGGCAAATCCGTAGGCAGCCGCGGTGGCGATGCCCAGCGCCACGGCAAGTGGGGAGGGGATCGCTAAAATCATTGCAGGAGTGTAATAGGCTCGCCCCCAGTCTTCGCGCACATCGTGGCGCATCGCCAACCCGCTGCCGGGGGCAACATCTGCGGTTCGGCAAAGCCGGTCTGGCGGTGTTTCGCGAATGGGCGCAGGCGGCCGACACTCACATCAGTTACGACTTCCCAATGACCCGCCGCGGCGGGCAGCAAGGCATTTCTTCCATGGCCACCGCCCTCTCAGAAAAGTTCTCCCGCCTCGTCAAGACGATGAGCGGCCAGGCGCGCATTACCGAAAGCAACGTGCAGGACATGCTGCGCGAAGTGCGCATGGCGCTGCTCGAGGCTGACGTGGCGCTGCCCGTGGTGCGCGACTTCGTCGCCCGCGTGAAGGAAAAATCGCTCGGCCAGGAAGTGCTGGGTTCGCTCAAGCCGGGCCAGGCGCTGGTCGGCATCGTCAACCGCGAACTCGCCGCCACCATGGGCGAGGGCGTGTCCGACATCAACCTTGCGGCCCAGCCGCCCGCGGTGATCCTGATGGCCGGCCTGCAGGGCGCGGGCAAGACCACCACCACCGCCAAGCTGGCCAAGCACCTGATCGAAAAGCGCAAGAAAAAGGTGCTGACCGTGTCGGGCGACGTCTACCGGCCCGCCGCCATCGAGCAGCTCAAGATGGTCACCAAGCAGGCCGGTGCCGAATGGTTCCCGAGCACGCCGGACCAGAAGCCGCTCGACATTGCACGCGCCGCGCTCGATCACGCCAAGCGCCACTTCTTCGACGTGCTGCTGGTCGACACGGCCGGCCGCCTGGCGATCGACGAAGTGCTGATGACCGAAATCAAGCAGCTGCACGGCGCGCTCGATCCGGTCGAAACCTTGTTCGTGGTCGACGCCATGCAGGGCCAGGATGCGATCAACACCGCGAAGGCCTTCAAGGACGCGCTGCCGCTCACCGGCATCATCCTGACCAAGACCGACGGCGATTCACGCGGCGGCGCGGCGCTGTCGGTGCGCCAGGTCACGGGCGTGCCGATCAAGTTTGCCGGCACGAGCGAGAAGATCGACGGCCTGGAGGTGTTCGACGCCGAGCGCCATGCCGGCCGCATCCTGGGCATGGGCGACATCGTCGCGCTGGTCGAGCAGGTCACGGCCGGCGTCGACGTGGCGGCGGCGCAGAAGCTGGCGGCCAAGGTCAAGAGCGGCGCGGGCTTCGACCTGAACGACTTTCTCGGCCAGCTGCAGCAGATGAAGCAGATGGGCGGCCTGTCGAGCCTGATGGACAAGCTGCCGCAGCAGATGGCCGCCAAGGCCACCGAGGCCGACATGACCCGTGCCGAGCGCGACATCCGCCGCAAGGAAGGCATCATCCAGAGCATGACACCGCTGGAACGCCGCAAGCCCGAACTGCTCAAGGCCACGCGCAAGCGCCGCATTGCGGCCGGCGCGGGCGTGCAGGTTCAGGAAGTGAACCGCCTGCTCAACGAGTTCGAGCAGATGCAGGGCATGATGAAGAAGATGAAGGGCGGCGGCCTCATGAAGATGATGAAGAAGATGGGCGGCATGAAAGGCATGGGCGGAATGGGTGGCCCCGGCGGTCCGAAGCTGCCGTTCTAGTTATATATATAGAGAGAGATGGCTGCTGCTTCTTTGGCAGCTGCACCATGAAAAAAGCCGGCCTCGTGGCCGGCTTTCTCGTTTGCGCTGAGCTTCAGCGCATCAGACTGTCATCAGACCGTGGCCAGCGCCGCGGGACGCGCAAGGCGCACCGCATGCATCCAGGCGCGGCGCAGCACGGCCGGCGAACGCGATTCCTCGGGAATCAGCAGGAAGCCGCGATCGCGCAGCGACGTGCCCAGTGCGATCTGGCTGGTCAGCACCGTGAGCGGAATCGCCAGCAGCAGCGGCAGGCCAACGGGCATGAGCCAGATCAGCGCGCTCGGGTCGATCATTGCAACGCCCAGGGCCAGCGCACCGACCACGATGCTCATGGGAGCGAGCTGCGACACGGCAACCTTCCATGGCACGGCAGCGGCTTCGCGGGGAGGCGACTTCCAGTCGAGCTTGATGCCGGTGAGGGCGACCAGCACGAACAGCGAGTGGGCCAGCATGCGAACCGGCGCCTGCACGATGGCCAGGGCGCTTTCGAGCACCGAGCTCTTCACCAGGCCCCACAGGCCGCCGTACTGGCGTTGCTCGCCGCGCATCAGCACGGCGGCAATGCCGAGCACGCGAGGCAGGAACAACAGGCACAGGGTCCAGATCCACAGGCCGGCCAGTTCCGCCGGCAGCACGCTCCAGCTGGAGATGAGGCTCGAGCCGCTCAGCCACAGCCCGGTGCCCAGCGTCAGGAACGCGAGCCACAGCGGTGCCGAGACATACGCCATGGTGCCGGTCACGAACATTGCGCGGTGCACCGGGTGAATGCCGGGCTCGGCCATCAGGCGGGCGTTCTGCAGGTTGCCCTGGCACCAGCGGCGGTCACGCTGCAGTTCGGCCAAGAGGTCCGGCGGTTGCTGCTCGTAGCTGCCGACCAGGTCGGCGCAGAGCCACACGTTGTAGCCGGCGCGGCGCATCAGCGCGGCTTCGACGAAGTCGTGCGACATGATGCCGCCCGACATGCCGCCGGTGCCCTTGATGGGGGCCAGAGCGCAGTGCTTCATGAAAGGCTCGACGCGGATGATCGCGTTGTGGCCCCAGTAGTGCGATTCGCCCAGTTGCCAGAACTGCATGCCCAGCGTGAACAGGCGGCCCGTCACGCGGGAGGCGAATTGCTGCGCGCGGGCATGCAGCGTCACGTGGCCGATGGCCTGCGTGGCGGTCTGGATGATGCCGGCGGTCGGGTTGGCTTCCATCAGCTTGACCATCGAGGTCAGGCAGTCGCCGCTCATCACGGAGTCGGCGTCGAGCACCACCATGTAGCGGTAGTCCTTGCCCCAGCGGCGGCAGAAGTCGGCCACGTTGCCGGCCTTGCGGTGCGTGCGGCGGGTGCGAAGGCGGTAGTACACCTCGACCTGCGGCTGGTTCGGGCTGTCGGCCAGTGCGGCGCGAAGGTCTTCCCAGGCGGCGCGCTCGGCGGCGGCGGTTTCGGGGTTGTAGCTGTCGGACAGCACGAACACGTCGAACTGCTTGGCGTGGCCGGTGGCAGCAACCGATTCGCAGGTGGCGCGCAGGCCGGCGAACACCGTGGCAACGTCTTCGTTGCAGATCGGCATGATGATCGCGGTGCGTGCCTCGGGGTTCATCGGGTGGTTGGCCACCTGCTTGACCGACAGGGCGTGCTTGTCACCGCGCACCGAGACGTAAAAGCCCATGAGCGCCGTGACAAAGCCGGTGACGACCCAGCCCGAAAGCAGGCCGTACAGGCCGATCTGGCCGTATTCGAGCCAGATGTTGTCGTAGTCGGGCTGCACGCCGGCAAACAGCGCCGAGGCAACCACGGTGCTCAGCAGCGTGAGCGCCATGAAGGCGAAGCGGCGCTGCGCCGCGGCGCGCTGCCACGGCTGCTTGACCTGTTCGCTGGCTTCGGCGGTTTCGCTCTCCGGCTTGCCGCCGGCGCCGAGTTTGACCAGCAGGGCAGTGCCAATGCTGTTCCAGAAGCCGCGCCAGGGGCGGGGCGCCATGGAGCCGCGGTTGACCGGCGGAGCGGTCACGGAATTGGGGTGGCGTTCTTCGCGCACCGGGCTGCGGTGCGAAAAGTCGGCTTCGGTCAGCACGTTCAGTTGGGAGAAGTCGTTTGGCTTCATGTGTAATTTACCAACGTTGCTTGTCGAGGGAAGGGGTGTCGCCAATGGCAGGAAAGCGCTTGATCACGCAATCCGGCTCGGCGCCGCCTGCGCTTGCGAGCGCGGCCAGCGAATGACCGGCGGCACGGGGCCGCACGGGGGAAAACTGCTTTTGACGCAGGCCGTCGCGCTGCTGGCGCAGTGCGAAAGATGGGCTGGTGAGTGCTGTCATGCCTGTACAGGGGCAAACCCTGTGCCAGGTAGAAAAAACCCTTTCAGATCAACAACTTGGAGCGATCTGAATGCGGTTTTCGGGGTTGGAGCCGTTTGGGAGGCTCCGAAACCCCTGTTTTTGTCGCCGAATCCCGACAAGCCTGGCAGGCAGTCGGGAAAGAGCCTTTCAAATCAACAACTTAGCGCCGTCGCTAGTCAGCGACAGGCTCGCTACCCGGAGCGACAGGGTCGGCCTTGAAGTGGCCCGGCGTGAGTTCATGCTTTTGCAGAAGCCGGTAGAACTCGGTGCGATTGCGGTCGGCCAGGCGGGCGGCGTCGGCCACGTTGCCGTCGGTGAGCTTGAGCAGCCCGACCAGGTAATCGCGCTCGAAACGCTGCTTGGCCTCGGCATAGGTCTGGACCTCGACCGTCGGGACACGCAGCGCCCGCTGCACCAGCGCCAGCGGAATGAGCGGCGAGCTCGACAGCGCGCAAACCTGCTCCACCACGTTGTAGAGCTGCCGCACGTTGCCCGGCCAAGCGGCGGTGGCCAGCGCCTTCAGCGCCTCGGGCGCAAAGCCCGAGAGCCGCTTGCCGTACTTGGTCGACAGCTTCTGCAGGAAGTGGTTGGCCAGCAGCGGTATGTCTTCGCGCCGGGCCGACAGCGGCGGCAGCGTGAGCGTGACCACGTTCAGGCGGTAATAAAGGTCTTCGCGAAACTGGCCTGCTTCCATGGCCGCGTCCAGGTCGCGGTGGGTGGCCGAGATGATGCGCACGTCGACCTCGATCGACTGGCTGGCGCCGAGCGGCCGTACCGCGCGCTCCTGCAGCACGCGCAGCAGCTTGACCTGCAGCGCGGGCGGCATGTCACCGATTTCGTCCAGCAGCAGCGTGCCGCCGTCGGCCTGCTGGAACAGGCCCTTGTGGTTGGCATGGGCGTCGGTGAAGGCGCCCTTCATGTGGCCGAACAGTTCCGACTCGAGCAGCGCCTCGGGAATGGCGCCGCAATTGACCGCCACGAAGGGCTTGTCGGCGCGAGCGCTCGCCCGGTGGATGGCGCGCGCCAGCAGCTCCTTGCCCGCGCCGCTGTCGCCGCGCAGCAGCACCGAGGCGTCCGACTTGGCGACCATGCGTGCCTCGGCCAGCAGCTCGGACATGCGATTGCTGCGGCTCACGATTTCGGCACGCCAGCTTTCGTCACCGGCCTTGGCGGGCGTGCTGGCGGGAGCGCCGAGTGCCAGCGCCTGGGCGATCTTGTCGAGCAGCTCGCGGCCGTCGTACGGCTTGGTCAGGTAGGTGAACACGCCGCGCGCCGTGGCCTCCACGGCATCGGGAATGGTGCCGTGCGCAGTGAGCAGGATCACCGGCAGGGAAGGATGGCGTTTCCTGATCTCGTCGAACAGCTGGAGTCCGTCGCGGCCGGGCAGCCGCACGTCGCTGAGCACCAGCTGCGGATGCTCGATCTCGAGCTGCGTAAGCGCGGTTTCGGCCGAGGTCACGGCCGTGACCTGGTAGCCGACCGAACTCAGCCGCATCGAAAGCAGCCGCAGCATGTCCGGGTCGTCGTCCACCACCAGCAGGCGCGCGCCGGTCGTGCTCATCGAGGGAACTCTTTCTGCAACCGCTGGATGTTCATGGGGTGGGCTTGGGGCCGTTGGGTGGGGGCAGGGTCGGTGCCGGCGCGTTCGGGCGCGCAAAGCTGCGCTCGATGGCGCGCAGCGCTTCGATGCGGTCGTTCAGCTGGTCGATGCGGCGCTGGCTTTCGCGCAACTGCTGCACCTGCTTGTCGCGGTCGTCTTCGACGCGGCGCTGCTCCACGTAGCGCGCGGCCAGTGCGCGCGCGAGCGGCTGCAGGGGCTGCGCCTCGGGCGAAGGGTTTGCCGCCACGCGCTGCATCAGGCCAAGGGCGCGTGCCAGGTCGGCCGGCACGCGCGTTTGCGCAAGCAGCAGCGCCAGCTGCATCTGCGCGCTGGGCGAATCGCCCGGATCGCCGGCGCGGGTGATCTCGGCGCTCAGCTCGGCACCGCCCAGCGGCCGCACCTTGTCGGCATAGGCCAGCATGGCCGCCACGGGCCCTTGGGTCATCAGCGTGAAGAGCGATGCCGGCTGCGTGGCGGGCGCCTTGGGCTCGGCCTCCACCGGCATCACGCGCGGCACCACGGGCGGCGGCGGCAGGGCGATGGCCTCGGCCGGGGGCTCGGGCTGTGTCGCGCAGGCGGCCAGCATCAGGACGAAAGGCACGGCCATCGCCCCGGAGAAGGTCGAACTGCGGACGAACGAAAAAGACATGGATCGGCGAAAGAAAGACAAGAGGCAGTGTTTCAGGTGGATGCCCGAGGGCTTCACGAGGGATTCGCGGTGGGTTGTTCTGGAGGCTGGATCCGGGATCAGGCCGTGCGTGGCAGTTCGATGCGAAAGCGCGCGCCAGGCCCGCTCGGCTGCAGGGTGATGCGGCCCCCATGGGCAGCAATGTACTCCTGCACGATGGAAAGGCCGATGCCGGTGCCCTTGACCGCATGTTCGGGCTGGCGCTCGCCCCGGTAGAACGGCTCGAAAATGCGGTCGCGGTCGCTTTCGGCAATACCCGGGCCGGCATCATTGACATCGATGCAGGCCGAATCCGGCGTACTCGACACCACGATATTGATGACTCCGCCGCGCGCCGAATAGCGAATGGCGTTGGACAGCAGGTTGGCGATGGCGGTGCCGAGCTTGGTGCGGTCCACCGTGGCGGTGAGCGGTTCCCCTTCGGCGCGCACGCGCAAGCCGTGCGCTTGCCACTGCAGGCGCTGCGCCTCGATCTGTTCCTCGATCAGCGGCAGCAACTCGGTGCGTTCGCGGCGCAGCTCGCGCGCCTCGAAAGCTGCGGCGTTGAAGCGCAGCAGGGCTTCGATCTGGCCCTGCAGCGACACGGTGTTCTGGTTCAGGATTTGCGCCACTTCCAACTGGGCCGGGTTGAGCGGGCCCGTCACGCCGTCTTCGAGCAGCGAGACACCTTCTCTCAGCGCGGCGAGCGGCGTTTTCAGCTCGTGCGACACATGGCGCAGGAAGCGTGCCTTGTCGGCGTCCAGTTCGGTCAGGCGCAAGCGCAGCCACTCCAGTTGCTGCGACACGCGCCGAATGTCCGCCGGTCCGCGGATGTCGATGGGCTCGTCGAGCCGGTTCTGCCCGAGCCCGACGATGGCATGCTCCAGCCGCTTGAACGGGCGCGCAAGCCAGATGCCGAAAGCCAAGGCCAGAGACACGGCGAGCACGCTGGCGGCGATCACTTCGCGCATGAGGCGGCGGCGTGCGTTCTCGATGCGCTTGGCCAGCGCATCGTTCTGCGTTTCGATGAGGAACTGCGCCTGCTGCGCCAGGTTGGTGTTCAGCGAATCGAGTTCACGGAACTGCATGGCCATGGTGCTTTCGCGCGAGAGCGCGCTGTCGGCGCTTCCGCTCATCAGGCCTTCGATCACGCCGAGCTGGGCGCGCCACATCTGGATGCCCGCCGGCGCAAGGCCGTTGTTCTCGAGCCGCTCGAGCACCTGGTGCGCTTCGCGCGCGGCGTCGTCGAAGCGGCGGCGCAGCACGACGTCGTTCAGCACCAGCGACTGGCGCCCGGCGCGCTCCATGGCCGCGCTGCGCTCGGCCAATGACTGGGCCGCACCCGAGAGCCGCAGCGCACGCGCGGCCGCGTCGCGGCTCTGGCTCATGAGCGCGTCGTACTGGAACACAGAGCGCAGCACCACGCCCACCAGCAAGGCGGTGATGAGCAGGAATGCGAAAAGAAGGAGCTGCTGGAACGAGCCCCGCGTCGATGGGCGCTTCGCCATCAGACGGCGAGCGCGGCCGGAGCCGGCGCCGTCGACGACGATTCGCGCGTGGCCACTTCGCCGCGCAGCGTGTAGGCGAGCGAGCGCGTGATGCGCAGGTCGGCCATCTGCCCGACGAGCCGCGCGTCGCCTTCGAAGTTGACCACGCGGTTGCACTCCGTGCGGCCCATCAGTTCGTTCGCGTCCTTGCGCGAAGCCCCTTCGACCAGCACGCGCTGCGTGGTGCCCACGAGCGCATCGCCGAAGCGGCGCACGTTGCCGTCGATCACGCGCTGCAGCGTTTGCAGGCGCGCAAGCTTCACCGCATGGGGCGTGTCGTCATGCAGCGCCGCGGCCGGCGTGCCGGGGCGCGGGCTGAAGATGAAGCTGAAGCTGTTGTCGAACTGGCAGTCGTCTATCAGCTTCATCATCTTGGCGAAGTCTTCATCGGTCTCGCCCGGGAAGCCGACGATGAAGTCGCTGGAGAGCGCAAGCTCGGGCCGGATGGCGCGCAGCTTGCGCACCGTGCTCTTGTATTCCATGGCGGTGTAGCCGCGCTTCATGGCCATCAGGATGCGGTCGCTGCCGTGCTGCACGGGCAGGTGCAGGTGGCTCACGAGCTGCGGCACCTTGGCGTAGGCCTCGATCAGCCGCGGCGTGAATTCGTTGGGGTGGCTGGTCGTGTAGCGGATGCGCTCGATGCCGGGAATTTCGGCGACGTATTCGATGAGCAGCGCGAAGTCGGCAATCTCGGCCGTGTCGCCCATCTTCCCGCGGTAGGCGTTCACGTTCTGCCCCAGCAGCGTGACTTCGCGCACGCCCTGGTCGGCCAGGCCGGCAATCTCCACCAGCACGTCGTCCAGCGGGCGGTTCACTTCCTCGCCGCGGGTGTAGGGCACCACGCAGTAGCTGCAGTATTTGGAGCAGCCTTCCATGATCGACACGAACGCCGTAGCGCCTTCCACCCGCGCGGGCGGCAGGTGGTCGAACTTCTCGATCTCGGGAAAGCTGATGTCCACCTGCGGGCGGTCGAGCCGCTCGCGGTCGTTCAGCATTTCGGGCAGGCGGTGCAGTGTTTGCGGGCCGAACACGATGTCGACGTAGGGGGCGCGCGCGATGATGGCATCGCCTTCCTGGCTGGCCACGCAGCCGCCCACGCCGATCTTCACGCCCTTGGCCTTCAGGTGCTTCACGCGGCCAAGGTCGGAGAACACCTTTTCCTGGGCTTTTTCGCGCACCGAGCAGGTGTTGAACAGGATCAGGTCGGCCTCGTCCACGTTCTGGGTGGGCTCGTAGCCCTGCGCGGCGTTCAGCACATCGGCCATCTTGTCCGAGTCGTACTCGTTCATCTGGCAGCCGAAGGTTTTGATAAAGACTTTTTTGCTCATGGGGTGCTCTCTTGCCCTCCCGAGCGGGAAGGCGGAATACCGGACGCGCACGGCGTCCGGAAGCGCGGCGGGCGAGCGCCCGCTGGCATTTTTATTGCGTGTTGACGGTGTCGCTCGTGGTGAACGGCCAGATGTTCAGGAGCGGCTTGTCGAGCGATTCGCGCTTGGCCACTGCTTCGTCGGGCGTCAGGATCCAGACCTCGCGCAGCAGGCCCGCTGCGTCGCGCGTGTAATTGACCAGGAATTTCTGACCGGCGATGGCACTCGACATGACCAGCATGTTCTGCGGGCTGCGGATGCGTCCGCCCGGCGCCATGCGGTCAGGCCTGCCGTCGAGTTCGACGTCGACTCCGTCGATGACCATGAACTTGCCGCGCAGCGTGCCGACCGGGAACGTGCGGCCGCCTACCAGCGATTCGTTCTGGGTCTGCGGCCGGGGCACGTCGGCCTGGGCCGCGGCGTCAATGGAAAAAAGGCTTGCAGCTACTGTGCAAAGCGCTATGAAAGTGAGAGCATTCGTGGGTTTCTTGCAGCGGTTCATGGGGTATATCCAGAGGCTGTGGAGCGGCGATTTTAGCGGCGAGGTTGAATTCGGCCTTGCGCCTGCCACAGCGGGTTGTGCACGGGCCATTGCGTTGCCGCTTTACTTATCTTTACGGTACCCGTCGACACTGTGAACTGGCCGCTGATCCAATAGCCGCTGTCAGCCCAAAGTGCACAAAAAATCCATGAAGAAAAAACTCGTCTTCGCCCTTGCAGGTGTGTCGATCGTAGCCGCCGCGGGATGGTGGTGGAGCGGATCTGGCGATCGGCTTGCCGTAGGCAGCGCCAAGCCCGCCGCGGGCGCCAAGGGCGCGGCACCCGCCGACGGCGCGCCGCCGGCACTGGTAACGCTCGCAACCGCCGTGCGGCAGGACGTGCCGGTCACGGTCCAGGTCAACGGCAGCGTGGTGTCTCTCAACAGCGTCGATCTTCGGCCGCAGGTCACCAACACCGTGGCGGCGGTGCACGTGAAGGAAGGGCAGTTCGTCAAGGAGGGCCAACTGCTCTTCACGCTCGACGACCGCAACGACCAGGCCAACCTGGCCCGCGCCCGCGCGCAGCAAAAGCGCGACGAGGCCACGCTGGCCGATCTGGAGCGCCAGTACAAGCGCAGCCAGGAACTGCTGGCGCAGAACTTCATTTCCAAGAGCGCCACCGACGCCACGCTGTCGCAGCTCGAGGCGCAGCGCGCCGCGGTGGCGGCCGATCGCGCCGCGGTGCAGTCGGCGCAGGTGGCGCTGGGCTATGCCACGCTGCGCGCGCCCATTGCGGGGCGCATCGGTGCGGTCAATATCTACCCGGGCACGCTGGTGCAGCCCACGCTGTCCCTCGTCACCATCACGCAGCTCGACCCCATTGCGGTGAGCTTTCCCGTGCCCGAGGCCAATCTGCAGGACCTGCTGGCCGCGGCGCGCAGCCGGGCCAAGGTCGAGGCCCTCGTGACCGGGCGCCGCGAGCCGCTGAGCGGCGTGCTCAATTTCGTCGACAACACGGTTGACCCGCAGATCGGCACCGTTCGCGCGAAGGCGGTGTTCGACAACGCCGACCAGAGCCTGTGGCCCGGCCAGTTCGTCGGCACGCGCATCACGGTGCGCACGCTGGCCGGCGTTACCGTGGTGCCCGCCGCGGCGCTCATGATGCTGCCGGACGGTGCCTCGCTCTACGTGGTCGACAAGGCCGGCACCGCGGCGCGCCGCAAGGTCCAGGTGCTCTATACCTTCGGCACCAAGGTGGCGGTGAACGGCGTCGAGCCCGGTGAGCAGGTGGTCATCGAGGGCAGCCAGAACGTGCGCCCGGGCGGCAAGGTCCGTGTCGACGCCAAGGCCGCGCCGGCGGGCACGACCGGCGTCACGCCGGGCAGCGCGGCCTCGTCGGACATCAAGACCCCGCGGGAACGCGCATGAACATCTCGGAGCTGTGCATCCGTCGTCCCGCCATGACGGTGCTGTTGTCCGCCGCGGTGGTGGTGGCGGGCATCTTTGCGTATTTCAGCATTCCGGTGGCCGCGCTGCCGAGCTACAACACGCCCGTCATCAACGTGAACGCCCAGTTGCCGGGGGCAAGCCCCGACACCATGGCCTCGTCGGTGGCGCTGCCGCTCGAAAAGCAGTTCTCGACCATTCCGGGCCTGCAGACCATCAGCTCGGTCAACACCCAGGGCGTGAGTTCGATCACGCTCGAGTTCGTGAGCAGCCGCGACATCGATGCCGCCGCCGTCGACGTGCAGGCCGCGCTGCTGCGCGCGCAGCGCCAGTTGCCGCAAGAGCTCACGCAGCTGCCTTCGTACCGCAAGGTGAATCCGGCCGATGCGCCGGTGCTGTTCATCGCGCTCATTTCGCCGTCGATGAACCCCTCGGAGCTCAACGACTACGCCGAGAACCTGATCTCGCCCACGCTCTCCACCATCGACGGCGTGGCGCAGGTGGCCGTGTACGGGCGCAAGGCCTTCGCGGTGCGCATCAAGGCCAATGCCGATCTGCTGAACGCCCGCAACATCACGCTCGACGAGCTTGCCAGGGCCGTGAATTCGGCCAACGCCAACACACCCGTCGGCACGCTCGACGGTCCGCGCCAGACGCTCACCATCCAGGCCAACCGGCAGCTCACCAAGGCGGAAGACTTCGCCAAGCTGATCATCGGCCAGCGCAATGGCGCCCCTGTGCGGCTCGACGAAGTGGCCACCATCGAAGACAGCTTCGAGTCGGTCAAGACCGCGAGCAGCTTCAACGGCCAGAGCTCCATTTCGCTGGCCGTGCAGCGTCAGCCGAATGCCAATACGGTCGAGGTAGTGGACGCGGTGCGCGCGCTCATTCCGCGCTTCAAGGCAGAGCTTCCGCAATCGGTCGAGATCCACATGGTCAACGACCGCTCGCTGTCGATCCGCGAGGCGGTGCACGACGTGCAGCTTACGCTGCTGGGCACCATTGCGCTGGTGGTCATGGTGATTTTCCTGTTCCTGCACCGGCTGGTGGCCACGCTGATTCCGGCCGTCACCATCCCCATCTCGCTCATCGGCGCGGTGGCGCTGCTGTATGCGTTCGGCTACAGCCTGGACAACGTTTCGCTGCTCGGCATCACGCTGGCCGTGGGCCTGGTGGTGGACGACGCCATCGTGGTGCTCGAAAACATCATGCGCTACGTCGAGAAGGGCATGGAGCCGTTCGCGGCGGCGTTGCGCGGTGCGCGCGAAGTGGGCTTCACCATCATCTCGATCTCGATCTCGCTGGTGGCGGTGTTCATCCCGATCTTCTTCATGCCGGGCGTGATCGGCCTGCTGTTCCACGAGTTCGCGGTGGTGGTGGCGCTGGCCGTACTGGTGTCGGCCGTGGTGTCGCTCACGCTGGTGCCGATGCTTGCGAGCCGGCTGCTCAAGCACACGCCACGTCCTGAAGGCGCCATCGACCACGAAGAAGAGCATCCGGAACCCGGAACCGCCATCGGCCGTGCCTTCGAGCGGGGCTACCGCTGGGTGCACGGCACCTATATGCGAACGCTCGACTGGACCCTTGGCCATCGCACGCTGATGCTGCTGGTCGCGGGTGCCACGTTCGTCGTCACGGCCTGGCTGTTCATTTCCATTCCGAAGGGCTTCTTCCCCGAAGAAGACATCGGCCAGATCCAGATCACCACCGAAGCGGCCGAAGATATTTCATTCACCGCCATGAATGCGCTGCAGGAGCGCGTGGCCGCTTCGCTCCAGGCCGACCCGAGCGTGGCCTACGTGAGCTCGTTCGTCGGCGTGGGCGGCCCGACCGCCACGCAGAACTCGGGCCGTCTTTTCGCCGTGCTCAAGCCCCGGAGCGACCGCCCCAAGATGGCCAAGGTGCTCGAATCGCTGCGCCAGCGTTTCCGGGAGATTCCGGGCATTGCGGTCTACATGCAGCCGGTGCAGAACCTGCGCCTGGGCGGTCGCCAGAGCAAGGCACGCTTCCAGTACACGCTGCAAAGCGTGAACGCCGGCGAAATGGTGCCGTGGTCCACGCGGCTCATGGAGCGGATGCGCGCCGACCCGGTCTTCCGCGACGTGACCAGCGACTCGCAGAACCGCGGCCTGCAGGCCACGCTCGAAATCGACCGCGACAAGGCCGGCGTGCTCGGCGTTGCTGTCGGCGACCTGCGACTGGCGCTCTACAACGCGTATGGCGACCGGCAGATCGGCAGCATCTACGGCGCGAGCAACACCTACCAGGTGATTCTCTCGGCCGCGGACAGCGACCGGCAGTTCGAGGACGACGTCTCGCGCCTCTCGGTGCGCAGCACCACGGGCCGGCTGGTGCCGCTCTCGGCCTTTTCGACCGTCAAGCGAACCGTGGGGCCGACCTCGGTCAACCACCAGGGCCAGCTGCAGGCGGTGACGGTGTCGTTCAACCTCGCGCCCGACGTGCCGCTGGGCAACGCGACCGCGAAGATCGACCAGTTCAAGGAAGAGCTGAAGATGCCGCAGTCGATCATCACCACCTACGGCGGCGATGCGGCGGTGTTCCAGAGCTCGCAATCGAGCCAGGCCGTGCTGCTGGTGCTGGCCGTGCTGGTCATCTACGTGCTGCTGGGTGTGCTGTACGAAAGCTACATCCACCCGCTGACCATCCTGGCCGGGCTGCCGTCAGCGGCGGTGGGCGCGTTGATCTCGCTGAAGATATTCGGCTTCGACCTGACGCTGATCGCGACCATCGGCATCCTGCTCCTGATCGGTATCGTGAAGAAGAACGCGATCATGATGATCGACTTCGCGCTCGACGCGCAGCGCACCGAAGGCATGAAGCCGGTCGATGCCATACGCGAAGCCTGCCGGCTGCGCTTTCGCCCGATTCTCATGACCACGCTGGCCGCGCTGATGGGCGCACTGCCGCTTGCGCTGGGGCTGGGTGCCGGTGCCGAACTGCGCCAGCCACTGGGCGTGGCCGTGGTGGGCGGGCTAATCTTCTCGCAGGTGATCACGCTCTACATCACGCCCGCCATTTACCTGGCGCTCGACCGCTACAGCGGCACCGGTCCCATGGTCGACCTGCCGGGCGAAGCAAAGGCCGAGGCCGCCGCGGCGCACGGCACGGCGTCGCACGCCTAGGTGGTCGTTTCGTCCAGAACGTCGTCGTCCGCCGCCAGGTGGGCGGTGTCGCTCCAGCCGACCAGGCTGAAGCCCTCGGCCGTCCACAGCATGCGGTTGATGGCCGCATTGCCGAGCTGCCAGGTGCGCGGCGCCTGCAGCTCCTGGCGGGTGGCGGCGCGGTAGAGCACGTCCATGACGCCGCCATGCGCCACCAGCGCCACCAGTTGGCCCGGGTGGCGGGCGGCGAGCTTCGATGCAATGCGCGTCACCCGATCGCGAAAAACCAGCAGGCTCTCGCCGCCTTCGGGCTCGAACTCGGGGTCGCGCTCGCGCCAGCGCCTGGCCTGCTCGGGGAGCGTCGCCTCGATTTCCGCAAAGCTCATGCCCTCGAAGCGGCCGAAGGCGCGCTCGCGCAGGCCCGGCTCGGGCAGCACCGTGAGGCCATGGGGCTTCGCAATCTCCTGCGCGGTCTGCCAGGCGCGCGAGAGGTCGCTCGCGTAGATCACGCCGATGTCCTCGTCCGCCAACGCCTGCCCCACGCGCCTGGCCTGCCACAAGCCCGTGGCATTGAGTCCGATGTCGAGCTGGCCCTGAATGCGTGTGTCTACATTCCAGGCGGTTTCGCCATGGCGAACGGCAATCAAACGGGTAATTTCTTCCATCCGGCCGGATTCTAGAAGCGCGTCATTTCTTTGCCGCGCGCAGTTCGATGTTCACTCGGCGCTCGCCCTGCGGCGGATTCGGAAAACCCTGCAGCGCGGCATCGAACATCACCGGCAGGATGGCCGCGCTCGCGTTGTACGGGCCGTCGTTGCGGGCCCGCGTTTCATAGACCACCCGGTTCGAGCCGATGTCGCGCAGCACGATGCTCACTTCGCGCTCGTACCAGGGGTTGGCGGCCGGCGGCATGAACGCTGGGCCGCCGTACCAGCCGCCGCCATACCAGCGGCGGGCGTAGCCGTGGTAACCGTAGCCGCCATAACCTCCATAACCCCAAGGGCCGTCGAAGAGCCATGGGTCGGCCCACGGCGAAAGGCCGGCCGTCACGCGCGCGCCGATCTGCGCACTGTAGGTCGGGCGGGCATCGTCGCGGCGCAGGCCCACCTTCTCGAGCGCCGCGGCCGCCATGGCTTCCAGAGATTCCTGCCGTGCGGCGTCGGCCTGCTGCGAAGGCAGGCGTTCGAAGCGGTAGGTGGCGCCCGATGGCATCGCGCCAAGCGAGGAAAAGCTCTTCACATCGCTGTCCACCACCCAGGAGGTGGCGCAGCCGCTCAGCGTTGCTGCCAAAAACAGAGCAAAGAACGCACGTTTCATGAGGGTCTCCGGGCTCCGCAGCCCAAAATTCCCCTGGGTTGCCGCTTCAGCCCTGAAGAATGCGCAGGGCTGCGGGTGCCTGGGAGAGCAAGTCGAAAGAGGGCGCGTCGAAGGCCTTGTCGCCGTCTTCGTCGGCCACGCCCGTCGCCTTCAGACCCTTGAAGTCGTGCCGCGTTCCGTCCAGCAGGTGCGAAGGCACCACGTTCTGCAGCGCGGTGAACATGTTTTCAACGCGGCCGGGGTATTTCCTGTCCCACTCGCGCAGCATTTCGCCGACCTGCTTGCGCTGCAGGTTTTCCTGGCTGCCGCACAGGGTGCACGGAATGATCGGAAATTCGCGGTGCTGCGCCCAGCGCACCAGGTCTTTCTCGGCCACGTAGGCGAGGGGGCGAATGACGATGTGCTTGCCGTCGTCGCTCACCAGCTTGGGCGGCATGCTTTTCAGCTTGCCCGCGAAGAACATGTTGAGGAAGAAGGTCTGCAGCATGTCGTCGCGGTGGTGTCCCAGCGCCACCTTGGTGGCACCGAGTTCATCCGCCACGCGGTACAGGATGCCGCGGCGCAGGCGGCTGCACAAGCCGCAGGTCGTCTTGCCTTCTGGAATCACTCGCTTGACGATGCTGTAGGTGTCCTGGTTCTCGATGTGAAAGGCCACGCCAAGCTCGCTCAGGTACTTGGGCAGCACTTCTTCCGGAAAGCCGGGCTGCTTCTGGTCGAGGTTCACCGCGACGATGTCGAAGTGAATCGGCGCGCGGGCCTTGAGCTTGAGCAGGATGTCCAGCATGGCGTAGCTGTCCTTCCCGCCCGAGACGCACACCATGACCTTGTCGCCCTCTTCGATCATGTTGTAGTCGACGATGGCGCGGCCCACCTCGCGGCACAGGCGCTTCTCGAGCTTGTGCGTCTCGCGCTCGATCTTCAGGGAATTGGTGGTGGTGGCGGCGCCGGCGACGGGCGCCTCGTCGATCCAGACGGCGTTCATTGGTGGGCTACTTCAGTCAAACGAGGGGAAGACCTCCGATTTTGCCTTGGATCACCATTCCCCGGCTTCGATGCGGATAGCCACCTCGCAGTCGTCGAAGATTTCGAGCTTGGCGATCTTCACCCGCACGCCGCGCACGCCGGGCAGCTGCAGCAGCCGCTGCGCGAGCTTGCCGATCAGGCTTTCGAGCAGGTTCACGTGTTCGGCGGTGCACTCGTCGATGATGATTCGGCGCACCTTGCGGTAGTCCAGCACATGAAAGATGTCGTCGTCCTGCGGCAGCAGCGGCTGCGGGCCGAGGTTGAGCTCGGCATCGACCAGGATCGGCTGCGGCGCCCGTTTTTCCTGCTCGAGGATTCCCAGGTTGGCATCGAAGCGCAGCCCCTGGAGAGTGAGGGTCTGGTGGCCGTGCGGTATGGAAGACATGGTGTTGTGGTGCTCACATGAGCGAGAAATCGCGCTCGAATCTCATCAGGTGCTGGCCGCCGTCCACCAGCAGCGTGGTGCCGGTGATCGAGTTGTTTTCCAGCGCAAATTTCACCGTGGCCACCACGTCGGCCGGCGTGGAAGAGCGGCCCAGCGGCGACAGCTTGTGCAGCTGGGCAAACTTTTCGTCGTCCAGCATGTGGCTCGAAAGCGTAAGGCCGGGTGCCACGCCGACCACCCGCACGCGCGGGGCCAAAGCCAGCGCCAGCATGGGCGTGGCGGCTTCCAGCGCGGCCTTGGAGAGCGTGTAGCTCAGGAAGTCGGGGTTCGGGTTCCAGAGCTTCTGGTCGAGCAGGTGCACCACCGCGCCTTGCGCATCGCGCAGCGCCAGGTGGTCGCGCAACGCCTGTGCCAGCAGAATGGCCGCGCCGGTGTTGCTACGCGCATGGCGCTCCATCAGCGCATAGCTGAAGCTGGCTGCGTCGTCATGCTCGAAGAGCGCCGCACTGTGGACCACCGCATCGACCCCGCCGAAGTGCGCCGCCACCCGCGGCAGCAAGGCACGCGTGGCGCCTTCGTCGAGCAAGTCGGCCTCGAAGGCGGCCGATTTGCCCGAGAGCCCCGCGCATTCGGCGGATGTTTGCTCGGCTTCGGTGCGAGAGCTGCGGTAGTGCACCGCCACTTGCCAACCCCCGGTAGCCAGCGCCAGTGCAATCTCGCGCCCCAGCCGGCGGCCCGCGCCCGTGACGAGAACGGTGCGGGGGCCTGCGGAAAGCGGTGCTGTGCTCATGCGGACAGAGAAGGGAGAATCGGGGGGTGACGACAAAGACGACGAACAGTTTACCCATCGCCCTCGATGCCCTGATCGCCCGCGCCGTGGAACGCGCGGGCGGCTGGATCGGGTTCGACCGCTTCATGGCGCTGGCCCTGTATGCGCCGGGGTTGGGCTACTACGCCAACACCTCGGCCAAGTTCGGCCACATGCCGTCTTCAGGCAGCGACTTTGTGACCGCGCCCGAACTCACGCCCATGTTCGGCCAGGCGCTTGCCGCGCAGGTGGCCGAGGCACTGCAGAAGACCGACACCGACACGGTCTGGGAATTCGGCGCCGGCTCCGGCGCCCTGGCCGTGCAACTGCTGCACGCGCTCGACGAAATGGGCCGAACGGACGTGCGCTACCGCATCGTCGATCTCTCGGGCACCCTGCGCGAGCGGCAGCAGCAGGCCCTGGTGCGGCACGCAGACCGCGTCGAATGGCTCGGCGAGCTGCCCGAGTCGATGCAGGGCGTGGTGATCGGCAACGAGGTGCTCGATGCGATGCCGGTGCAACTCTTGGCGCGCGTGGGCGGCCGGTGGTTCGAGCGCGGCATCGTGCGCGATGCGCAAGGCACCGGCTGGACCTGGGCCGACCGCGAGACCGCACTGCGGCCACCGCTGGAGGTGCCGGGCGAGCACGACTACCTGACCGAAATCCATCATCAGGCCGAGGCTTTTGTCGCGACCCTGGCGGACCGCCTGACGAAGGGCGCGGCCTTCTTCATCGACTACGGCTTTCCGGAGCGCGAGTACTACCACCCGCAGCGCCACATGGGAACCGTGATGTGCCACCGCGCGCACCAGGCCGATGGCGATCCGCTGTCCGACGTGGGCTACAAGGACATCACGGCGCACGTCAACTTCACCGGCATTGCGCTTGCGGGGCAAGAGGCGGGGCTCGAGGTGCTGGGCTATACCAGCCAGGCCCGGTTTCTGCTGAACTGCGGGTTGCTGGCGAGGATGGAGCAGGGCTCTACTGCGGAAAGGGGAATGGCGGCTCGGCTCATTCATGAGCATGAGATGGGGGAGCTGTTCAAGGTGGTGGGGTTTGCTGTGGGGGAGGCTTGGGAGGCGATGGGGTTTTTGGAGGGGGATCGGAGTCATACGCTCTGATTCTTCGATTTGCTGGCTTCGTTTGCTTCCCGAGGCCGGGTCTCGCCCCGGCGGGCGACCTACTTTTCTTTGCTTCGCCAAAGAAACGTAGGCAAAAGAAAGGCGACCCCACTGTCTGCGACCCTCCGCTTCGCTGCGGGCAACCTGCGGTGCTCGGGTTTCGCGGGGTCTCGCAGAACTCGCTTCGCTCAAACAGCTGCGAGCCCTGATCCGCGAAACCCTCCGCTCCTCGGCGCATACAGAGGGGCTTGGAAACCGAACGGGCCTTTGCTTCGCTCGGCTACCAAACCACTGCGGCGCTGCGCGCCGCAGTGGTTGGCATTGAGTTGGGCTGTTGGCTGTTGGGGCCGAGCGAGCGCGAAGGCTGCCCGCAGCGAAGCGAAGGGACGCAGACAGTAAGGGTCGCCTTTCTTTGGCAGCGCCCCGCGCCGGTCTCGAAGTAGCCCTTGAAGTCAATCTGCCATAGGGCATTGGGCAGCTCGTGCTCGAAGCGCTGTCAATGCTCGGCCGCCTGGCTGGCTTCGGAGGTGACCAGTCCATGACGGTGAAGGATGCCGGTGATGGTGCTGGCGTGGGCACGCCGCTGAAGCCCAGATCACTCAGGCGCTGGGCGATCTTGCGTCCGCCCCAGCGGGGGTGTTGGCGGCGCAGTTCGAAGACCGCTTGCTCGACCGCGGAGCTGCTGCGCGCAGGACTGCGGTGTCGCCGGGTGCTGTGGGGTTTGCACGCATCGTTGATGCTCTGCAGCGCATGGCGGAGCAGTCGCGCGTAGGCAGTCTTGGGGCTGATGCCAAAGCGCCGGCACAGCTCGCGGCGGTTGGCCCCTTCTTGCAAAGCCAGTTCCAGGAATGCGCGTTTGGTGTCCATCAGGTCTCTCGGTTGCCAGGGCATGGGCCACTTCCTCGGTCATATCGACCTCGAAAGTGTTTCCCCCGTGTCCCCCGCACACCTGTTACCCAGGTCTCCGATCCATGCAGCGAAGCAAAGAAAAGTAGGTCGCCCGCCGGGCGACGCCCGGCCGGGGGAACTATGGAACTACGCAGCGCATTGACGAGTCGAGGCGGCGCGCGGCTCGCAATGTCCTTCAAGGCTTGTCATGACGGTGCTCGCACGGCATCTTTTGAAGTAAAAAACCGGCAAAAAAAGCGAGCTATTTGTTGCCTGCGTGATTTCCATCACGCACATTGCCTCGAATCTAAACGCTTTCTGCAATTTGTAAATTTCTCGCGCCAACTGAGGACTCTTGGCGCTTGATGTGCTGCCTTTTAAAAACTAAGCTCTTGTGCCAAGCGCGCGCCTAATGGAGGAGAGGAGGCTCATCTTGAATTTTTTCTTCTTTTTTGAGCTCGCTTCTGAGATGGTCGCCTTGGGCAACTGTTGTTGCTAAACGTATCGGCATTAGTTCAACAATTTAAAATTGCAATTTAGTTATAGGGAGATTTTGTGAGAAAAATTATCATGTGTGGGCTCGGATTTTCTTTTGCCCTGATAACGGCCTGCGGTACGGTGGGAGGGAACTCGTCCATAGAAAGTGCGACAACTCAATCGCTGAGCCAATCATTGAAAACTGGAGTGACCACGACCGATGACGTCAAGAGATTGTTTGGCAACCCCGACTATGTAAAAGACTCCAACGACGGGTCTGCTTATTGGAGTTATGGAGGAGGGAGAAATAGCCAAAAACGTGCCATTGCCAGTTTGGCGAGTATCCCTTATCTATCAACAATCGATGACATCAATACTGCATCTGGTGCCAAGAGAAAATCCCTGTCGCTTTATTTTAATTCAAATAAAAAATTGACAAGCTATTCCTTGAGTTCAAGCTAAAAGATTTTGGTGCGTAAGGCGATCCCGACTGGATAGCCACGGACGGACATTCACTGGCGCATCATTAGATAGCGGATGTGCCGCCGGCTAGCGAATCCCAAAAGCTAAGTCGTAAGCTGGGAATCTTTGCCGACCAGCACCTCGCATGGGAGAGTGCATACGAGGCGAAGCCGAAGGCGCTGTTCGCTAGCGAGCATTCACAACAGATCGTCGGCTTGCCGCACGACGAATAGCCCATCGGTGGCTGAACTGTTCGCGCACAGCGCGAAGCCGGTTTATGTACCGCCATCAATAGGGCCGCTGCATGCTTGGTGGTCTGGGTCAAACCCCTCGTTGATGCACCTTGCAGTCGACATGCCCAACCCCACCTGCGCCGCCGCGAGTCGCGCCGGGGCGAGACCCGGCCTCGGGAAATAAATAAACTCAACTCAAAAATAAGCTACCAACAAAGAGTTCGTTTGAGAAAGCACCCCTCAAACCTACATTGGCGGGATGAGTTCCAAGCCCGCCCCCACTCGGCAGCACTTCGAAGTCCGCCCCTTCGACGCCTCCGTAGGCGCCGAAATCATCGGCCTCGACATCTCAAAGCCCATCAGCGCCGAAGATTTCGAGCGCATCCACCAAGCGCACCTCGACCACCACGTCCTGGTCTTCCGCAACCAACAAATCACCCCCCAAGAGCACATCGATTTCAGCCGTCGTTTCGGCCCGCTGGAAATCCACGTGCTGCACCAGTTCCACCTGAAGAACCACCCCGAGATCCTGATCGTTTCCAACATCAAGGAAAACGGCGAACCCATCGGCCTGGGCGACGCGGGCGTCTACTGGCACTCGGACATCTCGTACAAGCCCCAGCCGAGCCTGGGCTCGCTGCTGCATGCACAAGAGCTGCCGAGCGAAGGCGGCGACACGCTCTTCGCCGATCAGCACCTCGCATGGGAAGCTCTAAGCCCGCAGCTGCAGCAGCGCATCCTCCCGCTCAAGGCCGAGCACAGTTACCTCGCCAAGTACGAAGAACTGCGCGCCAAGAACCCGTGGCGGCCCAAGCTCTCGCAGGCGCAGATCGACCAGGTCGCTCCCGCGGTGCAGCCGGTGGTGCGCACGCACCCGGAAACGGGCCGCAAGGCGCTGTTCGTCAGCGAGCACTTCACGACGCGCATCGTCGGCCTACCGCAGGATGAGAGCGACGCACTGCTGGCCGAATTGTTCGCGCACAGCGTGAAACCCGAGTTCGTGTACCGCCATCAGTGGGCGCCGCACGACCTCGTGTTCTGGGACAACCGCTCGCTGATGCACCTTGCAGCCGGCACGCCCGACCACCTGCGGCGCCGCCTCAATCGCACCACCATCGTGGGCGACACGCCTTTCTGAAGGTGCGCTGTTTCAGCCGGTGCCGGGCTTCGCGGCGCCCTTGCGCAACGTGCGCAGCTCGGCATTCAGGAACTCGCTGGCGTCCTTCATCGAACCATTCGGCATCTTGACCTGGTAGGCCTTGCCGGTCATTTCAGAGCGGGAAGCGCAGCGGTCGATGAAGTCTTCCGCCGTGGCGATCTCGTCTTTGAAGTGGTCGAACTTGGCCCGCATGTGCTTGGCGGCGTCGTCGGCATCGTGCGCCTTGCCGTTGCGCATGAATGTCACCGTCTTCATCTGGGAGACCCGCTGGATCAGCGTGTCGATGAGCTTCTGCTCCGACGCGGAAGGGGCGGCCTGGGCCAATGCAGCCATGCAGCCGAGCAAGAGCGCCAGCAGCGCCGTGCGCAAAGATCGAAATGGAGCCATTCAGTGGTGATCAGGGATCGAGTGGGACGGGGAGTTCGGCCCATGCTAGAGCGCCGGCCCCCGGCGTGTCAAACCGGGCCCGGCTCGGGTCTAATCGCAGTTTTGGCACGCGTCACTTCTTTCATGAGCTCCCCGAACCCCGATCTCCTGTCGATTGCCGATGCGCTGGCCGATGCGGCCGCCGCGCAATCGATGCGCTATTTCCGCACGCCGCTCGACATCATCACGAAGGCGGACGAAAGCCCCGTCACGCTGGCGGACCGCGCCGCCGAAACCGCCATGCGCGAGATTCTTGCCACCCGTGCGCCGGCCGACGGCATCTTCGGCGAAGAACACGGCCTGGAGCGGCTCGACGCCGAGCGCGTCTGGGTGCTCGACCCGATCGACGGCACGCGCAGCTTCATTACAGGCTCTCCGCTCTGGGGCACGCTGATCGGCGTGCTGCAAGGCGCCCGCGTGGTGCTCGGCATGATCGACATGCCGGTGCTCAAGGAGCGCTGGATCGGCCAGGCCGGCAAGGGCGCCACGCGCGACGGCCATCCGGTGCATGCCAGCGGCTGCACCGAGGTGGCCAAGGCGCGCATCGTCACCACCTCGCCGGACATCTTTGCGCCGGCCGACTGGCAGGCTTTCGACCGGCTGAGCCGCCAATGCGCGATGCGGCGCTTCGGCGGCGACTGCTACGGCTATGCCCAGCTTGCGGGCGGCACGATCGACCTGGTGGTGGAAACCGGGCTGCAGCCCTACGACTACCTGGGCCCGGCGGGCGTGATCGAGGCGGCGGGCGGCGTCATTACCGACTGGCAGGGCCGGCCCCTGGGGCTGGAGTCCGACGGCAGGGTGATTGCGGCCGCAACGCCCGAACTTCACCGACAAGCCATGGCCGTTCTTGCGGCCTAGACTGTTCCCATGTTCCGCTGGCTGATCGTCGTCGTCCTTGCACTGGTGCTCATGAGCGGGCTCACGGCCTGGCTGCGCCGGTTCGGCTTCGGGCGATTGCCTGGCGACTTCGAGTTCCGCGCTTTTGGCCGCGAGTGGCAATTGCCCATTTCCAGCACGTTGGTGCTCAGCATGATCGCGGCGCTGGTGGCGCGCTTCATCTAGCACCATCGATGAACCAGAAACCGAAAAGAAAGAGAAGAACCACGCGATGAGAGCCTGCGTAGACATCGGCGGCACCAAGGTGGCCGTGAGCCTTTCCGCCTCGGGCGATGCGCCGCTGCTCGGCCGCCGCAGCGAACCGACTGCCAAGACCGGCGACAACGACGCCGTGGCCGTGCAGATCATGCGGATGATCGACGAGGCCTGCACCGAGCAGGGGATCGATATCGCCGCGATCGACCGCGTCGGCGTCTCGTCGACCGGCCCTTTCGAGCTGCGGGATGGCATGGTGGAACTGGCCACGCCCAACATCTGCGGCGGCATTGCCGGTCCGGCGCGCGGGCTGCCCAACAACTGGATGACGGCCATCATCGAAGCACCGCTGGCGCGGCGCTTCGGCAGCGTGCGGGTCGAGAACGACGCCGTGGCCGCGCTGGAGGCCGAACGCCAGTGGGGCGCGCTGCAAGGCCTGGACAATTGCGCCTACGTTACCTGGAGCACCGGCGTGGGCGTGGGCCTGTGCGTCGACGGACGCGCGCTGCGCGGCAAGAACGGCAATGCCGGCCACGCGGGTCACAGCTTTGTGGCGGACGATGCCAGCGGCGCGCTCTGCGGCTGCGGCAATCTCGGTGACGTGGAAGCGCTGGTGGCGGGCAACTCCATTGCGCGCCGCTTCGGGCAGCCCGCGCCCGACCTGTTTGCCGCTGCTTCGGCGGGTGAGCCGCATGCCATAAGCATCGTCGATGCGCTGTGCCGCGTGACGGGGCGCATGCTCTACAACCTGGTCGCGACGCTCGATCTGCAGCGCATCAGCCTGGGCGGCAGCGTGTTCTGGCACCACCGCGACTTTCTGCTGCCGCGGCTGCAGGCACAGGTTGACGGCAAGCTGCTGCCGCTCACGCGCGGCGTGACGCTGGTGCCCGCGGGGCTCGGCGAAAAGGTCGGCGACTACGCCGCCCTGGCGCTGCTCGACTGAGAAGGTGCGAATGAACCTGCTGCGCACCCCGATCTCGCACCTGCGGTCCTCACCGTACGCGAGTACGGTTCCGGTCCTCGACGCAAGCTCGGGGCGCTCGCGACGGTTCCTTCACACCTTCTGACGCCGGCGCACTGCGGCTCATCAGCGTCTCGACGATCTGGCCCAGGCGGCGCAGGCCCGAGTCGACCGCCTCGCCATACGGCCAGCCGCAGTTGATGCGCAGGTAATGGTCGAAGCGCGACGAGTTCGAGAACAGCGTGCCGGGCGCCACCACGATCCGCTCGGCCAGGGCCGCATCGAAAACCCGCGACGACGAAAGGCGCTCCGGCAGCTCGACCCACAGCTGCAGCCCGCCCGGTGGCAGGTTGATGCGGGTGCCCGCCGGAAAGTAGCCCGCAATCGCATCGGCCGTCTGCTCGCGCTGCGTCTTCAGGCAGGCGCGCAGGTGGCGCAGATGGCGGTCGTAGGCGCCGG
Organism: Variovorax sp. CCNWLW235; assembly: GCF_037204085.1. Lineage (NCBI taxonomy): Bacteria > Pseudomonadati > Pseudomonadota > Betaproteobacteria > Burkholderiales > Comamonadaceae > Variovorax > Variovorax sp. CCNWLW235. The sequence goes on along the minus strand of NZ_JBBCBW010000013.1, from coordinate 33,574 downwards.
TGCCCATGAAGAGGCCCGCCGCGCTTTGCGAAAGCCCTTCGTTGTTGCGCGTCTGCGCAAACTTGAGCATCTCTACCCGCGCCTGCCAGCGGCCGGCGGTGATCCAGCCGAGCCGCAGGCCGGGCGCCAGGATCTTGTGCAGCGAGGCGCAATAGATCACGTTGCCGCTGGTGTCCCAGGACTTGAGCGCGCGCGGCGGCGTTGGCGCGTCGACCAGTTCGCTGTAGGTGTCGTCTTCGATCAGCGGAATGGCGTGCCGCTCGCACAGCTGCGCGAGCCGTGCCTTGTGGGCATCGGGCATCACGCTGCCCAGCGGGTTCTGCAGGTGCGGCACCACCACCACGGCCTTGATGTTGTCGTAGGCGCCAATTGCGAGTTCCAGCGCCTCGATCGAGATGCCCGTTTGCGGGCTGGTCGGGATTTCGAGCGCGCGCATGCCCAGGCTCTCGAGCACCTGCAGCAAGCCGTAGAAGGTGGGCGACTCCACCGCCACCGTGTCGCCCGGCTGCGCGACGGCACGCAGCGCAAGGTTCAGCGCCTCGATACAGCCGTTGGTCACCAGGATGTCTTCCGGCGAGATCGTCATGCCCACCCGCACGCTGCGCTGCGCGAGCACTTCGCGGAACTGCCGATGGCCCTTCAGTTGCGCCGCCACCGTCAGCAGCTCGGGTTGCTGGCGCAGCACGCGCGTCATCGCGTTGCGCAAGGCCTCGGCCGGGTACAGCTGCGGTGCGCCGCGCGCAATCGAGAGATTGAGTTTTTCCGGAATCTGCCGGCGGCGTGCCACGAAGTCCGACACCTTGGCGTGAATGCCCACGTACTGGGCCGGATCCGGCGGCACGCCGGCCGCGGGCTCTTCCATGGGGGCAATGGCCAGCCGCTTGGGCCGCCGCACGAAGTAGCCCGAGCGGTCGCGCGCCTCGACCCAGCCGTCGCTCTCCATCGTGCGGCACAGCTGCAGCGCGGTCGAAAGGCTGATGTCGTGCAGGCGCATGAGGCTGCGCAGAGAAGGCAGCTTGTCGCCCTGCTTGAGCGAACCCGTGTGGATCGCGTCCACATAGCGTGCTGCAAGCTGGCGGTAGAGCGGTAGCGAATCCATGGCGTCGATGCTCTCCCTGTCGCGCGTCTGAAAACAGATGCAGATGCGAAGAAAAACGACCATAACAGATGCACCTGGGCAGCCGCTGTTCCGGTGCGAATCGCCTTGGCGTGTGCCTGTTTTCCGGGCGCCCGAATTCCTACGATGACCGCACCAACTCCAGAAGGTGCGCCCATGTCTCCCCTCACGCTCGATAGATTGCCCGATACCCTCGTGCTGCTCCCTGGGCAGGCCCTGCGTGCCTCGCTCGATCCCGCGGCCTGGATCGAAATGCAGGAAGGCTGCGCCCAGCTCGTGTCGCCGCCGTCATGGTTCGGCGACACGGTGTTCACCGCGAAGACCGTGCTGAACGAAGGCGACGTGCATCGCCTGGAGCGCGGCGGCTGGATCGAACTCTCGGCGCTCACCCCGGTGCGGCTGCGCGTGCATGCACCGCGGCAGGCGGCGGTTGCGCCGCCCTCCCGGCCCGCGGAGGCGCGGCCGGTGATGCGGCTGGTGCGGCTCCTGACCGGAACCTAGCCGCCCGGCCTCTTACCGCTGGCTCGCGGCTTCGCGCAGCGCATCGAGAAAGCTGCGCCGCCACCAGTGAATGTCTTGCTCTCGGATGCGCGACAGCAGCTTCTGGTGCCGTTCGCGCCGCTCCTCAAGCGGCATCTGGAGCGCCTGCTGCACGGTTTCGGCCGTGCCGTGCGTGTCGTAGGGGTTCACCAGCAGCGCTTCCTTCAGCTGCTCGGCCGCGCCGGCAAAGCGCGAGAGCACCAGCACACCGGGGTCCGCCGGGTCCTGCGCGGCGATGTATTCCTTGGCCACCAGGTTCATGCCGTCGCGCAGCGGCGTGACCAGCCCCACCGCGGCCGCGCGGCAGAGCCCCGGCACGCGCTTGCGCGCCACCATGCGGTGGATGTAGCGCACCGGCATCCAGTCGAGCTCGCCGTAGTCGCCATTGATGGCACCGCACAGCGATTCGAGCTCGCGCCGAATGTCGCCATAGGCATCGACCGTTTCGCGCGTGGGCGAGGCAATCTGGATCAGCGTGGCGCTGCGGCGGTTCTCGGGGTAGTTGGCAAGCAGCTCGCGGAAGGCGCGCACCCGCTGCGGAATGCCCTTGGAGTAGTCGAGCCGGTCGATGCCCAGCAGCAGCCGCCGCTGCGAGTATTCGCGCTTCATGGTCTCGAACATGTCCCGCGACTCCTTGGCATGCGTGAGCGCCGCGAACTCGTCGACGTCGATGCCGATGGGGAAGGCGCTGCAGCGCACCGTCTGGCCGTAGGCGCGGTACATGTCGTCGCCCAGGTATTCGCCATGCGCCTCGTTGCGCACGTAGTGCTCGAAATGCTGCACGTCCTGCTGCGCCTGGAAGCCGATCAGGTCGTAGGAGAACAGCGAGCGCATGAGCCACTCGTGCTGCGGAACGGCCGCAATGATGATCTGCGGCGGCAGCGGAATGTGCAGGAAGAAGCCGATGCGCTGCGTGCAGCCCATGGCGCGCAACTCGGCCGCGAGCGGCATCAGGTGGTAGTCATGGATCCAGATGATGTCGTCGGGCTTGAGCATCGGCATCAGCTTGCGCGCGAACAATTGGTTCACGCGCCGGTAGCCGCCGATGAAGCCGGCTTCGAAGTGGGCAAGGTCGAGCCGGTTGTGGAACACCGGCCACAGCACGTCGTTGCTGTAGCCCAGGTAGAAGCTGTCGTGGTCCTCGCGGCTCAGGTCGATGGTGGCGAGCGTGACCTTGCCGGCCTGCTGCATGTGCAGCTCGCCTTCACCCGTGGGGCCGTCTTCCACGATCTGCCCGCTCCAGCCGAACCACAGGCCGCCGCTTTGCTGCAGGCTTTCGCCGAGCGCAACGGCCAGGCCGCCCGCGGCGGGCTTGCGTGGGTCCGCCACGCGATTCGAAACAACAACCAGACGACTCATTGGTGCACCCCTGGCGCTGCGCGCCTCCCCGCCAGGCGGGGGCGAGCTTGCTTGGAGCGGTCCTGCGCGGCGCTCATATGCACGAATCCCAAGGCGCCGACAGCCGAACCGCCGCGTTGATGATGCCGACCATCGAATACGTCTGGGGGAAGTTGCCCCACATCTCGCCCGTGACCGGATGCGTGTCTTCCGAGAGCAGGCCGAGCGGATTGCGCGCCGCCAGCATGGTCTCGAAGATCTGGCGGGCCTCGGCCTTGCGGCCGATCTTGGCCAGCGCGTCGATGCGCCAGAAGGTGCAGATGTTGAATGCGGTCTCGGGTTTGCCGAAGTCGTCGGCCGCTTCGTAGCGGCGCATGTAGGGGCCGTCGCACAGCGACTTTTCCATGGCGTCGACGGTGGAAATGAAGCGCGGGTCGCGCGCGTCGATCAGACCCACCTCGACCATCAGCAGAATGCTGGCGTCCAGCTCGTGGCCGCCAAAGCTCTCGGCAAAGGCCTGGCGCTCCTCACACCACGACTTGGCCAGGATTTCTTCCTTCATGCGCGCGGCATGGCCGTGCCAGTACGCGGCACGCTCGGGCAGTTCCAGCGCACGCGCGATCTTGGCCAGCCGGTCGCAGGCGGCCCAGCTCATCAGTGCCGAGCTGGTGTGCACGCGGGCGCGGGTGCGAAGCTCCCACATGCCGGCGTCCGGCGTGCCATAGACGCGAATCGCCTGCTCGCCGACCGCTTCAAGGTGCGGAAACTCGGCCACGCCCGCGCGTGCGAGCAGCCGGTGGTCGTGAAAGGCCTGCGCGGCGCCGAGCACGATGTTGCCGTAGACGTCGTGCTGGAAGTGCTCCTGCGCCTGGTTGCCCACGCGGACGGGGCCCATGCCGCGGTAGCCCGCGAGGTTCTCGACCATCGACTCCGGCAGTTCGCGCTCCAGCCCGATGCCGTAGAGCGGCTGGATGTGCTCGCCGTGCGAGCCAATCACCACGTTGCCCAGCCAGCGCAGGTAGTCTTCCATGGTGCCGACTTCGCTCAGCGAATTGAGCGCCCGCACCACGAAGAAGGCATCGCGCAGCCAGCAGTAGCGGTAGTCCCAGTTGCGCTGGCTGCCCGGCGCCTCGGGAATGCTCGTGGTCATGGCCGCCACGATGGCGCCGGTGTCTTCGTAGAGCGATAGCTTGAGCGTGATGGCGGCGCGGATCACCGCGTCCTGGTACTCGAACGGAATGGCCAGCCGCTTGCTCCAGGTGCGCCAGTAGGCAATGGTTTCCTGCTCGAAGCTGCGCGCCGTGTCGGCAATGCCGTCGAGCAGGGTTTCGTCGACGCCGAACATGAAGTTGTATTCGCGCGAGATCACGAAAGGCTGGCGCGAAAGAATGTGCGAAATCGATGCGTCGGTGTTGAGCCGCAGCGTGAGGTCAGGCCCCACGTAGCGGATGTGGTTGCTGCCGCGCGTAACTTCCACCGGCGCCGAGGCACCCCACTGGAACCGCGGGTCGAGCGCCACGCGGATGCGCGGCGCGCCGGCAATCGGCCGTACGCGGCGCACCAGCATCAACGGACGGAAGTAGCGCGATCGGCTGTAGAAGCGCGGCGCAAAGTCGGTGATCTCGATGCCCTGGCCCGCGCTGTCGAACAGCTGAGTGCGCAGCACCGCGGTATTGGGTTCGTACCACTGCTTGCTGGAGGCGAAATCCTCGATCTCGATGGCCCAGGCGCCGGCGTCTTCGCCGGGGTGCAGCAGGGCGTTGAACACCGGGTCTCCATCGAAGCGCGGCAGGCAGCACCACACGGCGCGCCCGCGTGCGTCGATGAGCGCGCTGTAGGCGCAGTTTCCAATCACGCCGACATTGAGCGAAGGCTCGGCCGGCGGCCCGAAGCCGCGCGGAACCGCCGAAGCCGCGGCACGCGGATCGACCGGCGCCCGGTCGTCGGGCCCGGCGGCGCCGGCAAGCGAAATGCCCGCACGGTCTTCAGGTGCCTTGGGCAGTTGCAGTTCGCTCATCCAGCACTCCTCGGGTTTTCATCTTTCTTGTGTTCCGGCGCAGCCAGTTGATCGCGCAACTGCACCAGCCATTCGTACACCGCCCGCGGCGATTCGAGCCGGTGCAGCGCCAGGCTCGGGCCCGAGCCCACCTTGATGCCGATGCCGCCACGCGGCTGCACCACCGCAAAGCCGCTCTCGTCGGTGGTGTCATCGCCCGCAAAGACCGGCGTGCGTCCGGCGAACGGGGGCTCGTTCATGAAGGCCTCGATCGCAATGCCCTTGTTGATGCCCGTTGGCTTGACCTCGAACACGAACTTGCCGTGCAGGAGCTCGAGTTGCGGTCGGCCCGTAATGGCGCGCGTCATGGCGTCGCGGCACACGGCCTCGAGCTGCGGCGCGAGCCGGTAGTGCAGTGCAATGGCCGCGTGCTTGCGCTCGACCAGCAGGCCTTCGTGCACGCGCGCCAGTTCATTGGCAATATCGAGAATGGGCACCAGGTCGGGGGCGTGCTGCTCCTGCATGCGGCCCTTCGAGTCGCGCCGCTGCACGCCGTGTTCGCCAGCCGCCGGCAGCCGCAGCGGCGCAAGAAAGCGGTCGATGGCGTCGATCTGGCGGCCCGACACCACGGCCAGGGCGCCGCCGAGCTGGTCGCGCAGGTTCTCGAGCAGTGCCACCAGCGCGGGAGGAACTTCGACAGCCTCGGGAGTGGGCGCAAGTGCGACCAGCGTGCCGTCGAAGTCGAGAAAAAGAGCTGAATCTCGCCCCAACGGAGGGGGCAGTTGTGAGGGCACTTGTGAGGACATTGGCATCGCCGAAAACCATAACACGGGCATAGCAATTCCCGTGTCGGCCAAAGTCGGACGTATGCCCGCGGCGGCGGCGCTTCAGCCAGACATTCAGCCAGACATTCAGCCCGGCAACGCGGCCACGGCCTCCACGCGTGCGCGATGGATCGCCTCTCCGATCTGCGGACCCGTGGCGCCCGACTGCTGAGCCGTGCGTGCCACCGCGTCGGTGGCCACGCCGGCCGCCGCGCGAAGCACCCCCAGCAGCCGCTCGCGCTGGGGGTAGGGGTGGTTTTCGAACCCCAGCCGGCCGCGCGAGTCGCACTCGCAAGCCAGCAGCACCTCGGCAAAGCGCGCGGGCTTGCGGAACGCATCGCAGCGCTCCAGCAGGCGCACCAGCTCGGGTGCATCGAGTTCGCCGCTGGCGTGGATGTTGCCGTGCTCGCGCGCCACCACTTCGGCCAGTTCGCGAATGTCGACCGGCACGCGCCAGCGGTCGCACACCGCGTGCAGCAGTTCGGCGCTGCGCTTCTCGTGGCCGGCATGGCGCGGCAACAGGCCGGGTTCGGTCGTGCCCTTGCCAAGGTCATGCATCAGGCAGGCAAAGCGCACCGCCAGCGGCGCCTTCAGCCTGGCGCTGGTGTCGAGGACCATCATCAGGTGCACGCCGGTGTCTACCTCGGGGTGATGCTCCGCGGACTGCGGCACGCCCCAGAGCCTGTCGACTTCGGGCAGCAGCACGGCCAGCGCGCCGCAGCCTCGCAGCACGTCGAACATGCGCGAGGGGCGCGTTTCCATCAGGCCGCGGGCAAGCTCCTGCCAGACGCGCTCGGCCACCAGTGCATCGGTTTCGCCGGCCTCGACCATTTCGCGCATCAGGGCCATGGTTTCAGGTGCGACCGAAAAGTTGTCGAAGCGCGCCGCAAAGCGCGCCACCCGCAGGATGCGCACCGGGTCTTCGCGGAAGGCATCGGTCACATGCCGCAGCAGCCGTTGTTCTAGGTCGCGCCGGCCATGGAAGGGGTCGGCCAGCTTGTCGGCGTCGGGCTCGAAGCTTCCGTCGGGCTGCACCCACTCTGCGGGCATTGCAATGGCGTTGACCGTGAGGTCGCGCCGCGCCAGGTCTTGCTCCAGGGTGACGTCTGGCGACGCATGCACGGTGAAGCCGCGGTAGCCGGGAGCGCTTTTGCGCTCGGTGCGGGCCAGCGCATATTCCTCGCGGGTCTGTGGGTGCAGGAACACCGGAAAGTCGCGCCCCACGGGCAGGTAGCCGCGCGACGTCATTTCTTCGGGTGTGGCGCCCACCACCAGCCAGTCATGGTCGGACACCGGCCGCCCGAGCAGCCGGTCACGCAGCGCGCCACCGACGAGATACGTTTTCATGCGCCCCAGTGTAGGGATATCCATACTCCAAAAAATAGAACGACCGTTCGATAATTTTCCGGCAAATCAAAGGAACGTTCGCCGATTTGCCCGAAAGGCAGCCGCTGTTCCAGCAGCTGCCACGTGCCACGAACATTAAAACCAAAGGAGCAATCTCAGCATGAAGAAAACAATGTTTGCGCTGGCGGCAATGAGCGCAATGGCGTCAGGTGGCGCTTGGGCGCAGAACGCCGGGGACTGGGTCATCGGCGCAGGCTGGCTTCGGATGTCGCCGCAGGACTCGAGCAAGCCGCTCACGTTCACGGCGCCGGTGCGCAGCGTGGTGCCCGGTTCGGGCGCGTCGGTGAGCGATGCGGACACGCTGGGCCTGAGCGCGGTTTATTTCGTCGACAGCCACTGGGCCGTGGAGGGTGTGCTGGGCATTCCGCCAAAGTTCAAGCTCGACGGCGAAGGCACGCTGGCCCGCATCGGCGAGCTGGGCGAAGCGCGGCAATGGAGCCCGACGATTCTTGGCAAGTACTACTTCAACGAAGGCAGCAGTGCCTTCCGTCCGTTCGTGGGCCTGGGCGCCACCTATGTCTGGTACAGCGACGTCAAGCTCACGCCGGGCCTGCAGGGCGCCCTGGGCAGCCAGGTACGGCAGCCGCCGCTTTCCACCTCGACCACCGCCAAGCTCGACAGTTCGTTCGCACCCGTGCTCAATGCCGGTGTGGCCTACCAGTTCGACAAGAACTGGGGCGTGTCGTTCTCGGTGTCCTACATTCCGCTGAAGACCAAGGCCAAGCTCACCACCACGTCGATCACAGGCCTGCCGGTGGCCACCAGCGAAGCCAGGCTCAAGCTCAATCCGATCGTGACCTACCTCGCGGTGACCTACCGCTTCTAGAGCTCACCCGCAAAGAGCGGCTCAGCGCGCCTTGCGGTACGGCTCTTCGAACTGCAGGAAGTCTTTCTCGGCCAAGGCGTCGTCGATCCACGCCTTGACGCCGGGCAGGGCCTGCACACGCTCGATGTAGGCCGAGATGACCGGCGGCACCGGCAGCCCGTAGGTCTTGATGCGCGTGCCCACGGGTGCGAAGTAGGCATCGGCATTGCTGAATTCGCCGAACAGCATCGGGCCGCCATGGGCACTGAGCAGGTCGGTCCACATCTGCACGATGCGGTCGACCTCGCCCTGAAGGCCGGGGTTGTCCTTCAGCAGCCGTGCGCCGACATCGGCCAGCGACGCCTCGATGTTCATGACGCAGAGGCTGCGAAGATTTCCGAAGCCCGAGTGCATTTCGGCGCAGATGCTGCGCGCGCGGGCCCGGTCGGCCGCGGCGCGGGGCCACAGCTGCTTTTCGGGAAAGGTCTCGGCCAGGTATTCGGCAATGGCCAGCGTGTCCCACACCACCAGGTCGCCGTCGACCAGCACCGGCACCTTGGCAACGGGGTTCAGCGAACCGATGGTTTTCTTGAACTGCGAACCGGCTTCGAACGAATCGAAGCGCACCTTCACTTCCTCGAACGGAATGCCGGCCTGCTTCATGAGCACCCAGGGCCGCATGGACCAGGACGAGTAGTTCTTGTTGCCGATGTAGAGCTTGCGCATCGCGTTGTGATCCTGCAGTTCAGATGAAAGAAAACCTTCAATGCTAGCGGGGCCGTGCGCGCCGATTGATGCTGAAGCGCAGGCGAATTGATGCGTGCGGCGCGCCGGGCCGTTCTCTTTTCAGCGCGGTGGCGTGTCTTCGGGGGAGGCGATCACGCGGGACGCCTCGCCGTTCTTGCCTTCGTCGCGCGGCGGGCCGACAAGGCGCTCGATCAGGTTTACCAGGCGCGGCACCAGCGCGAGCACGGCCAGCGCCAGCAGCGCGCTCAAGACCGCGGTCACTTCGCGGCCGAGCCCGCAGGCCATGCCGATGGCGGCGGTCATCCACAGGCCGGCGGCGGTGGTGAGGCCTTGCACCTGGTGCTCGTCCTTGCCCTGCTTGAGGATGGTGCCGGCGCAAAGAAAGCCCACGCCCGCCACCAGGCCCTGGATCACCCGGCTCATGTCGGCCGGAACAATGCCGGTCTGCTGCGGAATGAGCACGAACAGCGCCGAGCCGATGGCCACCAGCATGTGGGTGCGCACGCCGGCCGCCTTGCCCTGCTGCTCCCGCTCGAAGCCGAGCATGAAGCCGATGACCGCGGCGAGCATCAGGCGAACCACGATGCGCGTGAGCTGGGCGACGTCGCCCACGTCCGAGAACTCGGCCGCAACGGTGTCGAGTACCTGGTCGCCCCAGCTCATGTCAGGGGAGGTCCTTGTTGGGTTCGGGTTCGGAGGCATCGCGCGGGCCCACCCGGCCCAGGCGCTCTTTCAGCGATTGCGGGCGCCCGCTGATCAGCGCGGCGTAGTTGGTGGTGTTGGCCAGCACCTTCTTCACGTAGTCGCGCGTTTCGTTGAAGGGCACGTTCTCGGCCCAGATCGCGGCCTCCATCACCGGGCCGTTGCGCCAGTTGCGCGGCCGGCCGGGGCCGGCGTTGTAGGCCGCGGCGGCCAGCGCCATGGAGCCGTCGAAATCGTCGAGCGCCAGCTTCAGGTAGTTGGTGCCGATGGTGATGTTGGTCTCGCGGTCGTTGATCTGCCCCGGCGTGAAGTCGTTCATGCCGATCTTGCGGGCGGTCCAGCGGGCCGTGGCGGGCATGACCTGCATGAGGCCCGAGGCACCCACGCCCGAGCGCGCGTCCATGATGAAGCGGCTTTCCTGGCGGATCAACCCGTAGACGTAGGCCGGATCGAGACCGATGTCCTGGCTCTTGCGCAGCACCGTGTCGTGGAAAGGCATGGGAAAGCGCTGCTCCGCGTCGATCACGCCCTTGGTGCGCTCGCTGGTGTTGATGCAGCGGTCCCACACTTCGCGCTGGCAGGCGAGGTCGGCCGCGGCCAGCAGTGCGCGGTCGTCCATGCCGCCCTTGTCGTGCAGGTTGGTGGCGTAGTTCCATTCGCGCGTGCCCTCGGGGCGCAGGCCGATGGCAATGGCGTAGAGGGCGCGGCTGAGCGAGGGGTTGCTGCGCGCGGCGTTCTTCTCTTCGGGGGTGAGGGGCGCCGGGCGCGTTGGCGTCACGGTGCGCTGGCCGAGTTCTTCGAGCGCCAGCATTTCGTAGAAGCCGCGCGTGCCGGCAATGCTCTGGTAGAGCTCGCGCGCCTGGGCGCGGCGCTCGTCGCCGCCTGCCGCGCTGAGCGCACGCGCCTTCCAGTAGACCCAGGTGGGCTCCAGTTGGGCGGTTTCGCTCATGGCGTTGATGGCGGGCGCCACCTCTTTCCACTGGCCGTTGCGCAGCGCGGCGCGCACGCGCCAGCCGAGCATGTCGTCGGACAGGTCGCTGTTCTTGGTGACGTTGGCGAAGTAGCTGCCGGCCATGGGCGAGAGCTTGCTTGCCGCCTGCCGGCCGATGGTGCCCCAGAGCCAGTTGCGCTCTTCGGCGGAAAGCATCGGGCCCCACTTGCTGTCGAGCTGGGTGGCGGCCTGTTCGGGGTCGGCCATGGCGATCTTGATGAGCGCCAGGACCACCAGCTCCTTGCGCGACTTGGCGGCCACGAAGGCGCGGCCCGCCAGGAACTTGGCCGCGCTGGCGTTCAGCTCTTCGAAGAGCGGCAGTGCATCGGGCGCGGCAATGGTCACCGCCCCGCGCGCGGCCTGCGGGCGGTTGGCTTCCATGGCCAGGCGGGCTTTCTTCCAGACGTCGTTGGTCGAGATCAGTCGGGCCGCGACCATGCGGTCGGCGGCGGTGAGGCAGCCGTCGTCAGCCTCTTTTTGGCCGAACCAGTTGCGGCGCACCTCGTCGGCCTGCGCCTGGGTGGCCGTGCCGGAGCGCAAGGCGTCGACCAGCACCGCATAGCAGCGCACCTGCGCGTCGTCGCCCATGCGGAAGCCAGCTATGGCGGCGGAAAAACCGTCCCAGTCGCGTCGCTGGCCCAGCAGCAGCAGCCAGTCGTTGCGCAGGCGGTCTTCCTGGTAGGTGCCGGGGTATCGTGCGAAGAAGTCTTGCACCTCGTTCGGCGTGGCTTCCTGCAGGCGGGCCTTGAGCTCCCAATAGGCGGCCCAGGGTTCGAGCGCATGGCCGCGCGCCTGGGGCAGCAGGGCGGCAAGGCGGCCCTTGTCTCCGCGCTGGAAGGCCTGCTTCATCTGGATGAGCACGTCGTCGTTGCTGTTGGCCTGCGCGGCCGCGGGCTGCTGCGAAAACAGTGCGGCGGCTGCCAAAACAGCGGAAAAAACGAGTGCGGGCGTTGCGCGGCGCGGGCGGTGGCGCATGGATGCCAAAATGCTTGGGAACTGCATCGGGGGATTATGGACAAGTCAAAGGATGCCGACACCTCGGCGACCGTGAGTTTTCTCAAGGATCAGCTGCGAAAAGCGCTGATCGAGCAGCGCCTGGCCATGCCCGACCGCCTTGCCAGGGCCGACCTTCTGCAGCGGGTCATGCGGATCTGGCTGGTCGGCCGGCCCGACACCGTGATTGGCGCCTACTGGCCGATCAAGGGCGAGTTCGATCCGCTGCCCGCATTGCACCGCTGGAAGGAAGACGGCGAACTCATCGACGAGCCGCAGCGCCGCCGCATCGGGCTGCCGGTGATGAACAAGGTGCACAAGACGCTGACCTTCCATGCCTGGTACCCGGGTTGCCAGATGGAGGAAGACGCCTACGGCATTCCCAAGCCCAAGGACACCGAGCTCATCGTGCCCACGCTGCTGTTCGTGCCCTGCGTGGGCTACAGCGCCGGCGGCTACCGGCTGGGCTACGGCGGCGGCTTTTACGACCGCACGCTGGCCGCGCTGGAGCCGCGCCCGTTCACGGTGGGGCTGGGCTTTACCAACGGCTTTCTCGACGAATACGAGCCCGAGGCGCATGACCTGCCGCTGGACGCGATCCTCAACGACAACGGCGTCGTCTGGCCAGTCATCTGACTCTCCCCCAGGCTGCGCGCACTTCGTGTCGCTACGCCAACCCCCTCGCCGGGGGCAACACCAGCGGCCCGGCAAAGCCGGTTCCGCGGTGTTCCTGGAATGGTCGCATCAGTCGATGTTGTCGACAGTGTCTGGATCGGGCACTTCGCCGATGGTCTCGCGCGTGGTGATGGCCTGTGCCTGGAGCCAATCCCAGAAAGCCCTGATTTCCGGCCGCAGCGCATTGCGCGGCCCTGCAATGAGCCAGTAGCCCATCGGCGAATCCATGCGGTGCTGCGGCAGCACCTCCACCAGGTCGCCATTGGCCAGGCTTTCCGCAATGAGCGAGCTGCGCGCCAGCGTGACGCCCTGGCCGGTGAGCGCGGCCTGCACCATCTGATAGGCGTAGTTGAAGTAGAGCCAGCGCTTGGGCTGCGCCCTCTCGAGGCCGTTGACTTCGAACCAGCGCCGCCAGGTCAGCCATTCGAGGTGCGTGCGGTGCGCGTCGCCGGCCTCGATGAGCGTAAAGCCGGCAATGTCGGCCGGCGTCTTGATGGGCGGGCTGCTCTTCAGCAGCCAGGGGCTCGCCACGGGCGTCAGGGTTTCGCCAAAGAGGCGTACCGCCGTGGCCGGCATGGCCTCGCGCGGGCCATAGCGCAGGGCAATGTCCACGTCGGCCACTTCCAGGTCGACCGCCACGTCGCTCGCGTCGATGCGGATGTCGATTTCGGGGTTGTCGCGCTGAAAGGCCTCCAGCCGCGGAATGAGCCACATCGATGCGAAAGACGCAAAAGTGGTGAGCGACACGCTCTTGCGCCCTGCGCTCTGGCGAATCTGCCGCACGGCGGTATCGATGCGCGGCAGCGATTGCTGCACCGCCAGCAGCAGCTGCGCCCCGGCGCTCGTGAGCTCCACCGCCCGCGTATGGCGCAGGAACAGCGCCACGCCCACTTCCTCCTCCAGCGACTGGATCTGGCGGCTGACCGCCGACTGGGTAAGCGCCATTTCTTCCGCCGCGGCGCGAAAGTTCAGGTGCCGCGCCACGGCTTCGAAGGCGCGCAGGTGCCCGGCCGAGATGGGGCGGGAGCGCAGATGGGTTTGGGAGTGCTGCATGGACGGGGGCGTGGAGGGCATCTGGCGATTGATGCGGATTCGGAATCAGTAGGCTACTTCGTTTTCATTGGACTGCCAACAGGGCAAGAACGATCATTCATTCCCGAACTGCGCCATTGCCTCCATCCGTGTCATCGCAGTTCGGCAAGCCCAAGGAGTTTCATCATGTCCACCGCCGTCTGCACCAACGAATCGCTCGCTTCCCTGTCGTCTGCCCGTAACGCTTCCGCCGTTCCCCCGGCCGTGCGCCGCGGTGCCTGGCAAATTGCCCCCGGCGAGGCAATGAGCCTGAAGGCGCGGTCGGCCAGCGTGCTGCGCGTGAAGCAGGGCCGGGTGTGGATCACGCCGGACGCCACCTCGGCCATGGCCAGCGAAGACCTGGTGCTGGCCCCCGGCGAGTCGCTGAACGTGGCCGCCGGCCAGCGCATCGTCATGGAAGCGTGGGATGGCTACGGTGCCACCTACTCGTGGGATCCTGCGGCCTGAACGGTCGACTCCCCACGGCGGAAAGGCGGCTTCGGCCGCCTTTTTCGTTTTCAGCCGTTGATGTCGAAACTGGAGCGCAGCGCCAGGAAGTGCTTCAGGGCGGCTTCGCCTTCCAGTGCGTGCACCCCGGCCATGAGGTGCGGCCCTTCACTTTCGGCCAGGCCCAGGCCAAAGCCCGAATAACGGCGGGCGGCCAGGGCGCCCTGGTAAACCACCCGCACGTCGGTGTGCCGCGAATCCTGGTCGATGCGCTGCATCAGCGTTTTCACGGCTTCGGGCGGGCCTTCGAGGTGCTGGCAGAAGCGCATGCCGTCAAAAACCAGGAGGCCGGTGATCTCGTGTTGCGCATTGCGTGCACGGGCCTGGGTCACTATGGCGCCGACCGTGGCGGGTGGCAGGTCTTGCTTGAGCACGCTGCAATAAAAAATCTCGAAAAGCGACGTTTCTTCTGTCATGCGAACGGGTGTGAAAAACGTGCGAAGTTTATGAAGCCCCGGCACACGCCGAAATGTAAAAAGACACAGGTAAAAAGCCTATAGTGGCGCGTGAAATTCGAGGACCATTCACCCCCTGCCTTGCCGCCGCAGGGGGCCAATCCCTGCGACGACTGTGCGTTGCGCAAGCTCGAGGCTTTCTTGCCGGCTTCGGCGGAAGAGCTCAAGACCATCGAGTCTTTCCGGGTCGGCGCCCGCCGTGTTCCGGCCGGTGGCGCCATCGTCGAAGAGCACCGGCCAAGCGCCCAACTGTTCACCCTTTATTCGGGTTGGGCGTTTCGCTACAAGACCCTGAGCGACGGCCGCCGCCAGATCCTGAGTTTTCTGCTGCCCGGCGATTTCATCGGCCTGCAAGATGAATTTGCCGACGGCCAGACGCACGGCGTGGAGGCCGTGACCGACACCACGCTGTGCGCCTTCTCGCGCGACCGGCTCTGGGAACTGTTCCATGCCCAGCCCAAGCTGGGCTACGACATCACCTGGCTGGCCGCCCGCGAGGAAAAAATCGTGGACGACAACCTGGTGACCGCCGGCCGCCGCAATGCGAGTGAACGGGTCGCCATGCTGCTGATGCACCTGTACCGGCGGGCCGAGCGCGTGGGCATGGTGCGCGACGGCTGGGTGGAGTTTCCGTTCAACCAGCAGCACCTGGCCGATGCGCTCGGGCTCTCGCTGGTGCACACCAACAAGACGCTGCGCAAGCTGCAGGGGCTGGGGCTCTACAAGCTAGATGCGGGCTGGCTGCGCATTCTCGAGCCGCATGCGCTCGAAACGCTGGGCGACTATTTCGAACGCCCGATGCGGCCCACGCCCCTGATCTGACCGCGCGGCGCCTTGCGGCATCTTGCGGCAGGGCAGTTCAGCGCGCGGCCACCAGTTGCCGAAGATCGTCCTGGTAGGCCTGCAGCCGCCGAACGGCCTGCTCTCGCTGGCTGGCGCTGGTGGCGTTGTGAAGGGCCGCCAGGTTGCGGCAGCCTTCCTGCAGAAGTGCCTGCTGGTGATCGCGCCAGGGCCCGGGCGGCGGATCGGCAATGCGCACCACGTAGGCATGGATGGCCGCGCGCGCTTCGGCCGGCGGCGGCTTGGCCGCGTTGAAGCCGCGCAGCAGCGCCAGTGCCTCCTGTTGCCGCTGGCGGCGCTCGGCGCCGGCCAGCCGCGGATCGAACACCGACTGCGCCACTTGCTGCCGCACCAGCTCGCGCTGCTCGGGCGTCAGCCGGCCGTAGAAATCTTCGAGGCGATCGAGAAACTTTTCGTAGCGCTTTTCCTGCACTTCGGCGGGGCTGCGGTCGAGCCATTCCTTGCGGTACTCGGCATTGTTCTTTGCATACTTGCGCTCGAGCTGCTGCAGTTGCGCCTCGGTCAGGCTCAGGGCCAGCTCGGTGCCGGCAGGTTCCGCACGCTCGGTTACCGCCAGCAGGCGCTCGCGGATCTGGTCCGCCATGCGGCAGGCCTGGGCTGCGGTCACGTCGCGCGGGGCCAGGGCCTGCGCTTCCTGCAGCACGCCGAGCACCCGGGGCAACTCGTTCTGCCGGTGCCAGCTCAGCAGTTGCGCGAGCTCGTCGCGCACCTTGGGCGTTTGCGAACCGTCGAAATCCAGGTACGCGTCGAGCCACCAATAGCTCAGTTCGGGCAGGTTGTTGTAGGCCAGCTTGATCGTGCTGCACGCGCCCAGCGCGGCGGCCACGAGCAGCACGCCGATAATTCGCGCCAACTTGGCGCAACGCATTCGGGTAGAAAGAAGCATGAATCAGATTCCGCAAGACAACCAGGGACCGGTCGACGTGGTCATCATGGCGGCCGGCAAAGGCACGCGCATGAAGAGCAGGCTGCCCAAAGTGTTGCATCGTTTGGCCGGGCGTGCACTGCTCGCGCATGTGACCGGCACAGCCGCGCGCATCGGTGCCCGCCATGTGGTGGTGGTGACCGGCCACGGCGCGGCCGAGGTCGAGGCGGCGATGTCCTCCGGCAACGGGGTTGGCACCGCGCTGCAGTTTGCGCGGCAGGAGCCGCAGCTTGGCACCGGCCACGCGGTGCAGCAGGCGGTTCCGCTCCTGCCTGAAGACGGCACGGTGCTGGTGCTGTCGGGCGACGTGCCGCTGATCGGCGAGGAAACGCTGCGCGCGCTGATTGCCGCGAGCGCCGGCCAGCGGCTCGCGCTGCTGACCATCGAGTTCGACGACCCGACGGGCTATGGGCGCATCGTCCGCGCGGAAGGCCGGGAAGGCGAGGTCACGGCCATCGTCGAGCACAAGGACGCCACCGAGGCACAGCGCGAAATTCGCGAAATCTACAGCGGCATGATGGCCGTGCCCGCCGCCCTGCTCAAGGGCTGGCTGGCCCGCCTGGACAACCGCAACGCCCAGGGCGAGTACTACCTCACCGACATCGTCAAGCTGGCCGCCGCCGACGGCGTGCCGGTGGTCGCGCATGTTACGGCCGACGCGCTCCAGGTGGCCGGCATCAACAGCCCCGCGCAGCTGGCGGCGCTCGAGCGTGCCTGGCAGCTGCGGCAGGCCGAGGCGCTCATGGCCCAGGGCGTGCGGCTCGCCGATCCGGCGCGGTTCGACCTGCGCGGCACGTTGGCTTGCGAGGCCGACGTCGAGATCGACGTCAACTGCGTGTTCGAAGGCTCGGTGTTCCTGGGCGAGGGTGTGCGCATTGGCGCCAACTGCGTGATTGCCAATGCGCGCATCGAGGCGGGCGCGGTGATCCACCCGTTCACCCACATCGAAGGCGAGAAAGCCGGCGTAACCGTCGGAGAAAGGTCGCTCATCGGCCCGTTCGCACGGCTGCGGCCCGGTGCTCAACTGGGGGCCGAAGTGCACATCGGCAACTTCGTCGAGGTCAAGAACTCGACCCTGGCCGATGGTGCCAAGGCCAACCACCTGGCCTATCTTGGCGACGCCACGGTGGGCCAGCGCGTCAACTACGGCGCGGGTAGCATCACCGCCAACTACGACGGCGCCAACAAGCACCGCACCGTCATCGAGGACGACGTGCACGTGGGCAGCAACTGCGTGCTGGTGGCCCCGGTCACCATTGGTGCGGGCGGCACCATCGGGGGCGGGTCGACCGTGAACAAATCGACCGAGCCGGGCGCCCTTACCGTGGCGCGGAGCAAGCCGGTGAGCTTTCCCAACTGGAAGCGCCCGCAGAAGAAGCCCAAGGCCTGAAGAGGCGGGCGGATCAGCCCAGCGGCAGCCGGGGCTCGAACTTCGCGCGCTTCAGGCTGAAGAAGGCCTTGACGTTGCGCACGTTGGCGTCGGCGTTGAAGAGCCGCTGCGCCAGCGCGCCGTAGCCGGGCATGTCGCGGGCCGCCACCACCAGCACGAAGTCCGGGCCCGGCGAAACGCGCCAGCATTGCTGCACGGCATCGTCGGCAACTACGCGCGCCTCGAAGGCGTCGAGCGCCGCAGCGTCTTGCCTGTCGAGCGAAACTTCGACCACCGCCTGCAGGCCGTGGCCCTGCACCATGGCCAGGCGGTCGGGCGAAAGCAATGCGACTTGCCGCTCGATGAGCCCTTCTTGCCGCAGGCGCTGCACTCGGCGCAGGCAGGTCGGCGGCGAAATGCCGACGCTTTCGGCCAAGCGCTGGTTGGTTTGCGAGGCGTCGCGCTGCAGCGCGTCGAGCAGGCGCAAATCTATTGCATCCAGTGAGATTGATTCCATATATGCGTAAATTATGGAATAAAAATCCAAATTGGATGGGTGATGAAATAAATCGTCGAAATCCGCGCAATTTCGAATGCATATTTTCTCGCCTCATCTCTACCATGAGGCCTCCTCTTCATTCAAAGGCAGCTCACCATGTGCGGCATCGTCGGCGCAGCGTCCCATCGCAACATCGTTCCGGTCCTGGTCCAGGGGCTTCAAAGGCTCGAATACCGCGGTTATGACTCCTGCGGCGTCGCGGTTCATGCGGGTGGCCTCACGCGTGCGCGCACCACATCGCGCGTGGCGGACCTCGTCACGCAAGTGCGCGAAGACCATGTCGAAGGCCTGACGGGCATCGCCCACACGCGCTGGGCCACGCACGGCGCACCGGCCGTGCACAACGCGCACCCGCACTTCAGCCATGGGCCCGGCGCCGACGCGCAAGGCGCGCGCGCCGGCCGCATCGCGCTGGTGCACAACGGCATCATCGAAAACCACGAAGCACTGCGTGCAACGCTCGAAGCCAAGGGCTACGTCTTCGAGAGCCAGACCGACACCGAGGTGATCGCCCACCTGGTCGACAGCCTCTACGACGGCGACCTGTTCGAGGCCGTGAAGGCCGCGGTGCTGCAGCTGCACGGCGCCTATGCCATTGCCGTGATCTGCCGCGACGAACCGCAGCGCGTGGTCGGCGCGCGCGCGGGCTCACCGCTCATCCTTGGCGTGGGCAGGGAAGGCGGCGAAAACTTTCTTGCGAGCGATGCCATGGCCCTGGCCGGTGTCACCGACCAGATCGTCTATCTCGAAGAAGGCGACGTGGTCGATGTGCAGCCCGGCAAGTACTGGATCGTCGACCGCAGCCACAAGCCCGTCGAGCGGCAGGTGCGCACCGTGCAGGCCCACAGCGGCGCGGCCGAGCTCGGCCCCTACCGCCACTACATGCAGAAGGAAATCTTCGAGCAGCCGCGCGCCATTGGCGACACGCTCGAAGGTGTGGCCGGCATCGTGCCCGAGCTGTTCGACGGCATCGGGCAGGACGGCGCCACCGGTGCCAGCGCGCACCGCGTGTTCAAGGACATCGACAAGATCCTCATCCTTGCGTGCGGCACCAGTTATTACAGCGGCTGCACCGCCAAGTACTGGCTAGAGAGCATCGCCAAGATCTCGACGCAGGTAGAGATCGCAAGCGAATACCGCTATCGCGATTCAGTGCCCGACCCCAAGACGCTCGTCGTCACCATCAGCCAGTCGGGCGAAACCGCCGACACGCTCGCCGCGCTCAAGCATGCGCGATCGCTCGGCATGGAGCAGACCCTCACCATCTGCAACGTGGCCACCAGCGCCATGGTGCGCGAATGCAAGCTCGCCTACATCACGCGCGCCGGCGTCGAAATTGGCGTGGCCTCGACCAAGGCCTTCACCACGCAGCTGGCCGGCCTCTTTTTGCTGACGCTTGCCATTGCGCAAAGCAAGGGCCGCCTGAGCGAAGCCGACGAGGCGCGCTACCTGAAGGAGATGCGCCACCTGCCCGTGGCGCTGCAGTCTGTGCTCGCGCTCGAGCCGCAGATCATCGGCTGGGCCGAAGACTTCGCGCGCAAGGACAACGCGCTCTTCCTCGGCCGCGGGCTGCACTACCCGATTGCGCTCGAAGGCGCGCTCAAGCTCAAGGAAGTGACCTACATCCACGCCGAGGCCTATGCCGCCGGCGAGCTCAAGCACGGCCCGCTAGCGCTGGTGACCAGTGAAATGCCCGTGGTGGCCGTGGCGCCGAACGACACCCTGCTCGAAAAGCTCAAGAGCAACCTGCAGGAAGTGCGCGCACGCGGCGGCGTGCTTTATGTGCTGGCCGACGGCGACACCAAGATCAAGGGCAGCGAAGGCCTGCACGTCATCCGCATGCCCGAGCACTACGGTGCGCTGTCGCCGCTGCTGCACGTGGTGCCGCTGCAGCTGCTGGCGTATCACACGGCCTGCGCGCGCGGAACCGATGTCGACAAGCCGCGCAATCTTGCGAAGAGCGTGACGGTGGAGTGATTGGGCGCTGGCATCGTCGATGAAATCCGCAGTGCTTCAACACAACTCGATGATCTGGCGCAGCAACCCTGATTCCTCAGCACTCGGCCCGACAAAGACCTCGACTTCGCCTGCCTCGAACAAGGGCTGCAGGTCCGGCCCGAGGTAGCGCAACTCGGCCGCCGGCAGTTCCAGGTTCACCGAGCCGGCAACGCCAGGCATCAATCGCAGCTTCGCGTAGCCCTTGAGTTCCAGCAACGGCCGGGTGACACGGCTTCGCTTGCCGCGAATAAACAGGAAGACTGTTTCTTCAGCCTCGCGCGCGCCAACGTTGCGCAGTCTGACGCTGATCTTCAGCGTGTCCTGCTCGCACAGGCGGCGCGGCTCGACCTGAAGCTCTTCGTAGATAAACCGGCCGTAGGTCAAGCCGTGGCCGAAGGCATACAGCGGCGTGTTTTCGACGTCCTGGTACTTGCTCGTGAAGTAGTCGGCAGGATTGATCGGCCGGCCGGTGGGACGCTGGCCAAAGTAGATAGGCACCTGCCCGACTGCGCGCGGCCAGCTCATCGGCGTGCGACCTCCAGGCGACACCCGGCCCGTGACCACGTCGGCGATCGCATGGCCGGCTTCGATGCCGATGAACCACGCCGCCAACAGCGCGTCGGCGTGTTGGGCCAGCCAGGGGACGACCAGCGGGCGGCCCGAGAACAAGATTGCAATGACGGGGATGCCGAGCGCGCCTGCGCGTGCCGTCACCGCTTCGGCCAGGGCCTGTTGCCGGCCGGGAAGCGCGGGCGTGGCGCGGCTCGCCGCCTCGCCGCTCATCGTGGCACGCTCGCCCAGGCACAGCAGGATGGCGTCGGCGCCGTCGCAGAGCGCAATGGCAGCTTCGATGCCGCTGTCGTCGCCACCCTCGATGGCGACGCCGGGTGCATGGCGAATGTCGGTTTGCGGAAGCGCGGCGCGCAAGCCGGCAAGCACGCTGACGGCCGGCTCGTGTTCGCCGGCACCCCACCACGGGCCTTTCATCTCGGTGCTTGCATCGGCCAGCGGACCGATGACGCACAGTGCCTTCGGTGCAGCAGGCAAGGGGAGGGTGTCCCGCTCGTTCTTCAGCATGACGATGGCCTTGCGCCCGGCGTCGCGCGACAGCGTGTGCCGCTCGGCGACAACGGCCACGGGCTCCGGTGTCGCGCCGCGGCGGTAGGGATCGTCGAACAGGCCGAGCTGCTCCTTGAGTCGCAACACGCGGCGCACGCTCGCGTCGATCTCTTCGATGGTCACCCGTCCCTGCTCGAGCGCGATCGGCAGGCCCTTGCGATACGCGTCGGCCATCATGTCGATGTCGACGCCGGCCTTCAGCGCCAGTACCGCGGCATCGACGAGATCGGCCGCGACGCCGTGCTTGATCAACTCCGCGATCGCGTTGTAGTCGCTGACGATGACGCCGTCCCAGCCCATCTCGCCGCGCAGCCAGTCGCGCAGCAAGGGGATGTGCGCCGTCATCGGCACGCCGTTGAGATCGGTAAAGGCGGGCATCAGCGTCGCGACGCCGGCGCGGACCGCTGCTGCGAAGCCCGGCAGATGCACCTCGCGCAAAGTGCGCTCTGAAATGTCCACGGCGGCGTATTCCCGCCCCGCGTTGACTGCGCCGTACGCGACGAAATGCTTGGCGCAAGCGGCCAGCGATTCGGCCGATGACAGGTCGGCTCCCTGGAAGCCGCGCACCTTGGCCTCTGCGATGCGTGCGTTCAACCAGGGGTCTTCGCCGGGTCCTTCCGCGGTGCGGCCCCAGCGGGGATCGCGCGATACGTCGAGCATCGGCGCAAAAGTCATCGCCAGGCCGTCGGCAGCGCCTTCGCGCGCGGCCTCGCGCGCCGTTCGCTCCCAGAGGTCTTCGTCGAAGGTGCCGGCCTCGGCAAGCGGAATCGGAAAGAGCGTGCGATGGCCATGAATGATGTCCAGGCCGATCAAGAGTGGAATGCCAAGCCGTGACTTCTCGACGGCCAGCCGCTGCATCTCGTGTGTGGGGCCGGCGCCAACCATGTTCAGCAGATTGCCGACGGTGCCGTCGATGATCGACTGCGTGGAGTCCCCCGCGAGCACCGGCCCGGTGACCGTGTAGCTGGAGGCAGTCATCGTCAGTTGACCCAGCTTTTCGGCTAGCGTCATCCGGGCCATGAGGGTGTAGATGCGGCTCATCAGGGATTTCGAATAGAACCCAAGGGCCTTAATGATGGCATGCTGCGGGCGGAGAGCCTCGGCCGCGTTGCGCTGCCGACAATTCGGTGAAACCAAACGTGTTACCGAGACGACAACGAAAGGAGCCGTTCGTGCTGAAGGATGACAGGAACCCGAGGGCACTGGCAGCCCTGCCCGATGAAGCCTTGATCGACGCCGTGCAGCGGCAGACCTTCCGCTATTTCTGGGACGGTGCAGATGCCGCCAGTGGCTTGGCGCTCGACCGCCGCACGCTCGTCAGCGCCACGGGCGAAGACTTGGCCGACGAGAGGGTCGCGATCGGCGGCACGGGCTTCGGCATCATGGCCCTGATCGTCGCGGTGGAGCGCGGCTGGGTCGCGCGGGACGCAGCGCTGGAGCGCCTGGGGCGCATGCGGGACGCGCTCTTGCGCGCCAGGCGCTACCACGGCGCCTTCCCGCATTTCATGGACGGGGCGAGTGGCGCGACGATCCCGATGAGCCCCAAGGACGACGCGGGCGATCTGGTCGAGACCTCGTTCCTTTGCATGGGCCTGCTGTGTGCGCGCCAGTATTTCAGCGAGGACACGGCCATGGCGCGCCGGTTGCGCGGCGACATCGATACGCTGTGGCACGAGGTTGAATGGAACTGGTTTACCCAGGGCGGACAGGATGTGCTGTATTGGCACTGGAGCCCCAACCACGGCTGGGCCATGAACCACCAGGTGCACGGCTGGAACGAGTGCCTCATCACGTACTTTCTGGCGGCGGCCGCGCCACGCCATGCGATCGATCCGAAGGTCTACCACGGCGGCTACGCCTCCGGCCCCGACTTCCTCAATGGCCGCTCGTACCAAGGCATTGAACTGCCGCTGGGCCCGCCGAACGCCGGCCCGCTGTTCTTTGCGCACTACTCGTTCTGCGGCCTCGATCCACGCGGCCTGAAGGATCGCTATGCCGACTATTGGGATCTCAACAGCCGCCACGTGCAGATCAACCGCGCCCACTGCGTTGCCAATCCGCGGGGCTACGCGGGCTACGGCGAATCGTGCTGGGGCCTGACCGCGAGCGACGACCCCGACGGCTACCTTGCGCACGATCCGAACAACGACAACGGCACCATCTCGCCGACGGCCGCACTGGCCAGCTTGCCGTACGCGCCGGCCGAGGTGATGCAGGTGCTGCGGCATTTCCTCACCGCGCATGGCGAGCGGGTGTGGAGAGACTACGGCTTCGTCGATGCGTTCTGCGAGCAGCGAGACTGGTTCGCAGACACTTATCTTGCAATCGACCAGGGCCCGATCGTCGTGATGATGGAGAACCATCGCACGGGCCTTCTTTGGAAACTGTTCATGAGCGTGCCTGAAGTGCAGGCCGGGCTGCGCGCCCTGGACTTCAGCAGCCCGCATCTGGGGTCGCCTGAACCGTGACCTTCAGCGTGGCGAGCCCGCAAGATCCGGCTTTCGAGTCCTGGCTCGAAACTCAGCTGCGCCATTCGGCGAGCGCGATGCTGTCCAGCATCTCGCCGATCTCGATCGTCAAGCACCGACCGGGCTTCGGCCAGACCGTGCGGCCGATGGCCGGCGCCATCGTCGCCTCGCCCGTCCTCGCAGACTACAACCCCGACCCGGACTACTTCTTTCATTGGTTCCGCGATTCCGCGGTCGTCATCGATGCACTGCGCCTGCTCTACGCCGAAGGGCTCGTCAGCGACGAAGCCCTGCAGCACCTGCGCGACTTCACCCATTTCAGCCTGGAGTTGAACTGCCTCGACGGCCGCGCGGCTGCCGCGGTGGAGGACCGCAGCGCGTGCGTGGCCCCCGAGCTCCTGCAGTACCTGCGCGAGGACCATGACCTTGCGAAAGCTTTCGGCGACCTGGTGACCGCCGAGACGCGGGTGAACCCCGACGGCACGCTCGACGTCTGCCGATGGAATCGGCCCCAGCACGACGGCGCGCCGCTGCGCGCGCTGGCCCTGCTGCGCTGGGCAGCCGGCGGGCACCTCGACGCGCCGCTGCTGGCGGAGGTTTCCAAGCTGATCCGCTTCGATCTCGACTTCACGCTGCGTTATTGGCGCGAGCCGTCCTACGACATCTGGGAGGAGGAACTCGGCCACCACTACTACACACTGCGCGTTTCAGGGGCCGCGTTGGCCGAAGGCGCGGCATGGCTGGAGGGCTTGGGCGACACGGCGCTGGCGCAGCGCTGCCGGGATGAGTCGCAGGCCGTGCTGCGGCTGCTCGACGACTACTGGGTCGATGAACGGGACGGTGCGGCACACGGCTACTACCGCTCACGCGCACTGGTGAATGGGCGGCCCGGTCCGAAGGCGCTGGACATCGCGGTGATCCTGTCGGCGATCCACAGCCTTGGCACCGAGACGGCGCATGGACCGGCCGATCCGCGCATGCAGGCCACGCTGGTGCGCCTCGACGCGCTGTTCGATGCGGCCTATCCCATCAACCACGGCCGCGGCGCAGGCCTCGGCGCGGCGATGGGTCGCTATGGCGGCGACGTGTACTACTCGGGCGGCGCGTACTACTTCTCGACCCTCGGCGCCGCCGAGTTCTGCTTCCGCGCCGCAGCGGCGGCGGGCGGCGATGCACGCCATTGGTTCAAACGCGGTGACGCCTACCTCGCCACCGTGCGCGCGTACACGCCGGCCGGTGGTGAACTGTCGGAACAGTTCGACCAGCGCAGCGGCGCGCAGACCTCGGCCAAGCAACTGGCCTGGAGCCATGCCGCGTTCATTTCATGTGTCTCGGCGCGCCGCGTCGCGGCCGCCGCTTGCGAGGCATCGCGGTAGGCGATGAGCGCGAGGCCGAAGAACCCTGTCGAGCCGGCTGCAAGGACCGGTTTCTTCCGTCAGGTCAGCGAATTGCTCGGCGCCTTGCGCGTGTCCCCGGTCGCAAAAACGCTTGTCGCGCTGATGGCCGCGATCGTCGTGGTCGTCGCGCTCACGGCGTATGGGCAGATCGAACTCAACAGCTGGAACAAGCCCTTCTACGATGCAATCTCGC
Source organism: Variovorax sp. CCNWLW235 (assembly GCF_037204085.1). NCBI lineage: Bacteria > Pseudomonadati > Pseudomonadota > Betaproteobacteria > Burkholderiales > Comamonadaceae > Variovorax > Variovorax sp. CCNWLW235. Next base: position 8,517 of record NZ_JBBCBW010000013.1, on the reverse strand, counting down.
GCCGCGACCTCGGCGAATTCGTCGTGCAGGTAGGCGTCTTCGCAATCATTGCGGGCGTGCTGCTGGTCTTGAATGTCGCGCAGAGGTGGCTCGGCGAAACCTTGCAGCTGAAGCTGCGCGAGGCCGTGGTCAATGACCTCGTGGGGCTGTGGCTGCAGCCGCGCCGGGCGTTCTGGCTGCAAGCCAGCGGCCCGATGGGGGCTCACCCCGATCAGCGCATGCACGACGACACGCTGAAGCTGTGCGATCTGTCGGTCGCCCTCGGCGTGGGTCTGTTGCAGGCAACGATGCTGTTCGGCAGCTTTGCGAGCGTGCTGTGGGTCCTCTCCAAGGACTTCAGCCTCTTTTTCGATGGCAAGGACCACGTGCTGCCGGGCTTCATGCTGTGGGCGGCCATCGCTTATGCGGTCGCCGGTTCGCTGGTCACTTACTGGGTCGGCAACGGCCTGATCTCGCGCAACGCCGAGCGCTACGCGCGTGAAGGCGAATTGCGCTTTTCGCTGACGCGCATCAACGAGCATCTCGACGGCATCTCCCTGGCGGGCGGCGAGGCCGACGAGAAGCGCCGCGTTGCCATGCATTTCGGCGACGTCTTGCGCGCCACGTCTCGCGTGGTGCTCGGCCTGACCAACCTGACCTGGGTTACCGCGGGCTTCGGCTGGGTCACCATCATCGCGCCGACGCTGGTGGCCGCACCCCTCTACTTTTCGGGCAAGGTTTCGTTCGGCGGCTTGATGATGGCCGCCGCGGCGTTCACGCAGGCGCAGTCGTCGCTGCGCTGGTTCGTCGACAACTTCAGCATCATTGCCGACTGGCGCGCCACGCTGCTGCGAGTCGCCGACCTGCGCCGGATGCTGGCGTCCGATCTGGAGGCACAGGCAGGCGGCAGCCGCATCGCCTATGAGGAGGGCGGAGCCGAGGCGCTCGCGATCGAAGCGCTCGAGGTTCGCTCGTGGAGCGGCCACGACCGGCTGGACACCCCGGAGCTCGTTGTGCACCGCGGCCAGCGCGTCTTGATTCTCGGCACACCGGGCACCGAGAAGACCTTGCTGTTCCGGGCGCTCGCGGGCCTTTGGCCCTGGGGCTCCGGCACCGTGCGCCGGCCCGCCGGCGAGACGATCCACTACATGCCGCGCGGCACGCCCTACATTCCCCGCGGCACGCTGGCCGAAGTGCTGTCGTATGCGATGGAACCGTCGAGCTACCCCAGAGAAGCCATGGTGGCCGCACTGGCGAGTGTGGGCCTCCAGCGCCTGGAACCATTGCTGAACAAGACGGCTCGCTGGGAGCGCGAGCTCAGCATGGACGAGCAGTTGCGCCTTGGCTTCGCCCGGGTGGCGCTGCAGGCACCGCCCTGGCTGGTGATGGACGAAGCCTTCGGTGCGTTCGACGACGACACGCTCGAACTCATCATCGATGTTCTGGGCAAGCTCACGCACACGGGCATCGTCCACATAGGCTCGGCCGGACAAGCGCACGACCGGCTGTTCACGCAGGTGGTGCATCTGGTCAAGGCGCCGCCGAACGGCGTGCCCGAGGAGCAGCGACCATGAGATACCCCGGGTCGACCGTCAGTCGAGTCCGTCGCGCTCTCATGCGGCTGATTCCTGCGCTGCCCGCGTGGGCCTGGGCGGCGGATTTCGGCTTCCGGCCACCGCGCGATCCTGAAGATGCCACCGCGGCAGAGCTGATGCGCGATCTGGCCCTGCGCATCCTGCCTGTGTACCAGGACGCGGACACCGATGTCTTCCTGGCCAACCTCGCCGCTTTGCAGATCGTCAGCGGCGCCTACCGTGCAGCCTCCGACAGCAGCCGGGCCCTGCGCACCCGCCGCCAAGGCAAGCCGTTCGACGACCTGGTGCAGCGTGCGATCCTCGACGGCATCTATGCGCGTGCGCGCGCACTCGAAGCGAACGAGCGCCTCCACTTCGCCGAAGCCTTCGCGCGTGCGTTCCGGGAACTGGTGTCGCCGCTCGACAATGCGCAAGCCCAGGCCATCATGGCGCGGCTCGAAATCCCGGCGGCGGTGTATGCAGAGCCGCTGCGCCAAGCTTTCGATCTGTGGCGCGCGAAGGGCAGCCTCCCGGAGGCCGATGCCCTGGCGCTGGTGCGGACCTGGCATTCGTACGAGTCGCGCCGCAGCTTCGGCGCGCTGCTGCCCGAACTGTTCGCGGCGGAAAACCGCAACCGCTACGTGACGGAGGCCGACCTCAGGATTCCCGTGCGCGGCGGTGTCATCTTCGCAAGCCTGGTTCGGCCCGGCCGCACCAATGACGCAGTAGGCGCTCTGCCGACGCTGCTGCGCTTCACGCTCGATCCCGCCGAGGACGACGCCCATCGCAGCGCCGTCAAAGGCTACGTCGGCGTCACGGCGTACGTGCGCGGACGCACGCCCGACGGCAAGGGCGCCGTGTGGCCGTTCATCCGCGACGGCGAAGACGCCGCCGCCGTCATCGACTGGATTGCCCAGCAGGCGTGGAGCGACGGCCGCGTCTGCATGCTCGGCGACGGCTACTCCGGCTACACCGCCTGGGCCGCCGCCCGCTTGAGACCGGCCGCCCTCAAGGCCATTGCCACCATCGCGCCGATGGCGCCGGGCATCGACTTTCCGAAGGCCGGGCAAATCTTTCGCAACGGCATGGTCCGCTGGGCACGGGGGCATGCGGATGCCGAGCCGCTGCGGGCCGGCGCAGACGCCGGCCCGGACGCGACGTGGCAGGCACTCGACGCGCGGTGGTATCGAGGCAATCGCCCTTACTGGGACATCGACCGCGTCCTGATTGGCAAGCGCAGCAGGCTGATCCGCACCTGGCTGACGCACCCCAGCCACGACCGCTACTGGCAGAAGTTCCTGCCGTCGGCGCAGCAGTTTGCGCGCATCGACATTCCGGTGCTCAGCTTTGCCGGCTACTACGGCGCTGACGCCGGCGCGCTCTACTTTCACCAAGAGCATCTTCGCAACCGGCCGCAGGCCGACACGACGCTGCTGCTCGGCCCCTACGACGCGGCCTCGATTCGGCTCGGCACGGCGCCGACGCTGCGCGGCTACACGCTGGACCCCGTCGCACGCGTCGACCTGCCCGAGCTGCGCTTGCAATGGTTCGACCACATCCTGAAGGGAGCGAACAAGCCTTCTCTGCTGATCGACCGCGTCAACTACCAGGTGATGGGCGCGGACCAGTGGCGCCATGTGCCGACGCTGGACGCGCCGAAGCGCACCCCGCTACGCCTTTACCTCGACACCCGCGAGCGCGACGGCCCGCGCCGCCTGTTGCCGACTGCGCCCGAAGGCGGTGGCAACGCGCGGCTTTCGGTCGATCTGGCCGATCGACGTGACGTGCGCATCCCGTGGCCGGACGCGCTGCGCGCCAACCAACTGCCGACGCGCAACAGCATCAGCTTTGCCAGTGATCCGCTCCTGGAGGACACCGAAATCGTCGGTAGCCTGCGCGGCGTGTTCGACATCACGCCCTCGCGCCAGGACGTGGACTTCAACGTCTCGGTGTACGAGCAGACGGCAAGCGGCGAGTACCGACTGCTGTTCGATCCCTACGACTTCCGCGCCAGCTACGCAGCCAATCGCGTGCGTCGCAGGCTTCTTCGGGCCGGCGAGCGTCAGCTGCTCGCGTTCACCGCCGAACGCGTGACGGCGTGCAGGCTGGCGGCAGGCAGCCGCATCGTGCTGCTGATTGGCCTCAACAGGCGCCCCGACCGGCAGATCAACTACGGCAGCGGCAAGGACGTGAATTCGGAAACCATCGCCGACGCGAAGTGGCCCGTGCGCGTGCGTTGGCACGCGCGCAGCTATGTCGAGATATAGACCGGCAAGCCTTGATTGCTCATCATGTCGTCGGGGCCCTTGTCGTTCGCAGTGCCGATGACGACGCCTTCGCAAGGCGCCAGCACCAGCGGCCCCTTGATGAACTCGGCGCGCGCAGGGGCGGTCGATGCCAGCACGATCGGCTGGCGCGGCATCAGCGCCGGCGAGATCGGCGCCGGGCTGGCACCGAAGTTGAGGAGCACCACCAGCCGTTGTTCTTCGCCGTTGCGCGCATAGGCGAGCACCTCGCCCTCGGTTTCAAGCGCTTCATAGTTGCCCCGGTTCAGCGCAGGTTGCCTGCGGCGCAACGCGATGAGGCGGCGGTAGAGCGTCAGCATCGACCCTGCGTCGCGTGATTGCGCTTCCACATTGTTCGTGGGCCAATCGGCCGCCAGGCGCAGCCACGGCGTACCTGTCGTGAACCCTGCGTGCTCTCTGGCGCTCCACTGCATGGGTGTTCGCTCCGGGTCGCGGCCCAGGCCCATGCCGGGCTTGTTCTTCTCGAACGGGTCCTGCACTTCATCTGCGGGAATGGCAACGTCCGTCATGCCGATCTCGTCGCCGTAGTAGAGCGTTGGTGTGCCGCGCAGCGTGAGCAGCAGCATGGCCGCGAGCCGCGCCATCTGTGGCCCGACGCGGCTCGCAATGCGGGATCTGTCGTGGTTGCCCAGCACCCAGTTCGGCTGGGCGCCCGCGGGCAGGGCGGCTTCGTAGTCGCGCACCAGGCGGTCGATGCGCGCCGCCTGCCACTCGGTCGCAATCAGCTGAAAGTTGAAGGGCAGTTGCACGCCTTCGAGCACACCTTCGGCGTTGAGTCCGTAGTAGGCAACCAGGCGCGTGAGCGGCAGGTAGAGCTCGCCAATCAGCACGCGCGACGAGCGTGTGTCGCTGAACGCGTCGACCACCCGGCGCATCTCGGCCACGATCGGCTGCACCTCCGGCAGGTCCGTGTTGTAGAGCATCAACCAGCGAAAGAATGGGTCTTGGCCCTCCACGAAGTCCGGATTCGGCGGGTTGTCGCGGAACTCCGCGTCCTTGATGATTTGAGAGAGCACGTCGACGCGGAATCCATCGACGCCGCGCCGAAGCCAGAAGCGCAGCACCTCGTACATCGCGGCTCGCACTTCGGGGTTGCGCCAGTTGAGGTCGGGCTGCTCCTTCAGGAAAGAATGGGCGTAGTACTGGCCGGTGGCCGGATCGAAGGTCCAGGCCGGCCCGCCAAAATTGCTGAGCCAGTTGTTGGGCGGCCCGCCGCCCGGCGCCGGGTCGCGCCAGATGTACCAGTCGCGTCGCGCATCGCTGCGTGCGCTGCGGCTCTGCACGAACCACGGATGACGGTCCGACGTGTGGTTGGGCACGAAGTCCAGGATGATCTTGAGCCCTCTCGCGTGCGCCTCCTGCACCAGCGCATCGAAGCCGTCCAGCGTCCCGAAGCGCGGATCTATGTCGCAAAAATCGGAGATGTCGTACCCGAAGTCAGCCATCGGCGAGGGATAGATCGGCGAGACCCAGACCGCATCGACGCCGAGCGAGACCAGATGATCCAGCCGGGCGCGGATTCCGTCCAGGTCTCCGATGCCATCGCCGTTGCTGTCTTGGAACGAACGCGGATAGACCTGATAGACGATTCCGCACTTCCACCAGTTGTCGGCTGACATCTTGATCCCCTCATGGTCGGTCTCGAGCGGGTTCATTGTCTCTAGAAAGGGTGCAGGGGATCGAACATTCCGTTCTACCAGCATCATGGTTTCGAGGTAATAGGCGAGATTCAGGTGGGTTCGGCACCGGCCGTCACGCCCATGCTCCGTAAACCCCGCCGACCAGGAACCTGACCCCAGCGGAACTGGACCGGTTCTTGCGCTCCCCGGACGCAAAGGCAGATGCGGCCAGAACCGCTCATCCAAATGAAGTCTTTCAGTTCAGGCGGCTAGTCGAGAACAGTGCCGCATGCGGAAACGCTGAACGGTCCGGTGACGGTGTCTCAGACTTCATGACGACCGCGATCTCGTAAAGCCTCGCATCGCTGAGGGTCAAGAGTTGCGAGTTTGGGAAGGAAGATTCATCGGGGAGGCCACAGTTCTAGCCTTGTACTGGTAGGCTGCACCCGACCAAACCAGCCATTTAGCTGGTCACTTAAATGAACCCCGTAACCCTTGGTCGAGGGCAGGACTTGTCGGTTTGCGCGTTTCGCTGCCCGCCAGCCTGCTCCAAGTACTCTACAAACCCGTCGAAGGCATTCAACAAGGGCTGGAACCGCGCCGCACCGCCTTCCAGTTGGCACAAGGCGTAGCAGGTCGCCTCCAGCGTGGAAAGTTGGTCGGACCTATGGGCTTTGCGGATACGGTAGTGCGAAGGCGGCGGGTTGTGCAGGGCCAAGCGGGGCAACTGTTGCAGTGGCGGGCTTTGATAGAGCATCTTTCGGCTTTTGCGCCAGGTGCCGTCCAGCACGACTAGGCGCAGGCGCGACTGGGCTTCCGGCCACTCGGGCGGTAGCGGGGGTGGGCGCAGGTCCGGGGCGGTATCTTGCAGACTGTCCGGGTACAGCAGCAGCGTGTGCTTGCCGTCCACGGGCCAGACGGGCACGGCAAATGCCTCACCCACCACCAAACGGCACTGCGCCAAGCTGAGGTGCAGCAGGCGGGCACTGCCTTTGGCCTGGTGTACCTCCAGCGGGTGCTGCAGCACTATTACCTCCACCGCGTGGGCGGTGGGCGCGACCCAGCGGCAAATGCAGGCGCGGAGCGAGCGCAGGCAAGCGGTGCACTGGGGGCGTGGGACTAAAGCGGCGGACATGGCTGGACTTTATTCAGCGTGCCTGGCTAGACAATGCGTGGAAGGAGATGTCTCTTAGCTTTGGCGCGACCACCGGCAGCTTTGGACAATGTCGGAAGACCGCAGTGGGGGCCGCAACTGAGGTTAACCTGCAGCACAAGCGTTGAAGGTTCTGGAGCCCTTCATATTCAAAACCTACCCCCCGCTTGCTCGAGATGCCGAACTTTCGTCATGGATAAATTCTTGCTGCAACAGCAGGTGCTGGAGCGGCTCGCTGAAGACCTGCTGCAAGCCGAGCAGGCAGTGCGGGCGGCCCATGAAACGGCGACTCACGAAGAGAACATCGCCGAAAACAAATACGACACATTGGGGCTCGAAGCCGCCTACCTGGCCACCGGCCAAGCTCGGCGCGCCGAAGCGATCCGCCATGCGATGGCCAATTGGCGCCAATTCCGCCCGCGTCCCTACGACGCCAGCAAAGGTATACAGCTCGGCGCGCTGGTCTGCCTAGTCGATTCCGACGACAAGCAGCAACTGCTTTTCCTCGGTCCGAATGAGGGCAGCATGAAGTTGGTCAGCGGCGCTCAGCTCGTTCAGGTCATCAGCAGCGAAGCACCTTTGGGCAGGGCCATGCTGGGCAAATGCGAAGGTGATGAGGTGTCGATACAGGTGGCTCTAACCCGACGGCAATTTGAGGTGCTACGGGTTCATTAAGCCGCAAGCAAGTTCACGCCGAACTGGCCGAGGTCAGCAGACGTTCAGGCGTCGTGAACGTACCGGCTGGCTGGCAAGGTCAGCAGTCCGTTGAAACCGGCCACTGGGTCCGAGATGACACTGGCGCATGAATGACCGCTGCATGGCCAAAACCGTGAACTCGGGGGGCCAACATCACCGACAGAAATCGCTGCATCGCCGCCATCAGCAGACCAACGTCGAACGCTCGCAACGGGTCGACTTTGTAGTTCACGGACTAACGCAGCAGACAGTTGGTCAGCTTTGACCAAGCGCCAAGCAAAGTACGGTAAATAAAGCCTCCATCCACAGTTAGCTGAAATCGCGCAGCGACGGAGGCGCTAGTTGCTATCGAGCGGCAGTGGCCAGAGTGGCTGAACTCCTGTCTGTCTTGGGTTAGTAGGCACCCATGTAGTCGCGCTTACCGATCTCAATACCGTTGTGGCGCAAGATGGCATAGGTGGTAGTCACGTGGAAGAAAAACTGCGGCAGTCCATAGTGCAGAAGATATGCGCCTGCGATCAGCTTCTTTTCCTTGGGGGTGCCGGGGCGCAATACGATCTCGCGGCTCTCGTTTGAATCAAATTGCTCAGACTTGAAGGAGCCGATATGGGCCAAAGCTTTGGCGATCAACGCTTGCAGGTCGGCGAAGCTGACCTCAGTGTCAGGCCAGGACGGCACCTCGGCACCAGCCAGGCGGGAGGCGATGCCCTTGGAGAAGTCTGCGGCGATCTGTACCTGACGTACTAGCGGAAACATGTCAGGGAACAGCCGCGCCTGCAGCAGCGCATTTGGATCGATATTTTTTTGCGTCGCGTGGTCTTCGGCCTTCTTGAGCACGTCGGACAGGGCGCGCAGCATCTGCTGCATGACGGGAACGGAGGCGTTGTACAGCGGGCTGGTCATAGTGAGTTCACTTCTAAAATTGGGCACGATGGCCGGAGTTGGCGTGGCAGAGGCCCTGCCGACCATGTAAGGCTAACAGCACAGGGCGAACTGAATCGCCCCGGCTTTTGTGGCCCAGCTTTTCTTCCCGCTGGTAGTCGGAGCAACCGTGTTGAAGGGCAGTTCACTAGCAAGAAGCGGGCGTCAATTGCAGACGCACGACAGACGCGATCGGCCGAGGTCGTGTGAAAACACTTCGTTGATGGCTTCGCTCCAAATAAAATCTGCCAACCCGTCAGAACGAGGTG
>NZ_JBBCBW010000012.1:0-155851 GCF_037204085.1 Variovorax sp. CCNWLW235 | reverse complement strand
AAATAAAGGAGGAGGCCGCAGGCCGGGGGACATTCGCGGAGAAAGGTACCCCGTCGGCGGGTGCGCCGCCCTGAACAGCAGCGTTCCTACAACCCAAAAGCTCCTACATCGACGCTTCGAGCATCGCCCTGTAGTCGTCGCGCGTAGCGAGCCGAGGATTGGTCTTGTGGCAATGGTCTGCCATCGCGCCGTCGATGATCTTCTCGAACAACTCGGGCGTCACGCCCACTTCGGCCAGCCCCTTGGGCATGCCCAGCCGCGCATTCATGTCGCGGATGGCCTCAGCCAGATCGCCGGCCGAATCGAGGTGCATGGCCCGGGCCATGCGTTGCAGCCGCTGTTCCTTTTGCACCGACTCGGCACCCGCATTGAAGTGGATCACCGCAGGCAGGAAGAGGGCGTTCAGCGTGCCGTGGTGCAGGCGTGGATCGACGCCGCCCAGGCTGTGGCTCAGCGAATGCACGCAGCCCAGGCCCTTCTGGAAAGCCATCGCGCCTTGCATCGATGCGCTCATCAGGTTAAGTCGCGCTTCGCGGTCGCTGCCGTCCTTGGTGGCGCGCTCGATATGCAGCCAGGCACGCTCCAGTCCGTCGAGCCCGATGCCGTCAGCCGGCGGATTGAAGGCCGCCGACATGAAGGTTTCCATGCAATGCGCAATGGCATCCATGCCGGTCGCAGCCGTGAGGCGGGGCGGCAGGCCGAGCGTGAGCTCGGGGTCGCAGATGGCCGCCTTCGGCATGAGAAACCAGCTGTGAAAGCCCAGCTTGCGGTGGTCGTCCACGATGACGATGGCGCCGCGCGCCACCTCGCTGCCGGTGCCGCTGGTGGTGGGCACCGCGATGATCGGCACCACGCGCTCGGTGATCTTGGGCGAGCCGCCTTCGATGGTGGCGTAGGTCTTGAGCGGACCTTCGTGCGTGGCCGCGATCGCCACGCCCTTGGCGCAGTCGATGGCGGAACCTCCGCCCACGGCAATGAGCCCGTCGCACCGGCCGCTGCGGTACAGCTCGACCGCCGCGCGCACGGCGGCCTCGGTCGGGTTGGAAGGCGTCTGGTCGAACACCGCCACCTCGAGATCGGCCACGGCGTCGAACGCCTTCTGCAACACGCCGGCGGCGCGCACGCCCGCATCGGTCACGATCAGCGGGCGGGTGATGCCTATGCGCGCGCATTCGCTGGACAGCAGCTTGATGGCGCCGAACTCGAACTGGATCTGGGTGAGGTATTGGATGAGGGCCATGGGCGTTGATGCTTGGGGCGGTACGATTGCCGACCATTCGAATCTAACAAGAGCAAACAGTCTTGCACATGAACAAAACCCTTGCCGCTGTCGCGTCGGGCACATTGCTGACGGCCAAGATGGCGAGCGTGGTCGAGCGCATGGCCCGGGCGGGCCATCCGAGCCTGGACCAACTCACGCCCGACGAAGCCAAGGCTTCCTACGAAAAGGGCGCCGGCGTGCTCGAAGTGCCGAAGCCCGAGCTCGCGCGCATCGAAGACTTCAGCATTACAGCGCGCGACGGCTTCGAGATTCCGGCCCGGCTCTACGCGCCGTCGTCGGCCAGGCTGCCGGTGCTGGTGTACTTTCATGGCGGCGGTTTCACGGTCGGCAACATCCGCACGCACGACACGCTGTGCCGCGTGCTCAGCCTGAAGAGCGGCTGCGCCGTGGTGTCGGTTGATTACCGCCTGGCGCCTGCGCACAAGTTTCCGACCGCTTCCGACGACGCCTGGGACGCGTTCGCCTTTGTTGCGAAAGAAGGCGCGCGCCTCGGCCTGGAAACCAGCCGCCTTGCAGTGGGCGGCGACAGCGCCGGCGGCACGCTGGCCGCGGTGTGCGCCATTCTTGCGCGCGACGCGGGCCTGCCGCTCGCGCTGCAGATGCTGATCTACCCCGGCACCACCGGCCACCAGGACACCCCTTCGCACCAGCTGTACGCCAACGGACCGCTGCTGACCAAGGCGCTGATCGACTACTTCTTCGGCCAGTATGTGCGCACGCCGGCTGACCGCGACGATTGGCGCTTTGCGCCGCTGCTGGCGGACGATGTCGAAGGCGTGGCGCCGGCCTGGATCGGGCTGGCCGAATGCGACCCGGTGGTGGACGAAGGCATTGCCTACGCCGACAAGCTGCGTGCCGCGGGCGTGGCGGTCGATCTCGAAATCTATCGCGGCGTGATCCACGAATTTCTGAAAATGGGCCGCGCGATTCCTGAAGCGCTGCAGGCGCAAAACGACGCAGCGCGCGCACTCAAAGAAGCACTGAAGCCATGACCCAAGAAGCCGTACCCCAGAGAAAAGACTTCCGTTTCTTCCATCGCCTGCGCGTGCGCTGGGCCGAGGTCGACATGCAGAAGATCGTGTTCAACGCGCACTACCTGATGTACTTCGACACTGCCATTGCCGACTACTGGCGCGCGCTTGCGCTGCCTTACGAAGAGGCCATGCATACGCTGGGCGGCGACCTGTATGTGCGCAAGGCCACGGTGGACTTTCAGGTCTCCGCCCGCATGGACGACGTGATCGACGTGGGCATGAAATGCGCGCGCATCGGCAATTCGTCCATGGTGTTCCAAGGCGCGCTGTTCCGGCAGGACCAATACCTGGTGGGCTGCGAACTGGTCTATGTGTTTGCAGACCCGGCCACGCAGACCTCCAAGCCGGTGCCGCCACTATTGCGCGAAATTCTCACGGGCTTCGAGGCCGGCGAGCCGATGCGCACCGTGGAAACAGGCGACTGGAAAACCCTGGGCGAAGGGGCGAGTGCGTTGCGGCGCGCCGTCTTCATCGAGGAGCAGAACATTCCCAAGGAACTGGAGTGGGACGAGCACGATGCGGTGGTGCTGCATGCGGTGGCGCGCAACCGGCTCGGCCAGGTGATTGCGACCGGCCGGCTGCTCGATGCCGTCGACGGCACGGCGATGCTCGGCCGCATGGCCGTGCACCGCGCGCTGCGCAGTGGCGGACACGGCGCCGCGGTGATGCAGGCGCTGGAGGCAGCCGCAAAGGCGCGGGGCGATCGCGAGATCGGCCTGCACGCGCAGCGCAGCGCGGAGCGCTTTTATGCGCGGCTGGGCTACACCGTGCATGGCGAGCCGTTCGAGGAAGCCGGCATCCCGCACATCGAGATGCGGCGCGCGCTGAATCAATAACGGGCCGGCGGGTCGGGCACATAGCCCATCTCCGAACCCGGAAAGGCGGACGGGCCTTCGGGACGCGGCCAGCGCGGCGGAGGCGGCACGGGAATGACGCCGGCCGCGATGAGGTTCTCGCGGCTGTCGTAGCGGATGCGAACCACCTCGTCGGGTGTGGACTGCGCGCGCTGGAAGGTGGTGTAGCCCACATGCGATGTCTCTCGCCGGCCATGGCCGGTTCCCAGGCTTGGCGATGGCCGGGCGAGCCCACCCTTGGCCGCTGCGGTGGATTCGGCGCCCAGGGCGCTGTCGGCGGAGCGGGACTGTGCCGCAGGTGCGGCCGGCGCGGCCTCCGCAACGGCGGACGGCGCCTCGCTGCGGCGCTCCATCTCGCGGTTGTTGCCGTAGCCGTCTCGTTGCGGCAACACGATGGGCGGCGCGGGCACCCGCTCGCGGAACAGCGCGACGCCGATCACCCCCACGTCGGCCGGCCGGCCGGTGCGGCTCGCGTACGAATTGCCGATCGACGTGAATTCGAAGGCCGCAATCTGCGAGTCGCTCTTGCGCCAGCCCGTGATGTCGCTGCGCTCGCCGCCTGAAAAAACGTAGCCGTTCTGGAGCACGCCCGCGGTTTCGCCGGTGACGATGTTCACGCCATCGACCGACATCACCGCCATGACGCGCTCGCCCATCGCATTGCGCGCGCGAATTGCGTAGCGCGAGCCGGGCCGGCCAGCCACCCAGTATTCACCGCGGTGGCGATAAATGGGCAGCTCGCGGCCCGTGGCGCGGTCGACCACGCTCACCTGCATGAGCGAGCCGAGGCGGTCGTAGGTCAAGGGCGGCGAGGGCGGCCGTATCGGACTTTCAGCGCAGGCCGAGAGGGTGGCCAATGCGAGGGCTGTTGAAAAGATGAGTCTGCGCTTCATGGTGGTCTTCCTTGCCGGGAGTGGATCGGTAGGGCTTCTACGGAGCAGCACCGAAGGCAGGGTTAAACGCGCGCAAAAAAATAGCGCTGCCTCTTTCGGGGCAGCGCCGGGCGTCCGTCTGCAGGGACGCTGGGGTTGGCGGCAAGACCTAGATGTCTTCGAGCAGCGGATATGGCAGCGGCTCGACCGTGAGTGCCGGGCCGTCGGCGCCGCCCGCGCGCAGGCCGCCGGTTTCGAGCGCCGATATCTGAATGGAGATCAGCGCGGCCCAGCCGCCGCCGGGGGCGGGTGCGGCCTGTGCCACCGTGCCCACGGGTTGATCGGCGTCGCTGGCGGCAAACACTTCCTGGCCTGCGCTCACCGGTGCACCGGCCTGCACAAGGTAGGTGCGGCGCTTCAGCGTGCCGCGAAACTGGCTGCGCGCCACGATCTCCTGGCCCGGGTAGCAGCCCTTCTTGAAATTGACGCCGCCGACCGATTCGTAGTTGATCATCTGCGGCACGAAGGCCTCGATCACCGGGGTGGTCACCGTCACGATGCCGCTGCGGACCTCGCTCCATTGCCAGAGCTCCGCGTCGAGCGACGGTCCAGCGGGGGCTGGGTTGCCTGCGGGGGCAATCCACAGTGCGCGCGGCACGCCGTCGGCCGGGTAGAGCGAAACGGAGCTGATGTCCGTGCCGATGGCGGTGCGCTGGCCGGGCAGGGCGGCGGCATCGAGCCCGTTGCCGGTCAACGCGGTACCGGCAAGGCCGTACAGCGCGAACTGGTCCGTGGCATCGGTGAGCTTGGCCTTGGCGCGCAGCACATACATCGACAGGCGCTTGAGCGTGGCGGCCAGGATGTCCTTGCTGCAGACCAGCAGCACCAGGTCGGGCTGCGGCCGAATACCTATGAAGCTGGCAATCACGCGGCCCTTGGCGGTGCAAAGGGCGGCCAGGCGGGCCTCGGTGGCGCCGAGCAGCGAAAAGTCCTGCGTGAGCTGGCCGTGCAGGAAGCCGGCGGCATCCGGTCCTTCGGCGCGAATCACGCCAAGGTGCGAGAGGGCGGTAACACCATTGAGAACGACAGTAGTCATCGCTGAATTATCATGGTCGAAGCCGTTCCGTCCGGCCTGCAGGGAAACTTGCCGTTGTTCCCGCAGGGCCACCGACTTTTCGCACCGATTCCTCGAGTCGTTTTTCTTTTCTCCGCTATTCCATCGGACCCGTGCGCCGCTTTTTTCTTACGCTCTTTCTGCTCGCCGCCCTGGGTGCGCTCGGCCTCGGCGCCGCCGGGCTGTGGTGGGTGCACCAGCCGCTCAAGCTGCCCGCGCCCAGCCTCGATCTTTCCGTGGAACCGGGCACCACGCCGCGCGGCGTTGCGCAGGCGGTGGCCGATGCCGGCGCCGACGTGCAGCCGCAGTTGCTCTATCTGTGGTTCCGCGTCTCGGGCCAGGACCGCCAGATTCGCGCCGGCAGCTACGAGCTGGAGCGCGGCATCACGCCCAAGATGCTGCTCAACGTGCTGGTGCGCGGCGAAGAAGCCACGCGCAGCCTGGTGCTGGTCGAAGGCTGGAACTTCCGGCAGGTGCGCGCCGCCCTTGCCAAGGCCGAGCAGCTCAAGCCCGAGACCGTCGGGCTGCCAGACGACGCGCTGATGGCCAAGCTCGGCAGGCCCGGCGTGCACCCGGAGGGGCGCTTTTTTCCGGACACGTACACCTATTCGAAGGGCTCCACCGACATCGCGCTGCTGCAGCGCGCCATGCGGGCCATGGACAAGAAGCTCGAAGCAGCCTGGGCAGCCCGGGCGGCCGATTTGCCGATCAAAACGGCCGATGAGGCGCTTATCCTGGCCAGTATTGTCGAAAAGGAGACAGGAAAAGCCAAGGACCGCTCCGAAATTGCCGCGGTGTTCGTCAACCGGCTGCGCACCGGCATGCCCCTGCAGACCGACCCGACCGTGATCTACGGCATGGGCACCACCTTCGACGGCAATCTGCGCAAGAAAGACCTGCAGGCCGATACGCCCTGGAACACCTACACCCGCGGCGGCCTGCCGCCCACGCCTATTGCCATGCCGGGCAAGGCCGCGCTGCTGGCGGCGGTGCAGCCGGCGCAAAGCAAGTCGCTGTACTTTGTCTCGCGCGGCGACGGCACCAGCCAGTTCAGCACCTCGCTCGACGAGCACAACCGCGCGGTGAACCGCTATCAGCGCGGGGGTGGTGGCAGCAATGGCGAACCCAAACCGAAGGTTGCGCAATGAGTGAAGGACTGTTTCTGACGCTAGAGGGCATCGACGGCGCGGGCAAGTCCAGCCATCTGGACGCGATGGAGGCACTCCTGAAAGCGCAGGGCCGCACGGTCGTGCGCACGCGCGAACCCGGCGGCACGCCGCTGGCGGAAACCTTGCGCGGGCTCATCCTCGAGCAGCCGATGGATCCGCTGACCGAATCGCTCCTGGTGTTCGCGGCGCGGCGGGACCACGTCGCGCAGGTGATAGAGCCAGCGCTGGCCCGCGGCGACGTGGTGCTGTGCGACCGCTTCACCGACGCCACGTTTGCCTACCAGGGCTCGGGCCGCGGCTTCGATGCGCAGGTGCTGTCGACGCTGGAGCAGTGGGTGCAAGGGGGCAGGGGAGCGGCAGGGTTGCTGCAGCCCCACATCACGCTGTGGTTCGACCTGGCGCCCGAAATTGCGGCCGAGCGGCTGGCCGGAGCGCGCTTGCCCGACAAGTTCGAAGCCCAGCCGGTCGAGTTCTTCCGGCGTGTGGCGGCGGGCTACGCGGCCCGCGCGGCCGCCGACGCGCAGCGCTTCGTTCGCATCGACGCCAGCCAGACGCGCGACCAGGTCTGGCAGCAGGTGGAAGCGGCGCTTGTCGCGCGTGGCGCATTGGCACCCGCGACTGGAGTCACGCGATGAGCACGCCGCAGCTTTCGCCCTGGCTCCGCCGGCCGCTCGCAGAACTGCTGCGCCAGCGCGGCCATGCATGGCTGCTGCAGGGGCCGTCGGGCCTTGGCCAATACGAACTCGCGCTGGCGCTCGCCGCTGCCTGGCTTTGCGAACAGCCCAAGGTGGAAGAGGGCGGCACCGCCTGCGGCCAATGCCCCAGCTGCCACGCCATCGAGGTTCGAACCCATGCCGACCTTTGCGTGCTGATGCCCGAAGTTGCCATGCAGGAACTCGGCTGGCCGCTCGACGAAAAGGCCCAGGCCGACATCGACGACAAGAAGCGCAAGCCCAGCCGAGAGATCCGCGTCGAGGCCATGCGCGATGCGGTCGGCTTTGCCCAGCGCACCAGCGCCCGCGGCCGCGGCAAGGTGGTGCTGGTGTACCCCGCCGAGCGCATGAACACCATCACAGCCAACGCGCTGCTCAAGACGCTCGAAGAGCCGGTCGGCGACGTTCGCTTTGTGCTGGCCAGCGAGGCGGCGTGGCAGCTGCTGCCGACCATCCGCAGCCGCTGCCTCGGCTTTACGCTGCCGTGGCCCGCAACGGCCGAGGCCGAAGCCTGGCTGGGCGCGCACGACGTGCCCGCGGCCGATGCAACCGCCTTGCTGCGTGCGGCCGGCGGCCGGCCCAGCGATGCGCTGCGGCTCGCGCGCTCTGGCCAGTCGCCCAAGGCCTGGTCACTGCTGCCCAAGGCAGTGTTGCGCGGTGACGTCGCCGCACTGGCAGACCAGGCGCCCTCGCAAGCCATCGGCGCGCTGCAAAAGCTTTGCCACGACCTGATGGCCGTCGGCAGCGGTGCCGAACCCCGGTTCTTCGAGGCGGCAGACCTGCCGGCGGCGGTGCCTTCGCACCTGGCGCTGGCGCGTTGGTCCAAGTCGCTTGCCAATGCGGCAAGAACCGCCGAACACCCCTTCAATGCGGGGCTCATGCTGGAAGCGCTTGTGAGCGAGGCGCGAACCACCCTAAACTCTGCTCCTCGCCGACCATGAACCAACCAGCCGCCCCTGCCGCCGCCGCAACGCCTCAACGGCCGAGCGTGATCCAGCTCGCCATCAAGGAAAAGGGTGCGCTCTACGCCGCCTACATTCCGCTGTTTGCCGAAGGCGGCATCTTCATTCCGACCTCGCGCGAATACCGGCTGGGCGACGATGTCTATGTGCTGCTGACGCTGCCCGAAGACCCGCAGCGTTATCCCGTGGCCGGCAAGGTCGCATGGATCACCCCGCAGCGCGCCGCCGGCAACCGTGCGCCGGGCGTCGGCGTCCGCTTTCCGTCGGACGAAAAGTCGCGCCAGCTCAAGGCGCGCATCGAGGCGGCGCTCGGTGGCTCGATGGCCTCCGACCGCCCCACACAAACCATTTAGCTCGACTGCAGGCTCGCCCCCAGGCTGCGCGCACTTCGCGCCGCTACGCCAACCCCGGGGGCGACACCAGAGGCCCGGCAAACCCGGTTCCTCGGTGTCCCTGGCATCAGCCAGACAATCAGCGCCATGTTCACCGATTCCCACTGCCACCTCACATTCCCCGAGTTCGCGGACCAGATGCCGCAAATCCGCGCCGCCATGGCCGAAGCGCAGGTCGACCGGGCCCTTTGCATCTGCACCAAGCTCGAAGAGTTCGACGACGTGCAGGCCCTGGCGGCCCGCTACGACAACTTCTGGGCCAGCGTGGGCGTGCACCCCGACAACGAGGACATCGCCGAACCCACCCTCGACGACCTGGTGCGCCGTGCCGCCTTGCCCAAGGTAGTGGCCATTGGCGAGACCGGCCTCGACTACTACCAGATGGAAGAGCGAAAGGGCGGACGCAGCATTTCCGACATGGAATGGCAGCGCGACCGTTTTCGCGTGCACATTCGCGCCGCGCAGCAAACCCGCATGCCACTGGTCATTCACACCCGCGAAGCCTCAGCCGATACGCTGGCCATCCTGAAGGAGGAGGGCGAAGACGGCTCCGGCAAGGCCGCAGGCGGCGTGTTCCATTGTTTTACCGAAACCGCCGAAGTCGCCCGTGCGGCGCTCGACCTGGGTTTCTACATTTCGTTTTCGGGCATCCTGACCTTCAAGAAGGCGCAGGACCTGCGCGACGTGGCGGCCTTTGTGCCGCTGGACCGGATGCTGATCGAAACCGACAGCCCGTATCTGGCGCCCGTGCCGTATCGCGGCAAGACCAACAATCCGTCGTACGTGCCGTACGTTGCGAAGCAGATCGCCGAACTGCGCAAACTGCCCGTCGAAGCAGTCGCAGAAGCCACGAGCGAGAACTTCGAAACGCTGTTCAAGGGAGTCAAAATCAAATGAAGAAATACATTAAGAAGTTCGTGTATCTTGCTGTCGTTGCAGCAACTTTTTCTGCACATGCGGGTTCGTTCGAAGATTTTTTCCGGGCCGTGCGCGGAGACAACGCCAGCGGCGTGCGAACCCTGCTGCAGCGCGGCTTCGACCCCAACACGCGCGACGAAAACGGCCAGACCGGCTTGATCATCGCGCTGCGCGAACCGTCGCCCAAGGTCGCCCAGGTGCTGCTCGAGTCGCCGCAAACCGACGTAGACATTGCCAACGCCAAGGACGAAACCCCGCTGATGCTTGCCGCCATCAAAGGCCAGCAGGACATCGTCGCCCAGTTGCTCAAGCGCGACGCCGCCGTCAACAAGACCGGCTGGACACCGCTGCACTATGCCGCCAGCAGCGGCCAGCTGAGCATCATGAAAGTGCTGCTCGACAAGTACGCCTTCATCGATGCGCAGTCGCCCAACGGCACCACGCCGCTCATGATGGCCGCAATGTATGGATCGACCGAAGCCGTGAAGCTGCTGCTGGCCGAAGGCGCCGACACCACGATGAAAAACCAGCTCGGCATGACCGCGGTCGACTTTGCGAACAAGGCCAATCGCCCCGAGGCCGCACAACTCATCGCAGCTTCTGCCGGCGCAAAGCCGACCCCTCAAGCGATTCCCAAAGACGGCAAATGGTGAGCTCCGCGGCCGGGCTGGCTGCGGCTTTCGCAGCTGACACTGAGCAGCTTTCCTTCGACGCGAAGGCCTGAATCCGGCGCTCCGGCACAGGTCCGGCAAAACACCCAAAGAGGCGCCTGCGCAGTCATGCGAGACTCTGCGGAGAAGGAGAAGCAGAGATGAATACATTTCTATTCATGGTCTTTTTGTTGGCCATCGGGCTGCTGGTGTTCGTGGCGGTTGCCAGAAAAAGGTCAGCCCAAGGTAGCAGCGGCTTTGTCGACAAGCCCAAGGCACGGCCGCCGCTCACGGCGCGCGAACAAGCAATGTACAACCGCTTGGTGCAAACGCTGCCGGACTTGTTGGTGCTTCCGCAAGTCAGCTTTGGCGCATTGCTCACGGCCCGCACACGCGCCGCACGGAGCTCGTTCAGCCGGAAGATCGCCGACTTCGTCGTGTGCGACCGTTCGTTCAAGGTCGTGGCCGTGGTCGCACTCGGCGACAAGAACGGCAAAGGCAAGTCGCAACGCGACTCGGACCGGGATGCGCTGCTGGTAGAGGCCGGCTACCGCGTGCTGCGATATCCGCGAGTTCCGGATATTGGTCGTGTCGAAGCCGACTTCGATCCGTCCTTGGCGTCTGTGAGTCCGATGGGCTCTTGAGCGCGTTAGGCCGATTTCGACAAACACAATACGGCTTATATCAAGCGAAAGTGGCTTGAAAATTTGTAATCTTCGTTAAGTTAACATACAAAGCCCCCCCGTTAGAGGCCTTTTTTAATTAACGAAGATTACAAAAGCTTTTCGATCTTCGAAGAAACAATAGCCACAAGTATCGCTGACACGATCCCTGAAAACAAACGCAATAGCGCCATGGGCCGCTGTTTTTTTGATTCCTCGATGATCTTCTCATCGCCTCTATTGAGCTTCAGATACGAGAGTTCGGGATAAGTGTCTATCGCGCGCTCAATCAGACTACCCGACTTACCAGCCAAAACGATCAAGATGTAGCCAGACCCGAGGTATAGGGTGAAAAATTTCGCCCATAGCTCGGGCCCAGAAGCGGCAGAAAAGCTCGCGGGTACCCCTTGGAAAGCGTACCAAGTGAGGACGGCAGCAATGCCGAGTTGCACAAACTCTGGAACAAGATAGGAGCGCTGCCGAAGATGCCGGAGCAACTTGCTCTTTTGGGTGCACTTACAGCCTTTGATCCACTCATCGAACGCTTCTAAAAAGCCCCTTGCAATGACGTAGTCGACATACTCCACCGTAACTTCAGCGGTGTGCGCGAGCACATACCGATGAAATCCGCTGAACAAGAAGCCTGGCCCGTCATCGTCCTCCAACTGCTTCATCGCACCTAGGCGAGAAGTCAAGCGTATTGACACCGTGTATTCCTGTGGCCGCTGACGTCCGTTTGGAATAATCGAAAAGTTGTACTTCAGTAAAACATTGACAGTTGGGCTGGGGGCATTAGCGTTGTAACTTCTGAATTGATCAAAAGAGGTGAATTGCTCCGTGCGCTCTTTTTCGTGAAAAACCGAGATCGATTCCGTGTTAGCAATTACAGAATGAATTCCGCAGAGCTGCATAATTTTATGATGCAATTGCTCTAACTCGGACAAATCCACGAGGATGTTGTCGTTGTATCTCTTTTTTATCTTTTCGGTTTTTCCGGTGATTTGGTTGTAAATGTCCTTGTAGTCCTTCAGGGCAACTACTGTTTGATGCTCGCCCACACGCACCACACGGCCCTCACCTCCGCTCGCTCTGTCTCCATGTTCAACTATCTCTGTCATTGCCTCTCCTCGGTTGATGGTTTTGATCCATCATTTTGCCGTGGGCTTGTCGTTCTGTATCGTCGAGTAACACTTTTGTTGGGCCGCTTGGTGGAGACGACGCGTCCATCGAGGAATCTGCATCGAGCTTTGCTGTCCGGCCGGAGAGAGAGCAGGGGCACGTAACGAGCGCTACGCCAGAGAGCCGAGACCTTCGCCACAAGGGCTACGGCGTTTTGCCTTGCAGTAGTGAAGGCGCCTGCGCAGGGGCACGTTATTGCACCTGATCGGCATCAGGCGCATTTAGCCCAGGTCGTGCCGGCGCCTGAATTTCTTCCAGCCGTCGTAATTGATCCAAGCGAAAACAATCACCACGACCAAGACGAATGCCCACTGAGCCCAATTCATGATCAGCGAGCGGACGCGCGAGCACCGACAGGATCGCGCCAGCCGGGACCATCGATGACCACGAGGGTAGGGGCAGGGCGGTCAGATCGACCCTCAACCGCTTTTTCAGGGCCGGCTAAGGGCGAGGGTGCCTGATCCATCGGGGGCACCTTGTAGGGATCGAACGGCCTGTTGTCCAACCAGCCGCGGCATTCCGCTTCGGTCAGTCCAGCGTTGGTGCCCTGGTGCGTCACGCATTTGCAGCCATTGGCATTGCACAACGCGCCGGTGACGGTCGGCATGGATTTGACTTGGCGCAATGCGTCGTAGACCGGCGCGGACTTTGGCCGGGAATTGACGCGCGGGATCCACGCAGTCGAATCGTCGATCGCCGGCGCACCAGGTGCAAGCTGCGCCAGCCGATTTGCCGGAAGCGGTCGTGCTCGAGCTCGAGGTGGCCGCAATCGCGGCCTGACCTGTGACGCCTCGGTAGGCATCGGGCAACTTCCAGATCAACAGACCGATGGCAATGACGATGAACCACAGCACGCCGGGCATCTTGCGCGGCTGCTTGGTGTGCAGATCTGCGCTGTGGTGGAGCTTGAAAACCTTCTTGTTGTACTTGTAGGGCGATTTGGTGATGGCCTTCGCGAACAGCAGCTGGCGGTTCACGTGGTCCCATGCGTAGACCAGATTTTTTCGACGGTCACGGGTAGCGACCTGGTGCAAATCATTGTGCGAATAATACAATGTGCATTATGTTAAATCATGAATGATCGGATCGGCTACGGAGCTACGACTGCGTCGCGACGCTGCGCCTGAAAAAAGCGGCGCCCGGGATCAAGGGCCCGGCCCGCTGCTCCGTGCCCCGAATTGGTTGCAGAACTACTTGTGGAGCTTCGCGATCTTGTGAACGGCGCTCGGCAAGTCGGCAATGCTGTCTATGACGACGTGGGCGCCTGCCGCAGTTAACCGTTCTTCTGCGCCCTGACGAAGTTCATCGATTTCAGATGTCGTCAGGCGGCCAAGTGCTTGCTCTGTCAAGCCCACTTCATTGCCCGCCAAACTGATCCCAACGCACCACATGCCCGCGTTGCGCCCTTCCTGGATACCTGGAACCGTGTCGTCGACCTTGATGCACTTGCGGACATCACCAATTTTCAGTGCAAGCACGTTTGCCAGTGCCATGTACGGTCCCGGCCGTCCGCCGGCGGGCAGTTCGTCGCCGGCCACCACGTGGTCTGGCACGATGCCCTGCCTCGCCGCCAGCGGCAGCAAAATGTCCAGCACCTGCCGCGGGTAACCCGAGCACGATCCGACTTTCAGCCGTTGAGCGCGTAGCCATGCGAGGACTTCCACGGCGCCCTCGATGGGTTGGGAGTAGTCGCCTACCCTCTCAATCTGCATGGGCATGAAGCGCTCGTAGAGAGCATCGACGTCTGGCGCACCCGGCGACCTGCCGAAGCGCGTTTTCCATTGCGCACGGATCACCGGTTCCTCCAGCAGGGTACGAATGTGGTGCCGCTTCGACAACCCCATGGGACCGCGAGCCTGCGCCAGGGTAATGTCGATCCCGAAGGTGGCGAAGGCTTCCACAAATATCTGGGTGGGCGCCAGCGAACCGAAGTCAACCAGTGTTCCAGCCCAATCGAAGATGACGGCCTCAAGGTGATGCGGTGGGAGCGCGGCAAATGACGTGGACGGATTCATGATCGTTTTGGATACAGGTAGTTTGAATTCAGACGGCGGCTGCGATGAAGTTGCGACCGCGTGCGCCGGCCATTGCTTGCCCGATGCGTTCGTTCCACTCGGCTGCGGCGATGCCGTAGGCGGATGGGTCGATGCTGACGCCCAAGCCTTCCAGGAAAGCGCTCAGCAGGGCCACGGCCTCGTCCATGTCGCGGGCGCCGAACGCCGACAACAGCAGCGCGTCCAGCGCCGGATCTCGACCGGCGGCGAGCTGCATGATGCGCGGCAGGCTGAATGAGCACGCAATGCCATGTGGCGTGCCATGCCTGAGCGTGATGTCGTACGACAGCGAGTGGGCGAGCGCCGTTCGGGTGTTGGAGAAGGCAAGACCGGCCTGCAGCGCCGCCGTCGCCAGGCGCTCGCGCAAATCGGACCTTTGCGGGGCACTGAGCAATTCCGGCAACGTTTCGACGATGCTGCGCACCGCGCTGATTGCCAGACTGGCCGATACGGGATTGCGGTGTATGTTCCAGAGCGATTCGAGCGCATGCGACAGCGCGTCGAGCCCGCTGGCCAGCGTGGTCGCCTGCGGCAGGGTGAGCATCAGGTCAGCATCGACAATGGCGGCTTCGGGCCAGGTCCATGGAAGGTGCAGCGACAGCTTGCGTTTGCGGGCCTGGTCCCAAACGGTTGCCCAGGGCGTCACCTCGCTTCCGGTGCCGGCAGTGGTCGGAATGGCCAGCAGCCTGCGGTGCCCGCCGGCCGACGACACCGGGTGCGCAGTGCCTTCGAGCAGTGCCAGCAGTTCGCCGAAGCCGCCGTCGCCCGAACGGGTGAGCATGACCTTCGCGCAATCGATGACGCTGCCGCCGCCAAGTGCCACGATGCAATCGACATCGGCATGGTCCCGCCAAAGGCGCTCGTACATCGGCGCAAGCCACGACACGTCGGGATTGGGCAGCACATCGGTCTCGACGCCGGCGAGCCGGTCGCCTAGCAGGCCGCGCACGTGATCGACCAGTCCTAGTGCTTGCGCCTCCGGAAAGGTGATGAGGACGGCACGGCGCCGGCCGAGTAGCCTGGGCAGCGTCTCGACGGAGCCGGAGCCGGCATGCACGTCAACGGGGTTGTAGAAGGTCCACATGGTTTCGCTCGGTCAGGCTCGCGCCTCGGCGAAGCCGCCGAGAGGAGCAGAAGAAGAAAAAAAGAAGAAGAACTGGCGCGGCGCAGAGTCGCCGGACGATCAGGTCAGTGCGCGCCCTTGCGCTGGATGCGATGCCTCAGCTGGCTCGACAGCGTGTCGGCGACGACGACCATGAGCGTGATAACGATGATGCAGGTCGCTGTTTCGGGATAACGAAACAGCTTCAGGCTGCTCACCAGCTCGAAGCCGAGCCCACCGGCACCTACCATGCCGAGCACCGTCGCGGAACGGAGGTTGACCTCGAAGCGGTAAAGCACGACGGCGATCCAGGCGGTCACGACCTGGGGCAGCACCCCGAAGACGATCACCTGCAGCGGGCGGGCGCCGGTGGCGCGCAGCGCCTCGAGCGGGCCCTGGTCGATCTCCTCGATGGCATCGGCGAAGAACTTGCCCAGCATGCCCGCGCCGTGCAGCGCCAGCGCAAGTACCCCGGGGAACGGGCCCAGTCCGACCGCCGAGACGAACACCAGGGCAAGGATCAGTTCGTTGATGCTGCGCACGATATTCAGCCCCTGCCGCGTGCTCTGGTACACCCAACGATTGCTCTGGAGATTCCGCGCCGCAAGGAACGACAGGGGAATCGCGGGAAGAACGGCGAGTAGCGTCCCCCAGACTGCGATCTGGATGGTCTCGACGGCTGGGTCGACAAGCCGATTCAGGATGCTCAGGTCTGGCGGCAGCGTGCGGCTCAGGAAGTCGAGTATCTGCGGGATGCCCGCGGCCAGTTCGGCCCAGCTGAGCTGTGCACCGCCGGCGCTCCATTGCAGCGCCCACGCCGCCACGCCCAGGCCGAGGACGAGATTGAA
Organism: Variovorax sp. CCNWLW235; assembly: GCF_037204085.1. Lineage (NCBI taxonomy): Bacteria > Pseudomonadati > Pseudomonadota > Betaproteobacteria > Burkholderiales > Comamonadaceae > Variovorax > Variovorax sp. CCNWLW235. Next base: position 140,046 of record NZ_JBBCBW010000012.1, on the reverse strand, counting down.
CCAGCTTCGCCGGCCCTCGGGCAGCGGGCCTGTCCAGGCGTACTTCGATGTCGGGGAACCCATGCTCATGCCCCTGTATGGGCCATGGCGGCCGTGGAGACTGGCGGCGCAGCGGCGGCGCGCGATGCGTCGGGCAACTGCTGCGGCTGGTAGATGTGGTCAATGTGCGCCTGGCGCATGGCCGCTGGCGCTCCGTCGAACACGACGCGTCCTTGCGCCAGACCGACGATGCGGTCCGCGAACTCGCGCGCGTAGTCGACCTGGTGCAAGTTGCACAGCACGGTGATGCCCAGGTCGCGCGACGCATCGTGCAGGTATTGCAGCACCTTGCGGGAGGTCTGGGGGTCGAGGCTCGCCACAGGTTCGTCCGCAAGAATCACGCGAGGCCGCTGCGCGAGCGCGCGGGCGATGCCGACGCGCTGCATCTGACCACCCGACAGCGAATCGGTACGCTCCAGGGCCTTGTGCGCAAGGCCGACGCGACCCAGGCATTCGTGCGCCAGTGCGATGTCGCTGCGGCTGAAGATGTGCAGCACCGACGCGAGGGTCGATACCGCACCCAGGCGCCCGGTCAACACGTTCTTCACGGCGCTCAGCCGCGGCACCACATTGTGGTGCTGGAAGATCATCGCAACGCGCTGGCGCAGTGCGCGCGTGTCCTCACCCCGGACGGCGTCCATGCCGTCGACATTCAGTTCACCGCCGTCCGCGACGGCAAGCCGGTTCACGCAACGCAGCAGCGTGGACTTGCCCGCCCCCGATTCGCCGAGGACGACGATGAACTCGCCCTTGGCGGCATCGAGGTCGACACCGCGCAGCACGGCGTTCTCGCCGTATCGCTTGGTGAGGTTCCGAATCCGGATCACTTCATGCTCCGCAGGTCGAGCTTGAGCACCTTGGCCGTGTCGCGCACGACGTTGTAGGCCGCGTCGTTGGTGGGCTGAAAGCCGTTGAGCACGCCCTGGTCGCCCCACGGAAGGTCCTTGACGTTGGCCAGCGCTTGCGCGATCTTCGCCTTGAGCGCCGGATCCAGATCCTTGCGCCAGACCATCGGCGACTCGGGGATCGGATTTGATGACCAGACGATCTCCAGGTCGTCCTGCTTGACTTGCCCTTTGGCGATGGCGCTTGCGAGGATGCGGTCTGCCACGGCGGCCGCGTCGACCTTCTTGTTGGCCACGGCCAGGATGCTTGCGTCGTGCGAGCCGGAGAAGATGACCCGCCCGAAGAAGGCATCGGGGTCATGACCGGCCTGGAGCAGGCCGGCCTTCGGGAACAAATGGCCTGAGGCCGAGGTCGGGTCGACAAATGCGAAGGTGCGGCCCTTGAGGTCCGCCGTCTTGGCGAAGCCGCTGTCCTTGCGCGCAATGATCACGCTCTTGTAGGCGCTCTGCCCCGTCTTCTTGGTGACCGCGACGGCGAAGGCTTCCACGTCCGCCACCGAACTGGCGAGAACATAGGAGAACGGGCCGAGATAGGCGACGTCGAGCTTCTTCGAGCGCAGGGCTTCGATGACGCCGTTGTAGTCGGTTGCGACGAAAGGCTTGACCTGCATGCCCAGCTGTTGCTGCAAGCTGTCGAGCACCTGGCGGCTGCTCTCAATCATGGCTTGCGAGTCTTCCGCTGGGATGAGGCCGATTGTGATCGGCGGCGCGGCCGCCGCCGGCGTGGCGGCCATGACGCAAAGAGTCAAGGCGATCAGGCTGCGACGAAGGCGGGACAGAGTGGTCATGCGGTTCTCAATGGGTGTTGAACGATGTCGATCGCGGATCAAGGACGGGGATGCCGAGGGGCAGCCACGAGGTTAAGAACGCTGTGTGACAGCCTCATATCAAATCGATCACGGATTTGTCATCTTTCTATTGAAATACTCTATGGATGTCCGCCGCCAAACTTCGCGCTTTTCTCGCCGTCGCTCAACATGGAAGCTTCAGTGCCGCCGCTCGAGCGGTGGGTCTGAGCCAGCCGACCCTGACCACTCAGGTGCAAGCCCTGGAGCGGCAGCACAACGTGGTGCTCTTCCATCGGCAGGGCCACCGGATCGAGCTCACGAGCGTCGGCGAGCACCTTCTTCCGATCGCGCGGCAGATCGCAGCACTCGAACTCGACGCATGGAATCTTCTGCACGACAGCGGCGACCTGCAGTCGGGTGAACTCAGGCTGGGTGCGGTTGGTCCTTTCCACGTAATCGAGATGGTCGATGCCTACCGGAAGCGCTATCCCCGCCTCGATGTCTCGATCCGCATGGGCAATTCCTCGTCGGTGTTCGCGGACCTCGAAACGTATGCCATCGACATTGGCGTACTGGCCCGCTTCCACGAATCGCCAGGCTTCAGCGCGACACCGTATGCCCGGCATGCGCTGATCTTGTTCGTGCATCTCGAGCATCAGTTCGCAAACCGCGGGCAGATCCGGCTTGAGGAGCTTCACGGGCAACCGCTCCTCCAGCGCGAGAGCGGATCGAGCACCCGTCGCGCCCTTGATGAAGCCCTGGAACGTGCAGGTGTTCGTCCCAAGGTGGCGATGGAGATCGGAAGCCGCGAGGCGATCCGGGAGGCCGCCGCTCGCGGCATCGGGATCGGTGCGGTGTCGGAAGCGGAGTTCATTCCGGATCGCCGCCTGCGCACCGTGCGGATCGAGGGCGATCCGGCAGTGACGCAAACCTACCTCTACTGCCTCCAAGTCCGGCGCGAGAGTCGGGTGCTGGCGTCCTTCTTTGACGTGGCACTCAAGCTTCGCAAGGGTGTGTTCGATGCGGATTCAAGCTGACGACCTGGGGAAGGGACAAGGCACTGGAGGCGATGACTTCCAGTGTTCTCCAACGAACACATTTGTGCAAAATGTGTTCCCAGTCCAGGTTCGGGAGGTCGTGATGTCAGGTTTGGATCGCCCTACTCCCCAGGCGCAAATGATCGAGCCTGTGCGGGTCACTTTCGAGTCGCAGGGCGTCGAATGCGCGGGATGCTTCTACTGGCCCGGGAAGCCGAGGACGCCCTTGCCGTGCGTTGTGCTGTGCAACGGCTTTTCTGGGACCATGGACTGGATGCTGCCGCAATTTGCGGAAAGGTTTGCTTCCGTGGGAATTGCGGCTTTCGTATTCGACTATCGCCATTTTGGTGAAAGCCAGGGTCGCCCGCGGCAGCTCGTCAGCGTCAGTCGGCAGCGGCAGGACATCATGGCCGCTCTTCGCTTTGTCCGCGCCCAGACAAACATCGACGCGCGGCGGATCGCGCTCTGGGGCACATCACTGGGCGGAGGTCACGTTATCGACATTGCCTCTCGCGATCCCGGGATCGTCGCAGTCATCGCGCAGGTTCCCGGAATCGACTTCGTACGCAAGGAGGCGCGCGCGACGATCGAGATTCCGCCCTCGACAGTCGCGAGGCTGCTTGCCGCAGCCGTATGGGACGGGCTGCGGGGATTGCTCGGACTGCCTCCCTGCTATGTAAAAGTGTTCGGCCGACCTGGCGAGCTCGCGATATTCACCGAACCCGCGCTGCAGGAGAAATTTCATGCCCTGGTCCAAGGAAGCCCGACCTGGCGCAACGAATTTACGCCGCGCTTCTATCTCGCGCCGCCCCGCTATCGCGACGGGACTGCCGAACGAATCAAGGCGCCCATGCTCGTCGCCATCGCCGAGGGGGATGTCTATGCCAACCCGAGGTTCCAGGCTTGGGTCGGCGAGCATGCGCCGAGCGGCGAAGTGAAGCGCTATCCCGGCGGTCACTTCGATGTCTACCACGACCTCTTCGAGGAGGTGGTGCGTGATCAGATTGCGTTTTTGGAGCGGTACGTCGCCGGGTAAGGCTCTTGACTTCCTTGGCTGTGTGACATTTGTGAACGTTCTTCACCGTTGAGATGTACGCGGCACCGCATGGCAAGGCGTTGGTTAGGCATCAGGGCTATGTCTTGCCCTCAGGAGTTGAAATGACTTTTTCCCGAGCCGCTTTCAAGTTGGGTGCCGCAGGCTTCGTCGCTGCCGCAGCCTTGTTCACAGCCGCATCGGCCAATGCGGGCACCAGTTGGTCCATTGGTATCAACTTGCCCGGCGTAGCCGTGAGCGAACCCGCACCGGTCTATTACGAGCCGGCGCCTGTCTACTCGAGGCCGGCTCCGACCTACTACCAGCCTGCGCAGCCGGTTTACTCCGTACCGGCGCCTGTCTACTACGAGCCTGGCTGGGAAGAGCGCCGCGCGGAGCGCCGTGAGTGGCGTCGCCAGCAATGGGAGCGCGAGCAGTACCGCCGCCACTACGAAGATCGCGATTGACGTTGGTAATGTCGATCCGTGGAAGTCTTCCGAGAAATCCGTTAGCGATGTGCTGCCAACCTCATTGGCTCCTTCACCTCAGAGGCTACGGCTTCTCCCGTCCATGGATTTGGCGAGCAGGCCGAAAAGAATCGGCACCGTGGTAAGACAAGCGATGGCGGTCCAAAGGCTGATGAAGGTGTACGCGTTGTGGCGGCCTGGATCGACTGCGAGCGCCTGTACCACGTCGGCGTCGTGCAGCGTCCCGAGCCCACGTGCCACCGCGAAGTCGTAGGCCGCGGAGCCCAGGCTTGCAAACGCGACGAGGATCGGCACGACGATCCCCACCAGGACCCAGGCTCCTCGCACCTTGAGCGCCTCGAGAAAAGCCGAAATGACGATCAATCCGCCGCCGATCAGAGTCAGTGCGGTCACGATGTAGTCGCGGGACAGCGGCAGCAGCCAACGCCACACATAGGGCAACGGCCATAGCAGCCACTCGGACCGGGGTGCCAGGGCGATCCTGGGCCGCGTGAAAGCACTCATGCCCATGGACTGCATGGCCGCGCAAACCAAGGCAGACAATGCCGCAACCACCGCAATCAACAGCAAGATGCCTTGGAGGGATGGCGTTCGCATTCGCCGACTTGGCTCCGGTGGCAGTGCAGTGCGCAATTGCACCTGCCGCAATGGCTGTCCCGGGGCACGCCAGATGGTGTGCGTGGTAAGGGTGAAGCGGGGGCCCGGGGGCATCGGTGGAACTGGCTTGGCCATCAGCCAGTGCCCGGTGGTCAAGGTGAGTGCAAAACCGGCCATCGCGGCGAGCCACGCACTGGCGCCCGGCATGTCGAGGAACCCGGCAGGCGTAAGCATCGCAAGATGGCCGTACACGATACCTGCCAGGCCATAGGCGAGCAGGATCGGTACGGCACATGCGAGCGCCAGCCGCACCAGCAAGCGACGGTCGTCATGTGCCGAACTCTCAAAAAGACCGTTTGACGCTCTCGACAACCAGTTCATTGGCAAGGAGCTTATCGCAATCGTTGCCTTGTCGAAGCTTCCCGGGTCGTCTGCCCCCTAAAACCGCGCGCCGCAGATCTACCTGCCGTTGCCTGGCTTGATCAAGCAAGTGCCAGTTCGCGGCGCGCCTCGTCCAACCTGAAGACACCCACCAATTGGGACAGGCTGCCCGCCTGGTCCTGCAGCGAGGCGGCAGCGGCTGCGGCTTCTTCCACCAGCGCGGCGTTCTGCTGGGTGACCTGGTCCATCTGCGTGATGGCCTGGTTGATCTGCTCGATACCGGACGTTTGCTCCTGGCTGGCGGCGGCGATCTCGCCCATGATGTCGGTCACTCGGCGCACGCTGGCGACAATTTCATCCATCGTCTGGCCCGCTTCAGCCACCTTTTGGCTGCCAGCCTCGACCTTGCCGACGGAGTCGTCGATCAAGCCCTTGACTTCCTTGGCCGCCGCGGCCGAGCGCTGCGCAAGATTGCGCACCTCTGCCGCCACCACCGCGAATCCCCTGCCCTGCTCGCCGGCGCGGGCCGCCTCCACTGCGGCGTTCAGCGCCAGGATGTTGGTCTGGAATGCGATGCCGTCGATCACCGCGATGATGTCCACGATCTTGCGCGAGGATGAGTTGATCGATCCCATCGTGTCGACCACCTCGCTCACCACGCTGCCGCCGCGCACCGCCACTTCAGACGCCGAGGCCGCGAGCTGGTTGGCCTGGCGGGCGTTGTCCGCGTTCTGCTTGACGGTAGAGGTCAACTCTTCCATGGAGGCGGCGGTTTGCTGGAGTGAACTTGCCTGCTGCTCGGTGCGCGACGACAAGTCCTGATTGCCGGACGCGATCTGGCCCGACGCGGTGGCAATCGTGTCGGTGCCCTGCCGCACCTCCCCGACCACCTTGGACAGGTTGTCGTTCATCGACTTGAGCGCCGTCAGCAACTGGCCGACCTCGTCGCGCGTGTTGCTGACGATCCGGGTGGTCAGGTCACCCGACGCCACCCGCTCCGCCAATCGGAGCGCATCGCGCATCGGACGCACGATGCCGACGGTCAGCCGCCACGCGCACAAGGCCCCCGCCAGCAGCGCAACGGCGGACAGGCAGATCACGACCCAGCGGCTGCTGCGATGGATCTCCTGGATCTCGCGGGCTTTTGCGTCGATCTGCACCCGCTGGTTTTCTGCGATTTGCTGCACGGCCTTGCCGTAGACCTGAAGCGCGGCCTGGTATTCGGTGTCCGCCAGCTTGCCGGCCGCTTCGCTGTCGCCGGCCGCCTTGAGCTTGTTGATCGTCGCGAGGTGGGCCAGCACGGCCTTGCGGGCCTCGACCACCTCGGCAAACGACTTCTTCTCTTCCGGCGTGATGAGCAGCCTGCCCATCTCCTCCTGGACCGGGTTGATCGACGCGACCCCCTCGGTCAGGTTTTTCTTGAAATAGGCTTCATTCGCACTGTCAGTGGCCTTGGCCATGCCGAAGGAATGAACGATGCTCGGGCCGAGCAGGTTGGCCCACCGGTTTGCGACGCGCTCCTTGACCAGCGCTTCGTCGACCATCACGCGGGCCGAATGAGCCACCGCATTCAGCCGGATCAGGGCGACGCCGGAAACCAGCATCATCAGCAACAAGATGGCGGCAAAGCCTCCGCTGAGGCGGACGCCGATCTTCATGTTTCGCAGGTGCATGGAACTCTTCTTTCACAAGTGATGGCGTGCCCGGTTGGGCAGTGGAACCCCGGCGCTGGGGCCCCAGGGCCGACTACATCTGGTTATCGGCAACTAAGCCGAAAGTTGAAGGGCCGCGGTGCGATGTAGGTCGAAGGCTCGTTCAGTTCGCACCATTGGCTGACGCGCGCTCCGGGATACCATGACAAGCCTGTGAGCATTCCAGACAGGAGACGTCTACATGGGTGAGTCCCGCGCAGCACAGCAGGCCCGCGATCTGCTGAATCCCTTGATTCAGGTGGCTGCGATGCTCGATACGGCTGGGCAGGCGGTCATTGTCAAGGACGAGGCTTCGCGGTTCGTGCATCTCAACCAGAGAGCCTGCGAGCTGCTCAACGTGTCGCTCGATCGCGCGCGCGGAAAGACGGACGGCGATTTCTTGCCCCGTGCGGAAGCCGATCGGATCAGGGCGCTCGATCTCCAGATACTCGCAAGCGACAAGAGCCGCAGTTTCGAGGAAGAGATCACCGCGCAGGACGGATCGACCAGAACCCTGGTCACGGTCAAACAAGCGGTCGATCTTGGCGATTCCAGCGGCAGGCTGCTCGTGGTCGTGATCTCCGACGTGACCGAACTGCGCACGGCCGAGCGGGTGCTCAAGGCCAGCGAAGCCCACTACCGCTCGTTCGTCGAACTGCACCCGCAGATCACCTGGACCGCCGATGCCACCGGCGCGATCACCGAAGTCGGGCCGGGCTGGCCGGCGCTCACCGGCAATTCGGTCGAGAAGACGCTGGGCTCGGGCTGGGAATGCGCCTTGCACACCGACGATCTCGAACGCGTCAAAACGCAGTGGATCGACTCGGTGGCGCGCGGCGTTCCCTTCGATGCCGAATACAGGGTGCTGAGCGCTGCAGACCGAAGATACCGATGGTTCAGGGCCCGGGCGGCCCCGCGTCGCGACGAGAACAATGCCATCGTGCGCTGGTACGGGCTGCTCGAGGACGTTCATCAGCGCCGAATCGCGATGGAAGCGCTGCGCGAAAGCGAGTCTCTGTTCCGCCTCATTGCCGACAGCGTGCCCGTGATGATGTGGCTCACGGACCCGAACGGCGAGGCGACGTACCACAGCCGGCTATGGCTCGAGGTAACGGGCCAGACCGAGACCGAGTCGCTGGGGGCCGGCTGGAGCCGCGCCATCCATCCTGAAGACCGCGCCTCGGTGCTGGAGCTGTTCAGGACGAAAACCGCGGAGCGGGTTCCGGTTCAGCTCGAGTACAGGCTGCGCCGGGCCGACGGCAGCTGGGCCTGGGTCATCGACACAGGTGCGCCCCGGCTCGCGCCCGACGGCGGGCTTCTCGGCTATGCCGGCTCGATACTCGACGTCACCGAGCGACGCCTGGCCGAATCCGCACTGCGCGAGAGCGAAGCCTCGATCCGGAGCATTTTCGACAGCAGCCCCGATTGCATCAGCATGCTCGACCTGTCGGGCAATACGTTGCTGATGAACAAGGCGGCGCGGCGGATGATCGGTCTCGATGTCTCGGAACTTGCGAACCGCGAGGCGCTCGAGACAATCTTTCCCGAAGGCCGCCTTCGGAAACTGAGCGCCATGTTCGACGTGGTGCGCGCCGGCGGCACGTCGAGGCTGGAGGTAGATGCCATCGACGCGGAGGGCGTGCACCGGTGGCTCGACGTCATCGGTGCCCCCGTGCTGGACGCATCGGGCATGCCGATCCGCATGGTGAGCATCTGGCGCGACATCAGCGAGGCCAAGGCCGCGCGCAACGACGCAGTGGTTGCGCAGCGGCAGGCTGAACATGCGGCGATGCGGCTCTCAGCGGTTCTCGAGAACACGATGGACTGCGTGCTGGTCGTCGACCATGCATGGCGCATCACGTACATGAACGAGAACGCCCGCCGGTTCCTGAAGCTCGGCGAAGAGGCCATGAAGGCAAGACTGTGGGACCTCTTCCCCGCCGAGGTCGAAAGCCTGTTCGGCGACTACTTCCGGCAGGCGACCGCGGGCAACAAGGCCGTGTCGTTCGAAGAATTCGTACCCGCAACGCAGGTGTGGCTAGAGGTCCATGCCTCGCCCACCGAAGAAGGCCTGTCGATCTTCTTTCGCGACACCAGCGCTCGCCGCAAGGCCGAGCAGGAGCGCGTGCAGGCCCAGAGCCAGGTCTCCCACATGGCCCGCCACGATGTTCTCACCGGCCTGCCCAACCGCTTGGCATTCCGCGAGATGCTGGAGCGGCACTTGAACGATGCGGTCGAGTACGGGAGTTTGGCAGCCGTGCTGACACTGGACCTCGACGGCTTCAAGGCCGTCAACGACGCCTACGGTCATCCTACGGGCGACATGTTGCTGCAGAAGGTCGCGCAGCGCCTGCGGCTCGGCCTGGCCGGTGACGAGCACACGCTCGCGCGACTCGGCGCTGACGAATTCGCGATCGGCTGCTATGGGCTGCCGCATCCCGACGCGGCAATCGAGGTCGCGCGCCGCCTCATGGGCATCCTGCTCGCGCCCTTCGACCTGGAAGGCAACAAGGTAAGCATCGGGGCGAGCGTCGGCGTGGCCATGGCACCGGAGGACGGCAGCACGGTCGACGAGATCAAGCGTGCCTCGGCCGTGGCACTCCACCGCGCGAAGGCCGCCGGCGGAAGAAGCCTCCAGAGGTACGCCAAGAGCGTGGACGCCCACCTGCAGACGCGCCAGGCCTTGAAGCTCTCAATGCGCGAGGCGCTCGCCCAAGGGGAGTTCGAAGTGCACTTCCAGGCGCTCGTGAGTCTCGCCTCCAATCGCTGCACCACCTTCGAAGCGCTGGTGCGTTGGCGCCATCCGGAACGGGGAATGATCTCGCCGGCCGACTTCATTCCGATCGCCGAGCAGACAGGGCTGATCGTGGAACTCGGCGAATGGGTCCTTGGCGAGGCCTGCCGCGAGGCCGCCACCTGGCCCGATGGCATCGGTGTGGCGGTGAACCTCTCGCCGGTCCAGTTCGGCGCCGGCAACCTGATCGAAGTGATCAGGAACGCGCTCGATGCTTCGGCGCTCTCGCCTTCGCGCCTGCAACTGGAGATCACCGAATCGGTGCTGCTCGGCAGCGACGACAAGAACCTGCGCACCCTGCAGCAGATCCGGCAACTGGGCGTGAAGATCGCGATGGACGATTTCGGGACCGGGTACTCGTCGCTGGGCTATTTGCGCAGCTTTCCGTTCGACAAGATCAAGGTGGACCGCAGCTTCATTGCCGACCTGCCCGACAGGAAGTCGCTAGCGATCATCCGAGCCGTGGCCGGCATCGGCAAGAGCCTGGGCATCGCCACCACTGTGGAGGGGGTCGAAACCGAGGCGCAGCTGCAGACCATCCGGCAGGAAGGCTTCGACGAGGCCCAGGGTTATCTGTTCGCGCGGCCAGTCCCGGCCTCGCAGGTACACGATGTGATCGCCTCGCGCAGGAATTGACTGAAGCACCACATTCGCGAATCGGCCATGCGGGCACAATTGTTCAAACCAACGAACATACTCGCCGCATGCCCATCGAGTTCTCACCCCAAGCCGTCGGCGCAGTCCTCGCAGCCACCATTGCTGGAGGCATGAGCTTTCTCGGGTCTGTGTTCAGCAAGGACCAGAAGACTTCGGAGTTCCGCCAGGCATGGATCGACGGGCTGCGCTCTGAAATCTCGCAGTTGATCGCGCACGCCAACGCGATCCGGGGTGCTGCGGCAGTCGGCTACCCGGCCCGGAGTGAGCTTTACGACGCGGCAAAGGATCACTTCGTGGGGATCACCGTCGCCAAGACCAGCATCCTCCTTCGGCTGAACCCGTCAGAAGAAAACAATGCGAAGTTGATCGGCCACGTCAATGCGCTCGAGAAGCTCATGGACATGAGTCCCATCGACCTTGCGGCTTGCCAGAAGGAAGAAGCGGCGCTTGTTGCGACGGCTCAGGCTGTACTCAAGGGCGAATGGAGCCGCGTCAAGCGAGGCGAGCCGCTCTTCTTCATGACCAAGATCATCGGCCTGTTCGTGTTTCTGGGAGCTCCTCTCACACTTGGTGCCCGCTATTTCGGGTGGTTCTGAGTGGCGCCCCGCATCGTTGATCTTCAAACCCGCGACTTCTCCGCATTCGCCGAGTACTTGAACGATCACATTTCCGACAACGGGACCGAAGGTGAGCCCCTGTTTCAGCCCATCGCCCGAATCGACTGCCACTTTGCAGGCGAGAAAGCAACTGGCTTTCGCCGAGCCTTGGATGTGGCTCCTCCCAATCCAGGATGGCGTCGGGCCTGGGTCGCTCTTTCTGGTGAAGACAGGATCGTCGGCCATGTCGACCTGAGGGCGCATCCGGCCGCCTGCATGGAGCATCGGTGCCTGCTGGGAATGGGCGTGCATCGCGAATGGCGACGCTCGGGCCTCGGACAGCGCCTCCTGGACGCCGCAGTCGAATGGGCCAAGGCCGATCAGCAGATGGCGTGGATCGACCTGCAAGTCATCGCATCCAACGATGCCGCCGTCAGGCTCTATGAGCGTGCCGGGTTCACGGGGACCGGCCTCGTTCAAGACTGCTTCCGTGTGGACGGGCGCCAGGTGGACTATCTGTCCATGGCGCTACCAGTTCAGGCGCGTTAGGCCCGTCAGCGCATCGCGCCCAAGCAGGCGTGATGCGGCCCCAAACCCATCACCCGACAACGGGAGCAGCCACGCGGTCCAGCGCTTCGATCGCATCGGCCGGCAATTCGAGCTTCCCGGCTGCCAGGTTTTCACGCAGGTGCCCAACTGACGAGGTGCCTGGAATCAGCAGGATGTTGGGCGAGCGTCGCAGGAGCCATGCCAACGCCACCTGCATCGGCGTGGCGCCCAGACGCTGCGCGACTTCGGAAAGCCCTGCAGACTGCAGCGGCGTAAAGCCGCCGAGCGGAAAAAACGGAACGTACGGAATGCCGTCGCGCGCCAGGTCGTCAATCAGCGCGTCGTCGTTGCGATGCACGAGGTTGTACTGGTTCTGCACGCAGGCGATGCGGCAGATGCTGCGCCCCTCCGCGACCTGTGCCGGCGTCACGTTGCTCAGGCCGATGTGGCGCACGAGGCCCTGGCGCTGAAGCTCGGCCAATGCCGCGAGCGGCGCTTCGATCGATCCCTCAGCCGGGCCGTGCACGTCGAACATGATGCGCAGGTTCACCACTTCCAGCACGTCCAGCCCGAGGTTGCGCAGGTTGTCGTGCACCGCCTGCGTCAGTTCCTCCGGCGAAAACGCAGGCAGCCACCCGCCTGTGTCGGAGCGCCGCGCCCCGATCTTGGTGACGATGACGAGGTCCTTCGCATAAGGCGCGAGTGCCTCGCGGATGAGTTGATTGGTGATGTGCGGGCCGTAGAAGTCGCTGGTGTCGATGTGATCGACGCCGCTAGTGACCGCTTCGCGCAACACAGCGAGCGCCGCTTCGCGATCTTTCGGCGGGCCGAAGACGCCGGGGCCGGCGAGCTGCATGGCGCCGTAGCCGAGGCGGTGGACCGAACGGTCGCCGAGGGTGTAAGTGCTGGGGGTCTGCGTGCTGGACATGATGTTTTTTCCTGAGTTTGGAGAGGTAGATGAAGTCGTGAAGCCAGTCTAGGCAGCCCGTCTCTGTTTGATAAGCCGCCATAATCGGCACGGGCTGTGCAGGATTCAGAACAATGAAAGTCGATCTCGAGGATCTCAACGCCTTCGTGGCCGTGGCCGGCGCCAAGGGCTTTCGCGACGGCGCGCGCCTGACCGGCGGCAGCGCATCGGGCCTGAGCGAGGCGGTGCGCCGGCTGGAAGCTCAACTCGGCGTACGCCTGCTCCATCGCACAACCCGCAGCGTGCGGCCGACAGAAGCGGGAGAACGCCTGCTCGAGCGGCTGAGACCCGCGCTCAGCGAGGTGGAGGCGGCGCTCGACGTGGTGAACGGCTTTCGCGACCGGCCCGCCGGCACGCTCAAGCTGAACGTGCCGATCAGCGCCGCGCGGCTCGTGCTGCCATCGATCGTGCCGGGCTTCCTTGCCGCCTATCCCGACATTTCTCTCGAAGTGATTGCCGAGGACGAGTTCGTCGATGTGCTGGCCACCGGTTGCGACGCCGGCATCCGCTATGACGAGCGGCTCGAGCAGGACATGGTGGCCGTGCCCATCGGCCCCCGCTTCCAGCGTTTTGCCGCGGCGGCCGCCCCCTCCTACCTCGACCGCCATGGCCGGCCCGAGCATCCGCGCGACCTGCTCGGCCACAACTGTTTGCGTGGCCGTTTCGCGAGCGGATCGATGCCGCCGTGGGAGTTCGAGCGCGACGGCGAAACCTTGCGCATCGACGTGACCGGGCAGTTGACCGTGCGGATCGGTGCGGCGGCAGATCTCTCGGTCGATGCGGCGCTGGCCGGTGCCGGCGTGGTCTACCTGTTCGAAGACTGGCTGCGGCCGCACCTCGACAGCGGCGCACTCGAGCCGATTCTCGAGCCCTGGTGGCCGCGGTTTTCCGGCCCCTTTCTTTACTACCCGGGCCGCCGCTTGCTGCCGGCGCCGCTCAGGGCTTTTGTGGATTTCATACAGCGCGCGCCCTGACTATGGCCGCACGCCCGGCGTTGAGGGACGCCGGACAGCAGCCGCTATAGACGATCAGCGCGCGCGTTGTCTTTGAAAAGACCGATGAAGAGATTCCGCATCCAATGGTGCGCGGGATCCGACTCGAACCTGCGGCTCCAGTGCAGCGACACGGTGAAGGCGCTGCGGGGAAGCTCCGCCGGAAGCACCGCATAGCGCTTCGGCTCGATGAACCTGCGCGCGATGGCCTGCGGCATGACGACAGCGAAATCGGTGCGCGCAATGATCGCCGGCAGCGCAAGAAAATGCGCCGAGTTGAGCACCAGCCTTCCATCGAGTCCGAGCTGCTGCAGGATGCGGAAGGTCTCCGAGTGCGAGCGCACGGCCACGTACTCCAGCCGCCGCAGGTCCTGGATTGTCATGCGGACATCCGACGCCTTCGAAGCCTTGGCCATCGGATGCCCCGCCCGAACCACCACCGCGTAGCGATCGCGCAGCAGTTCGACGCGCTCCGTTCCGCTGACCGAGGGCAAAAACCCGAGTGCGAAATGGATGGCTCCGGTTTCGAGGGCATCGGTGATCTCCCCGTGCGGCAGCGGAGTCGTGTGCACCCGTATGCCGGGTGCCTGGCGGTGCAAGGCTTCCATCAGCTCCGGCAGCAGCCGGGCCTCGCCGATGTCGTTCATATGCAGCCGAACGGTCATTCGCGAGCGAGACGGGTCGAAGGTGTCTTCGTCCCGCAGCACATCCTCGATGGCGGCCACGGCCGGCTGAACGACGCTTGCCAGCCGCTCCGCGCGCAGCGTCGGGCGCATGCGCCCGTTGGCGCGCACGAAGAGCGCATCGCCGAGCGCGAGCCGCAATCGCGTCAGGCCTTGGCTGGCAGCCGGTTGCGACAGCCCCAGCGCATCGGCGGCATGGCTGACGCTGCCGAGGCGGTACACCGCCTCGAACAGCCGAAGCAGGTTCATGTCCAGCTTTTCAGTATGCATACAGCTTATTTTGTTCTAGACATTTCATTGTATTGATGAATACCGGATGAAGCGCAAAACTGCGGACCTCATCTAGGAGCATTCATGGATCGACAGGTCGAACTTCCCGCGCAAGCGCCCTTCCCGGCCAGCAGCACCCTGACCGTGCGGGACGCGGTTTTCAGGCTGCTGCGCGCATTGGGCATGACCAGTGTGTTCGGCAACCCGGGGTCGACGGAACTGCCCATGTTCATCGACTTTCCGGAAGACTTCCGCTACGTACTCGGACTGCAGGAGTCCGTGGTCGTGGGCATGGCGGACGGCTACGCGCAGGCCACGCACAACGCGGCGTTCATCAACCTGCATTCCGCGGCAGGGGTTGGCCATGCAATGGGCAACATCTTCACGGCGTTCCGCAACCGCACGCCGCTGGTGATCACGGCCGGCCAGCAGGCGCGCTCGATCTTGCCCTTCGAACCCTTTCTGGGCTCCACGCAGGCGCCCGAACTGCCGAGGCCTTACGTCAAATGGAGCGTCGAGCCGGCGCGGGCCGAGGACGTTCCGCTTGCGATTGCGCGGGCCTACTACATCGCGATGACGCCGCCGCGCGGCCCGGTGCTGGTCTCGATCCCGTCGGACGACTGGGACGTTCAGACCCTGCCCGTCGATGCACGGGAGGTCAGCCGCCATGTGCGTACGGACCCCGACCTTCTCGCGCGCATTGCCGCAGCCCTCGATGGCGCCCGCTCCCCCGCCTTCGTGGTCGGTGCCGCGGTCGATCGCGACGAGGCCTGGAAGGAAGCGGTTGAACTGGCCGAGCGGCACAACGCCCGTGTGTATGTCGCGCCCATGTCGGGCCGATGCAGCTTTCCGGAAGATCACCCCCTGTGGGGAGGCTTCCTGCCACCGATGCGCGAGCGCATCGTCGAACGGCTCGCCGGCCACGACCTCGTATTTGCGCTTGGCGCGCCGGCGTTCACCTACCATGTCCCGGGCCATGGCCCGCACCTGCCCGAAGGGACGGAGCTGGTGCAGCTCACGGACGATCCTCAGGTCGCAGCCTGGGCGCCGACAGGAACCTCCGTGGTCGGCAGCATCCGCCTGGGATTGCTCGACCTGCTCGAGTGCAGCACGCCGAGCAGTCGTCCGGCACCACCTGCCCACGTGCGGCCGCCGCGCGTTGCAGACCCCGAGCCCGGCGAACGCCTGCCGGTTGCGTGGGTCCTGCAGACGCTGGCCGACGTGCGCGCGCGGGGCAGCATCCTGGTTGAGGAAGCACCGAGCGCACGGCCCGTGATGCATGGCCACCTGCCGGTCTTCGAGTCGGAAACCTTCTACACCATGTGCAGCGGCGGCCTGGGCTACGGCCTGCCGGCCGCAGTAGGCGTGGCACTTGGCAAACCGGGCGCGCGGGTCATTGCTTTGGTGGGCGACGGCTCTGCGATGTACGCCATCCAGGCGCTGTGGAGCGCTGCCCAACTGGCGCTCCCGGTCACGGTGCTGATCCTGAAGAACCGTCGCTACGCCGCGTTGTATGAGTTCGCGCGCATCTTCGGCTACCGGCCCGACGCGCATGTTCCGGGCACCGACCTGCCCGACCTCGATTTCGTCGCGCTGGCTGGCGCGCAAGGCATGAAGGGGCTGCGCGTCGACGCCGCGGAGCAACTGCGTGCCGCGTTGCACCAGGCGCTGCAATCGACCGCTCCGATGCTGGTCGAGATCGAAGTGGCCTGACGGTTTTTTTGCTTTTCCAAATCTACAAGGAGACAAGACGATGGGCACGATATCGATGTTGATCAACGGCGAGAGCCGGCAGGCCGCAGACGGGGCCACCTTCGAGCGGCGCAATCCGCTCGATGGCGCAGTAGCGACCGTTGCGCCGGCCGCCACTAAGGCCGATGCGGTGGCAGCGGTGGAAGCAGCAGCCGCCGCCTTTCCGGCCTGGTCGCGCACCGGCCCGGGCGAACGCAGGGCGTTGCTGCTGAAGGCCGCGCAGGCCATTGAAGCCAAGGCCCAGGCCCTGACGGATGCCATGGCATCCGAGACCGGTGCCGGCGCCCCGTGGGCCGGTTTCAACGTGCACCTGGCCGCCGGCATGCTGCAGGAAGCGGCCGGCCTGACGACCCAGATCAGCGGTGAGGTCATTCCCTCCGACGTGCCCGGCAGCCTGGCCATGGGCCTGCGCCGCCCGGCTGGCGTGGTGCTGGGCATTGCGCCTTGGAACGCACCGGTGATCCTCGGCGTGCGTGCGATTGCCACGCCGCTGGCCTGCGGCAACACGGTGGTGTTCAAGGGCTCGGAACTCAGCCCGGCCACGCACGGCCTGATCGTCGAAGCATTCAAGGATGCAGGTTTTCCGCCGGGCGTCGTCAACTTCGTGACCAATGCGCCGGCCGATGCAGCCGAGGTGGTTGAAGCGATCGTGTCCCATCCGGCCCTGCGGCGGGTGAACTTCACCGGCTCCACCCGCGTCGGCAGGTTGATCGCGCAGACCTGCGCGAAGTACCTGAAACCGGCGGTGCTCGAGCTTGGCGGCAAGGCTCCGCTGGTGGTGCTGGACGATGCCGACCTCGACGCCGCCGTCAACGGCGCGGCCTTCGGCGCCTTCGCCAACAGCGGACAGATCTGCATGAGCACCGAGCGCATCATCGTCGACCGCAAGATCGCAGACGCCTTCGTCGAGAAGCTCGCAGCCAAGGCCGTGCAACTGCCGCTGGGCGATCCGCGCAACGGACCGGTGGTGCTGGGATCGGTCGTCGATGCGAGCACCGTCGAGCGCTGCAACGCGCTGATCGACGATGCGCTCGCCAAGGGCGCGAAGCTCGTATGCGGCGGCAAGGCCGACAGCACCTTGATGCCCGCGACGCTGCTCGACCACGTGACGCCGCAAATGCGCATCTACCACGAAGAGAGCTTCGGTCCCGTGAAGCCGGTGGTGCGTGTAAACGGTGTCGACGAAGCGGTGCGCGTGGCCAACGACAACCCTTACGGTCTGTCCGCAGCGGTGTTCGGGCGCGACATCGCACGTGCCTGGGATGTGGCCAACCGCATCGACTCCGGCATCTGCCACGTGAACGGCCCCACCGTGCACGACGAGGCGCAGATGCCCTTCGGCGGCGTGAAGGACTCGGGCTACGGCCGCTTCGGCGGCAAGGCCGGCATCGACGCCTTCACCGAGTTGCGCTGGCTCACGGTGCAGACCACCGAACGCCACTATCCGTTCTGATGAAAAGCAGGAGACAACTCATGAAATCCCTGCTTGCAACCGCGGCGCTGGCGCTCGGCCTCGGCCCGTGCGGCAACGCCCACGCCCAGGACTGGCCCCGGCAGCCGATCAAGATCGTCGCCAACTTCGCGCCCGGCGGCGCGGCCGACCAGCTGGCCCGCGTGATCAGTGCACCGCTGCAGGAAGCCCTCGGCCAGCCGGTGGTCGTCGAGAACAAGGGCGGCGCGGGCGGCAACCTGGGCGGCGAATTCGTCGCCAGGTCGTCTGCCGATGGCTATACCTTCCTGATGAGTTCCGGCGGCATGGTGTCGATCAATCCGCACATCTACGCAAAGATGTCGTTCGACCCTGCGAAGGATCTCGTCCCGGTCGCATCCGTTGCACGCGTGCCCTTCTACCTGGTGGTTCGTGCCGACAGCCCGGTCAAGGACTTCAAGGGCCTGGTCGCCGACCTCAAGGCGAACCCCGGCAAGCGCTCGTTCGGATCGCCCGGCAACGGGAGCTCGCCTCACCTTGCGGCGGAAATGATGACGGGCCAGACAGGCACCACGGCCATCCATGTGCCCTACCGCGGCGCGGCGCCCGCGCTGACCGACCTGCTGGGCGGCCAGATCGACTTCCTGTTCGATCCCGGCATCAGCATCCAGCACGTCAAGACCGGCAAGCTGCGCATGCTGGCGGTCGCAAGCCTCAAGCGCGCGCCGCAGATGCCCGAAGTACCGACGCTCGACGAACTCGGGCTCAAGGGCTTCGACGCCGATGCGGTGTTCGGCCTCTACGCGCCTGCCGGCACGCGGCCGGCCGTGGTCCAGCGGATCAATGCCGAGGTAAACCGCGCGCTCGCCCTGCCGGCTGTCAGGGCAACCATCGAAACCCTCGGCAACGTGCCGGAGCCTCTCACGCCCGCGGCCTTCGGCGACAAGGGCGCGGCCGACTTCAAGCGGTTGGGCGCCGTGATCCGGGAGCGCGGCATCCGCGCCGACTGATGCATGAAGAAGAAAGACAGCCGATGACCGCCACGCCCCGGCCTGCAGCCGGCCAGCCTCCCCTCATCGCCACGGATGTGCTGATCGCCGGCGGCGGCCCTTGCGGGCTGATGCTCGCCAACGAACTCGGCCGCCGCGGCATCCGCTGCCTGCTGGTCGACGCCAAGCCGGGCACGGCCTTCAACCCGCAGGCCAACGCGACACAGGCCCGCACGATGGAGCACTTCCGCCGCCTTGGCTTCGCGCACGAGATCCGCGCGCTGGGCCTGCCCGCCGATCATCCGACGGACATTGCCTACTTCACACGCTTCGCCGGACATGAGCTGGCACGCATCAGCTTGCCCACAGCCGCCGAGGCCGCGGTCAAGGTCAAGACGATGACGGGGTCCTGGAGCGCCGCCGAGCTGCCGCATCGCGTGTCGCAGAAATTCGTCGAGCAAGCCCTGCGCCGCCACGCTCAGGGCTGGCCTTCCGCGGATGTGCGCTACGGCTGGCGGCTGGAGCGGTTCAGCGAC
The DNA here is from genome assembly GCF_037204085.1 of Variovorax sp. CCNWLW235. Classification (NCBI taxonomy): domain Bacteria; kingdom Pseudomonadati; phylum Pseudomonadota; class Betaproteobacteria; order Burkholderiales; family Comamonadaceae; genus Variovorax; species Variovorax sp. CCNWLW235. The sequence goes on along the minus strand of NZ_JBBCBW010000012.1, from coordinate 120,873 downwards.
GACGGTGGATCGGTGAGTGCCACGGTGCGGCCGAGCGAAGGCGGCCCTGCGCAGGAGGTTGTTGCAAAGTTCCTGATCGGTGCCGACGGCGCGCGCAGTCTGGTTCGCCAACAGTTGGGCATCGAATGGGGCGGCGTGAGCGGCATCCAGCGCGAGTTCATGGGCGGCAAGATGTTCGCCATCTACCTGCGCGCGCCCCGGTTCCTCGATGCGCTGCAATCGTCCAAGGCCTGGATGTACGTGGCCGTCAACCACGAAAGGCGTGCCTTCATGGCCTCGGTGGACGGCGTATCGGAGTACGCCTTCCATGCGGCGCTGCGCCCCGGCGAAGACGCCGACGGTTGGACCGAGGTCGATGCGCGCCGCGTCTTCGCAGAGGCGGTGGGCGCCGAAGTGCCTGTCGAGATTCTCTCCATGGGCACCTGGCTCGCGGGGCACGCGCTGGTGGCACAGCGCTTCCACAAGGGCCGGGTCTTCATTGCGGGCGATGCGGCACACCTGTTCACGCCCACCGGCGGGCTGGGCTACAACACGGCCGTCGAAGACGCGGTCAACCTGGGCTGGAAGCTCGCGAGCGTGATCCGCGGCCAGGCACCGCTAGCGCTGCTCGACAGCTACGAGGCCGAGCGCAGGCCGCTGGCCGAGCGCAACACGGGCTACGCGCGCAAGTTCGCCGACTCGGTGGGGCTCTTCGCGGCAAAGCCCGAACTGGAAGAAACCTCCCCGCGGGGCGACGCCGAGCGCAAGCTTGCGGGCGAGCACTTCGATGCGCATGCCCGGCTCGAATTCAATATTCCGGGCGTGACCTTCGGCGGGCGCTACGACGGTTCGCCGATCATCTTCGGCGACGGGGCCGTGCTGCCCCCGGACGAGCCGAATGCCTACACACCCACCGCCAGTCCGGGCGGCCGGCCGCCACACGCGTGGCTCGACGACGGCCGCTCGCTGTTCGACCTCTTTCACGCCGAGTGGACATTGCTGGCCTTGGGGCCCGATTCCCCCGCTACCCAGGCCTTCGAAGCCGCGGCGTGGAATCTTGAAATGGACCTGCGTGTCGTGCGGCTGGCGCAGCCATTCCTGCGCGAACTCTATGAAGCGCCGCTTGCGCTGATCCGGCCGGACCAGATCGTGGCATGGCGCGGTGCAACTGCGAACGATGCAGCCGGTGTGCTGTCTCGCGTCACGGCCCGGCCTTGCCCCGCACTACCTCACGCCATCTCGACACCCTCAACAACAATCTCCGTCGATGCGGCGAGAGGAACTCTGTCATGAAAGCCAGCACCCCGCTTCTTCGCCTCACCGTCCTGGCGACGGCCTTGGCAATCGCTCCTTCGGCATTTGCGCAGGCTTGGCCAACCAGGCCGGTCCGACTGGTGGCGGCCTTTCCGCCGGGCACTCCGGGCGACGTGATCGCGCGGTTGATACAGCCAGCGCTTCAGGCCGCCTGGAACCAGCCGGTCATCATCGAGAACAAGACAGGCGCCGGAGGCAACCTGGCCGCCGGGGAAGTCGCGCAAGCCAAGGACGGCCACACCCTGCTCGTTGGACCCGACACGATCCTCACCATCAATCCCCATCTGTACAAGAAGCTGGGCTTCGATCCGAGGGCGTCGCTCAAACCCGTCACCTACTTCGCGAGCTTCAACCAGTTGCTGGTGTGCAATCCAGCCGCCGAAGTCCCGACGCTCGCAAAGTTCATCCAGTTGCCTTCCACGCGGCTGTATGCCTCCGGCGGCGCGGGCACGCCAAGCCACATGGCCATGGAGATGCTGCTGGCCACCACCGGAACCAAGCTCACCCATGTGCCCTACAAAGGGCCCGGCCCTGCCGCGCAGGACGTGATGGGCGGCCATGTGGACTGCGGCTTCATCGTCTCCTCCGTCGTCCTGCCGCATGTTCAGAGCGGCCGGCTGCGCGCGATTGCCGTCTCCGGAAAGGAAAGATCGGGCCTGCTGCCCGGGGTTCCGACAGTTGCCGAGAGCGGACATCCGGGCTTCGATGCCACCTTCTTCGAGACCCTGGCCGCGCCGTCGAGCTTGCCAGCCGCTACCGTCGAAAAGATCCAGGGCGACGTGCGTGCCGCGCTCCAGGCTCCGGCCGTCAAAGCGCGCTTGGCGGAGATGGACCTGCGTGTGGAGGGCTACAGCACCCAGGAAGCGCAACGGCGCAGTCAGGAAGACTTTGCCAAGTGGGGTACGGTCGCGCAGCGGACCCAACTGCAGCTGGACTGAAGGAAAGTAACCATCATGCGCAACCTGAACCATCACACCATCACAGACGCCGTGCTTGCGCGGCAGGCAGAGGCGCCGGACCCGCGGTTCAAGCGCATCATGGACAGTCTGGTGCAGCACCTGCATGCTTTTGCACGCGAGGTGGAGCTGACCGAAGAAGAATGGTTCAGGGGCATCGAGTTCCTGACCCGCTGCGGCCACATCACCGACGACAAGCGACAGGAGTTCATCCTCCTGTCGGACGTGTTGGGCCTGTCGATGCTGACGGTGGCGCAGAACAATGACAAGCCTGCCGGATGCACCGAGGCGACCGTCTTCGGCCCGTTCCACGTGGAAGGCGCGCCCTGCTACGAACTCGGCGCGGACATCTCCAACGGTGCGCCCGGCGTTCCGTGCCTGGTGCGCGGCACGGTGCGCGGCATCGGCGGCGAGCCGGTCGGCAACGCCCGCATGGACGTGTGGCAATCGGACGAAGACGGCCTGTACGACGTGCAGCATCCGGATATCGACCATGCGCAGGCGCGCGGCATCGTGCACGCCGACGGCGAGGGCCGCTACCACTTCCGCTCGATCCTGGCCGTTCCCTACGCCATTCCGCACGATGGCCCCGTGGGCGATCTCCTGAAAGCGACCGGCCGGCATCCCTGGCGGCCCGCGCACCTGCACTTCCTGATCGAGGCCGACGGCTACGAGAAGCTGATCACGCACGTGTTCCGCAGCGACGACCGCTACCTGGATTCGGATGCGGTGTTCGGCGTGCGCCAGTCGCTGATCGCCGATTGGAAGCAGCAGCCGGATGGCTCCTACCTCGTCGAGTACGACTTCGTGCTGAAGCCCGCCCAACAGATTGCTGCGAATGCCTGACATCCTACCAATGCCGAGCATGAAGGACTTCGTCTACAACGGCCAGCCCTCGCGGGTGGTGTTCGGCGCCGGCTCCCTGGCGCACCTGGAGCGCGAGATCGAGATCCTCGGAGCGCGCCGTGCGCTGGTGCTGTGCACGCACGAGCAGCAGGGGCAGGCGCAGATGGTTGCCGAGCGTCTCGGCGCTCGCGCCGCGGGCATTTTTGCGCGCGCAGTCATGCATGTGCCCATTGAGACCGCGCGCGAGGCCCGAGACGAAGCGCGCCGGCTGGGCGCCGACTGCGCAGTTGCCATCGGCGGTGGCTCGACCACCGGTTTGGGCAAGGCCATCTCGCTGGAATCCGGCTTGCCGATTCTTGCGATCCCCACGACCTATGCGGGCAGCGAGATGACGCCGATCTACGGCATCACCGAGAGCGGCTTGAAGAAGACCGGCAAGGACGCGCGCGTGCTGCCCCGCACCGTAATTTACGACCCGGAGTTGACGCTGACGCTGCCGGTTTCCTTGAGCGTGACGAGCGGCCTGAATGCGATTGCACACGCGGCCGAAGGCCTGTATGCGCGCGACGGCAATCCTGTGATGAGCCTGATGGCCGAGGAAGGCATTCGCGCCCTCGCCAGGGCGTTGCCGGCCATCCGCCAGCGCAGCGGCGATGTCGATGCCCGCGCAGACGCGCTGTACGGTGCGTGGCTGTGCGGTACGGTACTTGGCAGCGTGGGCATGGCGCTGCACCACAAGCTGTGCCACACCCTGGGCGGTAGCTTCAACCTGCCGCATGCCGAGGTGCACACGGTAGTGCTGCCTCAGGCCATTGCCTTCAACTCGCAGACCGAGCCTGGAGCCATATCCCGCATCGAGCGCGCACTCGGGTCGGCAGAGCCGTGCAGCGCCGCGGCCGGCCTTTTCGACCTGGCACGAGACAACGGCGCGCCGGTGGCGCTGCGTGATCTCGGCATGAAGGAGACCGACCTCGACCGCGCTGCAGATCTCGCCGTGAACAGCCCCTACTGGAACCCGCGGAAGGCAGGACCGGCACAACGCGGCGAAATCAGGCAACTGCTGCAGAACGCTTTCGACGGTATCCGACCCGAATAGGAATGGCGGCAGCCAAGTCGCTGTAGACCCATGGAGATAAAAACGTCAACGTTTCTATTTCCCCGCCCAACGCTCCCGCGCCCGATGCGCCGGACAAAAGCCAATTGCGTCGCGCGTGTCTATACAGCCAATGCCCCGGACAAGGCCTGCGCCAGATCTTCTCGCAGATCGTCCGCGCTCTCCAGCCCAATCGAGAACCGGAGCAGATGCCCGGCATAGCTCTGCTTGCCACTGCGGATGCTTCCCATGTCATAGGGCATGACCAGACTCATGGGGCCGCCCCATGACAGGCCAATGCCGAACAATTGCAGACGGTCGCAGAAGGCATCGACTTGTGCGAGGGTATGGGACCCGTCGATGAGCACCGAGAAAAGGCCGGCGGCTGCGCTGCAGTGCGTCGCCCAATGTTCGTGCCCGGGACAAGATTCCAGCGCCGGGTGCAGGACCTGGCGAATTCCCTTTTGCCTGGCCAACCATGAGGCGAGCGCCCGGGCCGTGGCGTCGTGCAGGTCGTAGCGAGCCTTGATGGACGCCAATCCCCGTAGCACCAGTTCTGCATCATTGGCGCCTACGCCCATGCCCAAGTCCAGGTAGGCGACTCGGAGCTTGTCATGCAGTTTGTCGTCGTTCGTGACGATCGAGCCCATCAGGACATCGGCGCCGCCCGAGGGGTACTTGGTCAGCGCATGAACGCTGATGTCCACGCCCGTCTCGAAAGGCGCGAAGGCGATGCCCGCCCCCCAGGTGTTGTCGAGCCCGACAATTGCGCCGGCGTTCTTGGCCGTTGCCACCAATGTGCGAAGGTCCGGGAATTCCATGGTGATCGATCCTGGCGCCTCGACCCAGACGAGCTTGGTGCGCACGCTGAGCTTGGCCTGCAGATCGGCAACGTCCAGGGGGTTGTAGCACTGATGGGTGATGCCCAGTTGCGAGAGTGTCGCGCGTGCATGGCGCAGCGAGGGGCCGTAGACGTTGGTGGGCAGAAGTACCTCGTCGCCGGTCGACAGCAAGCCGAGGTTGACCAGGGCGATGGCCGCCTGCCCGCTCGGGCTGAGCAGGCAGTGCCGACCGCCTTCGAGCGTGCACAGACGCTGTTCAAGGGTGTACGTCGTCGGCGTGCCGTAGAGGCCGTAGCTGTATCCGTCGCGGTGGCCAAATGCCCTGGCACGTTCGCGCACCGTTGCCGCGTTGGGGAACAACACCGTCGAGCCCTTGAACACACCCGGAGGAACCGCCTGGTAACCGGTCGGTGGGACGTAGGCGTGGTGAATCAGTTGGGTGCTGATGTCTTGAGACATGGCGGAGAGCTCTTGTGCAGGATCAGGAGCTTCAATGTATCGGAACATCAAGCTGCCGCCTGTGTCGCCCCCTGGGCAAAACCGCACATCGGGTTGCGCCGATGCGGCAAGGCGTTCTCACGTGCGCATGTCGGCTAGCCGCGCGGCTGCGCATCGGCGGGGCCGTTGAGCCATTGTTGCTTCGACTCGAAGAGCCGATGAAGATAGTCGGTGACTGCGCGGATGCGGGCCGAGTACTGAAGGTCATGGTGCACGCTGACCCAGAGCGTCCGCGTCACCTTCGCCGTATCGGCAAGCACCGGCACCAGCGTGTCCTCCTTCACCACGGAGAACTTGGGAAGCAGCACCAGGCCTAGCCCGGACGCTGCCGCGGCCATCTGCGCCAGCATGCTGTTCGATTGGAAGCTCATCGGAGGCCTTGCAACCAGCTCATCGAGCCAGCGCACTGCGTCAAGTTGGATCAGGTCGTCCAGATACCCAACGAACTGATGCTTGGGAAGCTCGGACAGGCTCGCCGGCACCCCATAGTTCTCGATATAGCTCAGCGAGCCATAAAGGTACAACGCGAACGAACCCGCTGGCTCGCACGCCAGGCCTTGGCCGATCGGCTTGAAGAAGCTGACAAAAACGTCGGCTTCCCTGCGGCTCACGTTGACGATGGAGGAAGACGTCACCAGTTCCACGCGCAGCTTGGGGTGCTTGCGCAACAGCGGCTCGAGGTGGCGCGTCACGAAGGTGGTGCCGATCCCCTCCATCATGGCAATCCGCACGCTGCCCGATGGCTCCGTGTCGGTTCCACCGAGCTCCTCCTGCAGCGACAGGACGGCGCGCTCCATGTTCTCGGCCTGCAGCGCGAGAACGTGCGCCAGCTCAGTGGGTCTGAGTCCTGCGCGGTGGCGTTCGAAAAGCGGGCCGCCCAAGCAGAGTTCCAACTGCGAAAGCCGGCGGCTGACCGTGGAGTGATCGATGCGGAGCTGCCTGGCCGCCTGGGAGAGACTCCCCGTACGGTTGATATGCAGGAACAGGCGCACATCGTCCCAATCGAGGTTGGCGAGGGGTACCTTCTTGGTCGTCATGCGGCCTTCTTGTGCATCGTCGTGTGCAATCTTGATCCTTCGGGCTTGATCGGCCCGTGGTTCCTTGATAGCACTTCGGTCCCCGATGCGCAATACCGGGGACCGTGCGGCCGGGCGCGGCCGCTTCCCAGTCCCGGCGCAGTGACCCTATATGAAGAGTCCCCTGGGTGAACTCAGCCCGTAGGCTGCTCCACATGCGCCTGGCGCCGATATAGAAAGTCCATCAGTGCACGCCTGCACTCCGCATAGGTCGGGTCGGTCGCCAGGCTGACGCGATCGCGCGGGCGCGCAATGGGCACGTCCAAGATCTCCCCGATGCGTGCCGCGGGCCCGTTGGTCATCATGACGATGCGGTCCGCGAGGAGCACTGCCTCGTCCACGTCGTGCGTGACCATGACCACCGTGCTTTTCGTTTTCTCGACGATGCCGAGCAGCTCGTCCTGCAACCTGGCGCGCGTGAGCGCGTCGAGCGCACCGAAAGGCTCGTCCATCAGCAGGACCTGCGGTTCCATCGACAGTGCCCGGGCAATGCCGACGCGCTGCTTCATGCCCCCGGAGATTTCGCTGGGCTTCTTGTGCGCGGCATGCGCCAGGCCGACCATCTCGAGCGCCGCCCCGGTGCGTTGATCGATGGCGGAAGCAGACTCGGCACGAAACACGCTGCGCACGGCCATGCGCACGTTGTCGAAGCAGCTGAGCCACGGCAAAAGAGAATGGTTCTGGAACACCATCGCGCGCCGGGGGCCCGGTCCGCGGATGACCTCCCCGTCGCATGAGACGGTTCCCGCACTCGGCGATGCCAGCCCGGCAAGAAGATTGAGCAGCGTGGATTTGCCGCAGCCGGAATGGCCGATCAGCGCAACGAACTCGCCTCTGCGGATTTCCAGGTTGATCTCGCTGAGTGCCGGAAAGTCGCCCTTGGGGGTGCTGAAGGTCTGCCGCACACCGCAAACGCGCAGAAATCCGGGCGTGGCGGTCGAGGCTGTCGAAACGGTTGAGAAAGCTGGCCGCAACATGGTCTGCCCTTTCATTCGCGGAAGCTCAGCTGCTTCATCAATGCGCCGAGCAACTGGTCGAGCACCAGGCCGACGATGCCGATCATCACGATGGCGACGATGATGCTGGAGATCTGCAGGTTGTTCCATTCGTTCCAGACGAAGAAGCCGATACCGCTCTGGCCCACCACCATTTCCGCCGCCACGATCACCAGCCACGCGATGCCGATCGAAATGCGCATGCCCGTGAGGATCATGGGAACCGCCGCCGGAAAGACGATCTTGCGCGCGCGCTCCATGGGCGTGAGTCCGATCACGCGGCCGACATTGGTCCAGTCCTGGCGCACGCTCGCTGTGCTGTACAGGGTATTGATCAGGATGGGCCAGATCGAACAGATGAAGATGATGAAGATCGCCGAGGCGCCGCTGTCCTTCAGCGTGTAGAGCGCGAGCGGCATCCAAGCCATGGGCGAGACGGGCCGCAGCAGCTGGATGAAGGGATTCAGCGCCTGGCCGAGCCATGGAACCAGTCCCAGCAAGAAGCCCAACGGAACGCCGACCAGCACGGCCAGGGCGTAGCCGGTGAACACGCGCCTGAGCGAGTCAAGCAGGTGCCAGGCAATGCCCAGGTCGTTCTCGCCGTTGCGGCGGAATGGATCCGCGAACAGTTCGCCGGCGCGCTTGAACACGTCGACGGGCGTCGGAATGGCCGAGCGCTCCACCGACGCGCCGGGGCTCTTGCCCATCAGCTTGTCGTAGTCTGAAAGCTCGGCCGGCGCGCTGCCGCCCCCGTTGGAGGCGAGCATCTGCCAGGCGGCCAGCAAGAGCAGGCCGATTGCCAAGGTGGCCAGCCAGGAGCGTGAATTCGAGATCGCACTCTGCATGGTCAGGCCCTGCCCAGCGACTTCAGGTATTCGGCGGGGTGGTCGGAGTCGAAGCTCTTGCCCAGAATGGTTTCCTTGCGGAACCCGACCTCGGGCGCCCTGCCGCCGCGCTCCTCGATGAGGCGCTTTGCATCGGTGGCCAGCATCACCTGTCGGGCAAGGCCTTTGTAGTCCAGGTCCTCCTTGATCATGTTCCATCGGCGCATCTGGGTCAGAAGCCACACCGCGCTCGAGTAGTGCGGGAAAGGCTGGAAGTCGATGCGGCGCGGCAGCGTCTTCACGTTGCCCAGGCCATCGGCATACCTGCCGGTGAGGACCTGGTCCACGACGGTTTCGGGTTGGTTGAGATATTGCGGCTGTGCAAGGATCTTGGCCATTCCCGTGCGGTTGGCAGGCTCGGACACATGCAGGCTCGCCGCGATGATCGCGCGGTATGCGGCCATGAAGCTGTTGGGATGAGCCTTGATCCAGGCCTCGGTTGCGGTCACCGAGCAGCAAGGATGCTCCGGCCAGATCTCGCTCGAAACCAGGTGAATGAAGCCCGCACCTTCGTACACGGCGCGTTGGCCGCCCGGTTCGCCGCCGAAGAAGCCGTCGATGTTGCCGACCCGGAGGTTGGAAACATACTCGGACGGAGGAACGACGCGGTAGGAGACGTCCCGGTCCGCATCCAGCCCCGCCGACGCGAGATAGTGGCGCAGCTGGAGCATCTGGTGCGATTGCTCGAACGGCACTGCAAACTTGAATCCCTTCCAGTTCTTCGGGTCGCGGTTGTCCTTGTGCTTCATCGCAAGGACCAGCGAGTTGCCGTTCTGGTTGAGCACGGTCAACACGCGGGCCGGAATGGGAGCGCCGCCGATGCCGGCGGACATGGCCAGCGCAACGGGCATCACCTGCTGGGAGATGTCCAGTTCCCCGTTGACCATCTTGTCTCGAATCAGCGCGATTCCGGCGATTTTTTGCAGGCTCAGTTCCAGGCCCTCGCGCGGAAAAAGCCCGAGCTGCTCCGCATAGATCAGCGGCGTCGCGCAGGTGATGGGCAGGAATCCCACGGCGAGCCGCTTCTTCTCCGGCGCACCCTTGTTGCGCTCCTGCGCGACGGCGGCAAGCTGGGTCAGCGGCGTGAGCGCCGTGAGTGCGGCCAGCGCCCCCGCCCTCCCCAGCGTCTTGACGAAGGCTCGGCGCAGGCCGCGCTCGGGAAAGAGGCCGTGCAGCATGCCCTGGGCCATGGCGCCGGCCAGCGCGTCGCCGGAATTCGCGGGCGCGTTCTCCGCGAGGCACTCCTCATCGTCACTGTGGGTACTGCCGCATGCGCAGGGGCCGGTGCGGGAAAGGCGAACATACTCGTGCGATGGGTCCATGGGGCCTCCAGGCTGGATTGAGCGGACCAGGTCCGCGACATGGCAATAGTGAGCATGTTCCGTGCAAATAGCCGCCGGGAAATTCGCAACCCTCTGTGCGCAGATCCTGCATCGACTCGAGGAGCCGGCAAAAACGCACCTGCGGTTGCGTTTTTCGGGTACTTCCGCGGCCATGCCGGCAACTATCCTGTGGGCCTCAGCAACGCACAGCGAGTACCTGACATGAGTTCATTGCCCCGGGTGAAGGTTGCCGCCGCCCACGCAGCGCCGGTGCTGCTCGACAAGACCGCCACGACCGAAAAGGCCGTGTCCATCATCAAGGAGGCCGCCCTTCATGGCGCGCAGGTGATCGCGTTCCCCGAAACCTACATTCCGGCGTTCCCCGTCTGGGCGGCCCTGTGGGCGCCCATCTACAACCACGATCTGTTCGAGGCCATGGTCGAGAACAGCGTCTACGTGCCGGGGCCCGAGGTGGCCTTGATTGCCGCAGCCGCCAAGCGCTTTGGCGTGTGCGTGTCGATGGGCATCAGCGAACGCAGCACCGTGAGCGCCGGCTGCATCTGGAACTCGAACATCCTGATCGGCGAGACGGGCGAGTTGCTCAACCATCATCGCAAGCTGGTGCCGACCTTCTACGAGAAACTGGTCTGGGCGGCGGGAGACGGACAGGGACTGCGAGTTGCCGACACGCGTTTCGGGCGCATCGGCGGCTTGATCTGCGGCGAGAACACCAACCCGCTCGCACGCTTCTCGCTCATGGCGCAGGCGGAGCAGATTCATGTCTCCAGCTGGCCGCCGATGTGGCCCACGCGCAGGCCGTCCGGAGGCGGAAACTTCGACAACGTAGCGGCAAACCGCATTCGGGCGTCCGCCCATTCGTTCGAAGCCAAGGCGTTCGGAATCATCTGCGCGAGCTTCATGGACAAGGCGATGCGCGACGTCCTGGTGGATCGCGATCCGGCAGTGGCGGAAGTGGTCGACGGCACGCCGCGCGGCGTGTCGATGTTCGTGGACCCGACCGGTACCCAGATCGGCGACACGCTCCAGAACGAGGAAGGGATCGCCTACGCCGAGTTCGACCTCAACAAGTGCATCGAGCCGAAGCAGTTCCATGACGTGGTGGGCTACTACAACCGGTTCGACGTCTTCTCTCTGGGTGTTGAACGCCGCCGCCACGAGCCGGTCGTGTGGTCGGGGCCGTCCGATCCGCAGTTTCCGCGGCTGCTCGACGACGAGGTGACCGCCGGGGTGCTGGATGAATAGCTCGGCTTTCCTGCCACCGCTGCCTGAAGGCGCGGAACGTTCGGTGGTCATTGGCCAGTCTCCCGGATTCCATCTGAAGCCGCCACCCGCCCCTGCGGCGCTGCGCGACTTCATCACCTCCGATGCACAGCTCTTCGAGACCATCCACATGGGCTCCGTCGAAGTCGACGCCAAGCGCTGGCGGCTGCAAGTGGACGGGCTCGTCCGCAAGCCTTTTTCGATCGGGCTGGACGATCTCAGGCGGCTGCCTTCCGTCTCAGTCACAGCCTTTCACGAGTGCTTCGGTAGCCCACTGGTACCGGCCGACCGCAACCTCTGGCGCGTAGGCAACGTCCGCTGGACCGGCGTGCCGCTGGCTGTGCTGCTCGAGCAAGCGCAACTCGGGCCGGGTGCCACCCATGTCTGGTCGGACGGCCTGGACAGCGGCGAGTTCGGTGGCCGCACGATGAATCGGTATCGCAAGGATCTGCCGCTCTCGAAGGCGCTGTCTCATGAGGTGCTCGTGGCTTACGAGATGAATGGCGCACCCCTGACGCGCGAGCGGGGCGGCCCGGTTCGCCTGGTGGTTCCAGGCTGGTTCGGCACCAACATGACGAAATGGCTCTGCCGGCTGTCGGTCCAAGGCAAGCGTGCGGACTCCCCTTTCACTACCCTCTGGTACAACCGCGACAAGGAACACGAAGGCGAAGTCGTTCGAGAGCCGGTGTGGGCTGTCGAGCCCAATTCGATGATCACCCATCCGGCACCCGGCGACACCATCTCCACAGATGATGTGGAAGTCAAGGGTTGGGCCTGGAGCAACAACGGGATCGGCGGCGTGGCACTCAGCGCTGATGGCGAGGCGACATGGCTTGAGGCCGAGGTCCGGCCGCGCCGGGAATTCGAGTGGCAGCAGTTCGCGGCGACGCTTGCGCTGCCGCGAACGCCCGGCTTGGTGAGCATCGTCGCGAGAGCCCGGGACGCCGATGGATCGATGCAGCCGTTCGGCGGAACACGAAGCGCGGCACATTCCGTCCAGATCCGTCGGGTTCTATCGGCGACCTCAAAGACGTAATTTGCACAAACATTGCGCCGAAGAAAACACGATTTCCATCGACTGGCCAAGGACGGCGAGGCGGTAATGCCGATTGGCCCGCATTTTCAGAGCTGGATACAAACGGCTTTTGACTCGGTGTACATCTCCAGCGCGGCAGATCCCATCTCTCGCCCCCAGCCCGATTGTTTGTAGCCGCCGAAGGGCATCGCTGCGTCCATCACGTGGTGGCAGTTGATCCACACCGTGCCGGCTTGCACGGCACGGGCCACCGCGTGTGCGCGCGAGACGTCTCGCGTCCAGATGCTGGCGGCCAGCCCATATACGCTGTTGTTGGCGTGGGCCACTACCTCATCCACTTCCCTGAAGCGCGTAGCGACCAGGACCGGGCCGAAGATCTCCTCCTGTACGACCCGCATCGACTGCCGCACATCCGTGAGAATGGTTGGCCGATAGAAGTAGCCTGGCCCGCCGACCGCCTCGCCGCCGACCGCGACACCGGCGCCCTCCTTCCTGCCAATGGCAACGTAGCCGGCTACACGCTGCAATTGCTCATCGGACACCAGCGGGCCGATCTGCGTGTCGGGATCAAGGCCGGGCCCGATCTTGAGCGCTGACGCCACGGCCGCAAGCCGCTCCACGAATTTGCCATAGATCGACTCATGCACGTACAGGCGCGAACCGGCCGTGCAGACCTGCCCCTGGTTGAAGAAGATCGCATGTGCTGCGCCCTTCACAGCGGCATCCAGATCCGCGTCGGCCATGACGATGACGGGTGACTTGCCGCCCAGTTCCAACGAAATGCGCTTGAGCGTATCGGAGCCCGAGCGCACGATCATCTTGCCGACCTCGGTGGACCCCGTGAACGCGATCTTGTCGACGTCAGGGTGCGCCACGATGGCGGCGCCCGACGTGTGGCCCAGGCCTTGGATCAGGTTGAGCTGCCCGGGTGGCACGCCGGCCTCGTGCGCGATGGCCACCAGCGCCGCAGCGGTCAGCGGCGTCTGCTCGGCAGGCTTGAGAATGGACGCACAACCGAAAGCCAGGGCCGGCGCAACCTTCCACGCCGCCATCAACAAGGGGAAGTTCCAGGGCACGATCTGGCCAACCACGCCGATGGGGTCGCGCTGGGTGTAGGCAAGGAACTGGCTCTGGGGGCGGCCCGCCAGCGGAAGCTGCTCCCCTTCCATCCGCGTGGCCCAGCCCGCCATGTAGCGGAACACATTGGCGGCGGAGGGTATGTCCGCCATGCGAGCGGCCGACACGGGCTTGCCGTTGTCCAGGGATTCAAGTGCGGCAAGTTCCTCGCCGCGGGCCTCGATCATGTCGGCGATGCGCGTGAGCACGCGTGATCGGGCCATCGGCGGTGCCTTGGCCCAGGGGCCCTTTTCAAAGGCAGCACGCGCGCTGCGCACGGCCGAGTCGACATCCCGCGCGTCGGCCGAGGCCACCTGGGCGATGGGCTGGCCGGTTGCGGGATTGACGGTGCTCAGAGTCGCGCCCGATTGGGCGTCGACCCATTCACCGTTGATGAACAGTTTCAGGGGAGGCAGTTGAGGGGTGGGTGTGGACATCGCTGAATCCGGGGTCAGGCAGAAGAAGGGCCGCTTACACGGCCAGGGGTTCACCGAAGGGTTTCCAGGTCTCGCCGTCGAAGCGCTGCAGCCACAGCTTTTCGTAGAGCTCGTGCTGGTTCGGCTGGGTGCTCAGCTGCACGCCGGGCAGCATGATGGGTGTGCGAAAACCCTTGAGATTCAGCGCCTGCTTCATGATGTTCTCGCGCGTGAGGTCATCGCCGCTTCGCCGCAGTATTTCGCGCAGGATCTGAGCGCTGTTGTAGCCGGATGCGATCAACTGATCATTGGGATCATGGCCGCTCAGGCGCTTCTTCGCGAACTCCCGCAGTTCGACGATTGCGGGATCCTTGTTCCACTGCGAATCGGAAGGCGACTTGGCCACAGCGATGGTGATGGCTCCCACCACCTTGTCGGCGCCGGCCGGTCGCATGATGGCCTGGATGGACGAACTGCCCAGGGGCAAGAACACCTGGGGCTTCCAGCCGATGTCGTGCGCCTTGCGCAGCGCCTGAACCGCGAACTTGCCGTTGCACAGCACAAAGAACACGTCGGCATTCGTACTCTTCAGGCCCACGACCTGCGAGTCCACGGTTGCGTCCGTTACCTCGTAGGTGTTCTCGGCCACGACCATGGCCTTGGCCCGTTCACCCAGCGCGCGCTTGATGGCGTCCAGGTAGTCCTTGCCGAAGTCGTCGTTCTGGCGCAGCACCGCGATCTTCGCATTGGGCTTGTTGTCCAGAAGCCAGCGTGCATACGCACGCCCTTCGGCGGAATAGGATGGCGCGCCCGGAACGACAAAGGGGGCAACCTTGGCGTCCACCCACTTGTTCGCGCCGCTGTTGACGAGCAGCTGCGGCACTTTGCGCTCGTTGAGGTAGCGGTGGATCGCGTTGTTGTTGGGGGTTCCCAGCGTCTGGTAGATCAGCGCCACGTTCTCGCTTTCCACCAGGCGCCGCGTGAGCTCCAGTGCCTTGCCGGGGTTGTATGCGTCGTCGTACTGGATCAGCCGGACCTTGCGGCCGTTGATGCCGCCCGCTTCGTTCAATTCCTCGAAGTAGGCCTGCGCGGCCTTTCCCATCATGCCCAGGCCTGAAACCGGCCCACTGAAGGGCATGGTGGAGCCGATGCGGATTTCACTGTCGGATGTGCCCGGCCCGTACTTGGGCTGTGCAAAAACGGCATGCGGAAAACTCAGCGCCGCGGCCGAGGCCGCAAGTGCGGTGCGTCGATTCATGGACATGGGCAAGTCCCTTTCGTGGTTGAAGGCGATGAAGACCGGGACTCAATGAGGGTCCCGCTGGCGTGTGGCGGGCGTGGTCCGCGAGCTCAGGCGCTGCGCCAGCGCTTGGGCGGCACCGGCCAGGCCGCCGGGGGCAATGAAGACGACCAGCAACACCGAGAACCCGAAAATGGCCCAGGGCGCTGCCGTGGAGACGCGCTCTGCCCAGGCCGGCACATACAGAATGAACGCCGCGCCGATCCATGGCCCCACCGTCGAGGCCGGGCCGCCGACCACCAGTGCCACCAGCATGGTCAGCGAGAGGAAGACACCGAAGCTGTCGGGACTGACGTACTGCACGTTCAACGCATACAGGCCGCCGCCGAGTGCCGCACACAAGCCGCTGAAGGCGAAGGCCGTTGCCTTGACGCGACCGACGTTCACACCGTGCGCCGCTGCGGCAATCGGGTTGTCGCGCACAGAACGCAGTTCCAGGCCTTTGCGACCGGCAAAGGCCCTGGCGAGCACCACGGTCAGCAGCACCGCGATGGCCAGCGCCATCCAGTACATCCAGGCATCGGAACCCAGTTCGGCAGGCACCCACGATGGCGCCTTCGGCCGCTCCAGCTGGAGCCCGGTGGCCCCGCCGGTCCACGGCGACACCGAGCCATGACGCAGCACCTGCGGAATGGCAAGCGCCAGGGCAAAGGTCGACAGCGCCAGGTAGGAGTGACTCAGCCGCAGCAACGGCACGGCCAGCAGCCAGGCAAACGCGGCCACCGCCACGGCCGAGCCCGGCAGCGCGAGCCACCAGGGCATGCCGATACCGCACGACATTGCCGTGACGTACGCGCCCAATGCAAACATCGCACCCTGCGCCAACGAAGGCTGGCCCACCCAGCCCACGAACACATTCAGTCCGATCAAGGCGATGGCGATGCCGATCATTTGCGTCAACTGGAAGACCGATGCACCGGAGATCGCAAAAGGCAGTGCCGCAGCCGCCACACCTGCGGCGACAAAGATCCATGTCCTGTTCTTCATGTCAGACTCTTTCTGCACTGGGCTTTCCGAACAGACCATGGGGCCGCCAGATCAAGATTGAAACCAGCGCGATCAGTGCGACCGTGAGCTTGAGCTGTGAGCCCACTACGTAAGTGCCCAGGAGGTTTTCGAGCACCCCAAGCACCAGCCCGCCGACCACGGCGCCGGGCACGCTGTTGAGGCCGCCCAGCACAGCCGCCGCAAAGCCGTAGATCAGCACGCCACTCATCATGGTTGGGTCCAGGTACAGCACCGGCGCCAGCAGCAGCGCGGCCACGGCGCCCAGCATCGCCGCAATGCCCCAACCCATCGAGAACATGCGCAGCGTGGAAATACCGCTGAGCTGCGCCGAATCAGGATTCATTGCGGCTGCACGCACGGCCAGGCCGACACGCGTGAAGCGGAAAAAAGCCCACAGAGCCGCCAGCAGGAAGGCCGTTGTCAGCATCACGCCCAACTGCTGGCCGGAGATGAGGCCACCCATCAGCGAGATGTCGGGGAACGGACTGGGAAAATCGCGCACGTCGTGGCCCCAGAAATAGCCCGTGAGGCTGTGGATGGCCATGAACAAACCGATGAACGTGGCCACCGTAGCCAGCGGAGAGGCCGTCTTCAGCCGGCCGACGATCAGGCGCTCCACGGCGGCACCGCCCAGGAACGACAGTGCCAGCGCACCCACGAAGGCCGCCCAATACGGCAGGCCCGCCTGCAGCATGGCGAACGCGCCATAGGCCGAAAGCGTGGCCATTTCGCCTTGCGCGAAGTTCACATGCTTGCTGCAGCGGTACACCACGACAAGGGAAAGCGCCAGCAGCGCATAGGCGCAGCCCGTGGCCAGCCCCGCAATGATCTGGTGAAGCAGTTGTTCCATCATGCCTCCCCCAGGTACGCTGCCCGCGCGACCGGGTCTTCGCGCAGCGCGCTGGCGGTACCCGCCGCGAGCACGCGGCCGTTCGACAGGACATAGCCGTCATCGGCGACCTTCAGTGCCAATGCCATGTTCTGTTCGGCGAGCAAGATGCCCATGGGAGACTCGGCCTGCAAATTCCGAAGGATCTGGATCACCTCCATCGCGATGCGCGGTGCCAGCCCGAAAGTGGGTTCATCGAGCAGCAGCACCTTGGGCTGCGCGACCAGTGCGCGGCCAATGGCCACCATCTGCTGCTCACCACCTGAAAGGCTGCCGGCGAACTGCCAGCGCCGCTCCTTCAGTCGCGGCAGCCAGCCATAGACACGCTCGAGCGCCTCGTCGAAACCCGCGGCCGCGCGACGGGCGAAGCTGCCCACGCGCAGGTTTTCCTCGACCGTCAGGTCCGCGAAGGTTCCACGGCCCTCGGGCACCTGGGCCACACCCAGCCGCGCGATCTGCTCGGTTCGCAGGCCCCGGATGCTGCGCTCACCAAGGTGGATCTCGCCTTCGGCCTTGACCATGCCGCACAGCGCACGAATCAAGCTGGTCTTGCCGGCGCCATTGGCGCCCAACAGCGCCGTGATGCGGCCTGTCTTCACGGCGATCGACACATCGGAAATCACCTCGATCGGTCCGTAGCCTGCGCGCAGGCCATGCGTACGCAGCAGCACTGTGCCTGCCTCCTCAATGGATTTCATCTTCGACTCCGAAATACGCCGCCTGCACCAGCGGATCGGCGATCACCTGCTGCGGTGACCCAGACGCGATCAGCTTGCCGAACTCCAGCACGTACAGGTGTTCGCACAGCGACATCACCAGGCCCATGTGGTGCTCGACGATGAGGGCAATGCCGCCTGCATCGCGCAGGCGCTGCACGCGCCGCTTGAGGTCTTCCATATCTTCCGGCGTGAGTCCGGCCGCCGGTTCGTCCAGCAGCAGCACGCTCGGGTTGGACGCAAAGGCGCGCGCAAGCTCCACCCGCTTGCGAATACCCAGCGGCAACGCCTTGGTGTGGTGGTCGCGCACAGTTTCTAGACCGAATTCCTCGATGAGGCCATCCACCGTGCCCAACGGATCCCCTCCCCCTGCCGCGCCTCTGGCGTGCAGTGCGCCGCACGCGATGTTTTCGTACACCGTCATGCTCTGGAACAACGCGAGATTCTGGAAGGTGCGACCGATGCCCGCACGCGCGCGCTCGTGCGCTACCTGCGAAGTGAGGTCTCGGTCGCGCAGCCGAATGCTCCCCGCAGTGGGCCGGATGGCGCCCGATATGGCGTTGATCGCGGTGGATTTGCCCGCCCCGTTGGGCCCGATGAGGCCATAGATGCGCGAGGGTTCGAGGCGCATTGAAAGCTCGTTCAGCGCCTTCACCCCGCCATAGAAAACACTAAGTTTCTCGACATTCAACACGAGTCCGCCATCCTTTCCGAGAGGCAACAGCTACGGCTCTTCGCACACCACCTGCGCAACCTGGCGCGGAGCGTGCCCAACCGGGTTGGGCATTAATCTAATCAGTGATTAGTTTAGGCCGTTAAGAAGGAGATCGACCCTAGGGTTTCCATCCCGAATCTGGGTTCGCTCTTTGACATTTGACGGATGGGCAAATCTCATCGTCGATGAGATAAACCTCGAAGCCTGATGCCCGTCGGCCGAGGTATCCCGGCTACTCGCCGTGGCGCATCCCAGACAGGCACTGCGGGTCCAACCAGCAGGCATGCACTCCGAACGGCACGCGCGCCGGCAGTTGTATGCGCGCCAGCTCCTGCAGGGTGGCGGCGCTGAAGACCACCAGGGCCGCTTCGTTCTCCTTCATGAGCAGGTCGACCAGGTAGCCATCGTCTTCGGCCGAGGCACCTTCGCGCGGCACGAACAGCGCCTCGCCGCCCAGCGCATCGCCGTAGTTCAGGTAGCCGACCTCCCTCTCCTCCTGCAGGTCGTACTTGAGCACACCCTTGCCCATGTACCCACTGCTCTCGTCAAGCAGGTAGACGTAGCGGCAAGGCAAGCCCGAGCGGGCCGGATTGATGCTCGGGCGCTCGAAGGCACCATCGAGCAGCTGCCTGGCTTCTACCGCGCCGGTTTCCAGATCCAGCACCCACTTGTGGAGCTTGCCATGCCCCTCTTCGGGGCTATGGATGGGCACACCGGCCTGGTAGTTCTTGAACAAAGGCGCGAATAGCACGATCTGCTTGTGACCGTCCTTCCCGGTCTGCTGCCAGCCGTTGACCATGTGCCAGATAAAGCCCGGTTCGTTCGTCTCGAACCAGCGAACGGTGTCACCGGCCTTGGGGTAGCGCGGCAGCACGCCCCAGCGCATTTTGTAGCCCGCATCGAAGTAGTAGATGCTTTCTTCCTGCCCGATGCGCGAGCGGTCGCTGCGCAACGAAGGGTCGGGAAAGATCACATGGTTCTCCGAGACGATGTAGTCGTGCAGATAAGCCATCCAGCCGCCAGCACCCTCCTGCTGATGGATCAGCTGGTGATCCTTCAGATCGCCATCCTCCAGCCGGGAGTAGAAGATGCCGCCGTTCTGGCGATGGATGCTGACGTTGTAGAAGGTGCCGTTCTTCGGATCGATGCGCGGATGGGCCGAGAACGGGCTTTGCAGCTTGCCGTCCCACGTCTCGAGCCGACCCGTTCCGTCAATGACCAGACGCCCTTCGACTTCGCGCGTGTTCAGCACGAATGGGAAAGCCGTTTCGTTCAGGCAGTACAGCTTGCCCTTGTGCATCTGCACGGCAGTGGAGGCGGTGCTCAGTTCGAGCGGCGTCAAGTTCGGAATGGCACCTTGCGCCTTCTTCGATTCGATCAGCTTCAGCTTCGGCTGCTGCCTCGTGGCACCGTTGGCCAGATCGGAGAACTGCGGGTAGATCTCGCGGCCCACCTTCTCTTCGAAAGCATCGCGCGGTGTTCGCACGAAGACGTTCGAGTAGGTCACCTCGCCATCGCCAATCTGCACTTGGTGCAGCATGCCCGCGCCGTTGAACGCATGCGCACGCGACATGGTCTTCTTGAAGCGGGCGTTGGCGCCGTTTCGCAGGTACACACCGCGCAGATCCTTGGGCAGTTGGCCCGAAACTTTCACGGGTACATGACGCGTCTCGTGGGACACCGGCGCATAGCCGGGCACGTTGTACACGCTGGTGCGGTTGTGGGCCTCCGCATCGGCAGAGATTTGATCGAGGAGTTGCAGCTCCTCGGCACTGAAGATGGTTTCGATCGCGGGATCGGACATGTGGTTGCCTCGTGGTTCGTATGCGCGGAAAAGTCGGCCGCCTCGGCTCGAAGCTCAGCGTCGGCTTCAATGTGTTCATTGTAAACATTGAGCGTGTTTTTGAGGTCCTTACGAGGCCACGTGTTTTCCATGTATTCAACGAATACATTCATGTGATATGCAGTCGCCGCGAAGCCATTCCCGGAAGCGCGATGGCGGGCGCGCGCGTGACACGCGGGCCGCCATGGATTCAGGACGATTTCTTCAGGTTTTCCACCTGCACGAATCCCACGGCGATCATCTGCGCCAGTTCGCGGCAATGCTGGGCAATGAGCGTTCTGTTGCCCGCGATTTTTACGTATTGCCCATCTATGGCAAGCATCGCAATTCCGTGCATCGCACTCCAGACCTTGAAGGTCAAAGGCTCGACATCCTTTTCGAAAATTCCCTCCAAGGCAAGGGCTTGCGAGAGCAGATCCATCAAGTTGCGAAGCGCTGCTGTCGAATTACTCTCCAGATCTGAATACTCCTGCCGCCGCAAGCTCTTGTACGCAAACATGAGGCGAAACAGATCCGGATTCTCAATTGCAAATTCCACGTAATTGGAAAATATCAAGCCAATGACATCTTCCAGCTTCGTCGGCTGTCCCCGCTTGCGACCCCTCCGCTTCGAGAGATCGACATGTCCGGCGGCAGCCATGGCGGCGAGCAAGGAGTTCTTGTCTCTGTAGTGGTTTCTGATGGCCGCCTGGGAAACGCCTGCGTATTGAGCCACGGCCCTCAGGGTCACTCCTTCTATCCCCTCTTCCCTGAGGATTTTCAATCCACCTTGAATCAGGGCCTCCCTGAGATTCCCGTGGTGATACCCCTGCTTTTCGCCTGCTTCCGAAGAGTTGGAAGATTTTATTTTATTACTTTGCACGAGATTAATTAAAAATATGAGCAAATATGGATGGTAGCACCGCGGCATTAAATACGTCAAGCCATAGAAAAACGCAAAGCACTCAAATGCATTGAGAATTCAATTGAATTGCGATCGAACCCTGCTCTTTATTTCAAAAAAATTGGTTCAATTGGCGAATGATGTCGATCGTCGGCAGGGTTGCGCCTTATCGGCTGCGGCGAATCTGCCCGATCTTCGCCCAGATCGTTTTTGCCAATCGCGGCGAGCGATCTTGCCATTGCCCGCCGTTGAACCAGTCAAGACACTTTGCCCCAGCTCGAGGTCGCGCAGGCGGCAGTCCAACCGCTACCGGCCCGCCACAAGCGATATGCCAAGAAACACAACAGGAGACTTCGCAATGCATAGAAAGGCAACCGTACGCCTCAAATCGGCTTTCGCAGCCGCTGCAACGGCTGCTGCAGCCCTCACAGCCTGTGGAGGATCCGGGAGTTCACCTGCGGGGTTCGGCAACTGGACGCCGGGAAACGGGGCGGTCGATTCCTCCGACAGCAAGGTGGCGGTGGGCTTTTCGGCGATTTCGCCGGACGGCGCGCCCTTCCCCTCCGATCGCTATACCGTCGCCGACGCGCAGCAGTTGTCGGGACGCCGCGTCTCGCTGCCCAAACCGGACTGCGCGGTCCAGGTGAGCGACTGCCAGGACATTGACGAGCTGGGCACGCTCGACGGCTTTTCGATCACGCCTCGCTTCACCGTGCCCTTCACTGGAGACATCGACCCTGCCAGCGTCACCAGCGAGAGCGTCTACCTGGTGCGAGTCGGCGGGGCGGACGGCTGGAGACTGGGCGAGCGCAGCGGCATCAACCAGGTGGCCTGGGACGCACCGTCGCGCACGCTGAGCTTCAAGAGCGACCAGCTGCTCCGCGAGCGAGCGCGCTACGTGCTGGTCGTGACCAACCGGGTCAAGGACTCGGCCGGAAAGCCGCTTGGCCGGGGCGAATGGCTGGATACGTCGAGTGGCATGCCCGTGGGCAGCGCCGCTGATACCGGCAGCTACCGAAACGAGTTGCGCCAGGCATTGGCGCTGCTGCCGTTCGATGCGGCCAAGCCGGTGGCCGCCAGCCTTTTCACAACGCAAACCGCAACCGCCCAGCTGGCCGGCATGGTGAACCTGGTCAAGGCTCGCCCCGCGGCCGGACTCGACTTCATGATCGGCTCGCGCAATGGCGCTACGGTGCGGGCGGTATTCGATGTTGCGAATTTGAGCAGCGGTGTAGTGAAGCGGCAGGTCGGTACGGCACCCACATTCAGCAACAGCACTTTGAGGCTCCAAGCGCTCCAGACGGTGCCCGGTGCGGTGGCGCAGGTGGCCTATGCCAGTTTCCTTTCGCCGAACTTCATCGATACGGCCACAGCCCGCATCACGCCTGTGGGCACCGCAGTGACTCCCCTTCCGCGCGGCGAGCAGGCCACGACGGTACAGATCTTCGTGCCGTCCGGCCCCAAGCCGGCAGGCGGCTGGCCGGTGGTGCTGTTCGGCCACGGCTTCGGCGATTCGATCCAAGGTGCGCCATGGGCAATGGCCTCCGTGTTGGCTTCCTACGGTCTGGCCACTGTGTCGATCAACGTGGTCGGGCATGGAGGCGGCTCGCAAGGCAGCGTGGAAATGACGGGCACCGACGGCAGCGTGATCGCTGTGGCCACGCCGGGCCGCGGCATCGACCAGAACGGAGACGGCAAGATCGACGCCACCGAAGGCAGCACGGCGTCGGCACCCTATGGCGTGATCGGGCCGCGCGACTCGCTGCGGCAGACCGTCGTCGACCTGGCCGAACTGGCACGCCGGTTCAGCAAGGGCGTCGATCTGGACGGCGACGGACAACCTGACTTCGACGGCACCCGCATCTCCTATGCAGGCCAGTCCTTTGGCGGCGTGTACGGCGCGATGCTCCTTGGCGTGGACCCAGGCATCGTTGCCGGCGTACCCAACGTCGGCGGCGGCAGCCTGATCGAGGCCACGCGCAACGGTGAGTTCCGCATCCTGCGTGCCTTCAGCCTGGCCTCCCGCAAGCCGTCGCTCATCAACCTCCCGCCTGCCAATGGCATCCCGCAGTGGGACGACAACCAGCCATTCCGCAACGAGCCGCCACTGACCAGGCATGTGGATGGTGCAATGGCTATTGCCAAGTCCTTCGACAACAGCGAATGGGCACAGCAGGCCGGGGTAGCCACCGCCTACGCGCCGCTTCTGAGATTGCGTCCGCTGCCGGGGCACCAGCCGAAGCCGGTGATCCTGCAGTACGCCAAAGGCGACAACGTCATGAGCAACCCCAGCTCAGCGTGGATCGTGCGCGGAGGCGAACTGAACGATCGAGTCAGCTTCTACCGGCACGACCTGGCACTGGCGGCGAACGCGGCGGTGGGCAGCAACCCGCACGGGTACCTGCTCGAGATCACCAATCCCGCAGCCGCACCCTACGCGCTGCAGGCACAAAGGCAGATCGGCAGCTTCCTGGCAAGTGGCGGTGCGGCCTTCAGCGACGCCGACGGCCCGCAACCTTTCTTCGAACTCGGCCTCGATCCGGCGATTCTGGACAAGCTGAACTTCGTGAAATAGCGCACCGTGTCGGCAGCGCAGGCGATTCTTGCACCGTGATGAGCGCACGCGCGACGCGGCCACTGAGACGCGTCGCCGAGGCGCCAATCAGACCGGGATCAGACTTGAGTCACGCCGTCGATGGGACTCACGTCGCCTACGAACTGCAGCAGGTCGACCATCGTAAAAGTCCCCGGCGTGCGCGAAGGAAGGGTTGGCGTCCACGCGGGGCCCTTCTTCCACAGATAGGACTCATGATCGCCGTGGACCAATCCGATGAAGACCTCCGCCACGATGCGCGCGCCCACAGGCCCCAATCGCTCGCCGCCCTCTCTGACCGACGCTTCCTTGAGGATGTAGTACCACAGGGGCGTCTGCTCATGCAGTCCCTGTGCCTTGGCCACGGCGCCGTCCGTGCCGGACGAGATCTCGGCGCTTGTCAGGGGGTTGGGCACTTCCATCGCCCGTGCCACCGATTGGCCAGAGGGCAGTCCGAGCATCACGCCCCGCTTCAGGTTCAGGAATGGGAGGCTGGCACCGCCGGGCAAGGTGTGCAGAGCCTTCACGATGAAAGGATCGATGCTGCGCGCCTGATTGAGCGTGACCCCTGGCGGGTTGTTGCCGAAATCGTAGAAGCGCCGCCAGTCGATGATCCAGTTGCTGGCAAGCTTGCTGATCGGCGTTGGCGCGGTGAGCGGCTCAGGCGCCAGGTCGCCCACAATGCCGCCGGAAAGGCCGGAGAACGCGAACAGCAGCCCCAGCGAAGCGGGCGCGAGCCCGCCCGGGGTGAAGACCCGGTTATGGCTGTAGACCTCCCGAACCATGCTGTGTCCAAGCCGGTAGGCCGCACCGGAGAACTCCACCGGCATGTAGGGCGTCTTCTTGAATCTGTAGAACTGGCGGCCCTCGTTGAGGATGCGAGCCACGATGCCGTCTTCGGTAAGCCGTTCCACGAAGTCGTGCAGAACGAGCCATTGATAGTGCCAGGTCACCTCGCGCCGGGCCTCGAAGAAGAGCTCGGCGGGCGCAGGCGCCGTCGGCGAGGCCGCCAGCAGATCGACCACCTTGTTGTGGAACTTCATGAAAGCCAGGTGGGTCTGCGCGACCAGCAGGTTCTCGTCGTTGCGGTGGTCGCCGATCAAGGCTTGGCCTTCGGGGCTTCGCGGCAAGTCGTTGGGGAACACACCGGCTATGTCGGTCGCGTTCTGTTGAAAGCCGAGCGTGGTCTTGCCGATCAGCAGCTTCGCGCTGGGTCCGTTGTTGGGGCCGCGGGCATAAAGGTGCGGACTGCCGTCCGGACCGCGCCCATAGATCGAGTCCAGGTCCAGCGCGGGCGTTCTGAAATTCTCCACCGCGGTCGGGTCTTCCAGCTTGTCGCCGATGGAGGTCAGGTCCAGCGTGATGTCGTGATCGACGAACTGGCCCAGGTAGGTGAACCCTGCCGGCACTCGCGGGTTGTTTCCGCCACCAGCCGGACCGGCATCGAGCATTGCATCGGCGAGGGCTCTCAACTTGTCGTCGGCAACCGAGAGCGGCGCGAGCCGCGGGAACATCCTGCCGAACATGCCAGGATCGCCATGCCCTGCGAGCGCATCCAGAGTGGCCTTGGTGGGATGGCGGCCGGCACGGCCGTGCTTGGGATTGACACCGATTTCTTCGGACATGATGGCTTCCTTGCTCCAAGTTGAGCTTCGAGCAACATGATCGAAGCGGATTTGCATCCTACGGAGCACTCGAAAGATTCATATACGCTGCTCGCGGTAGACAGCTCGCCGTAGACAGCTTGCGCTAGACCGGTTGCGCTAGACCGGGATTGCTCGATCGGGGGGCTATGTGCCCGACGGGCCGCGATGCACGCTCATTCCTCGGGCTTGCCGGCTGGTGCATAGCCGCACAGGAACACTTGCAAGGCGCGGCGCGTTGCGTCTCGCAGTTCACGGCGGGTGAATGGCCCCTGAATACCAAGCAGGCTGGGCTTGACAGTTTCCGAATCCAGCAGCGCCATCAGGTGGCTGGCGGCCGTGACGGGGTCCGAAGTTCGCAGGCGGCCCTTGCGCATTTGCCGCTCGAGCAAACCCGCCAGTTCGGCGACGCCCTTCTTGGGCCCGCCTTCATAGAAAAGCCGCCCGATCTCGCTGCGCCCCGCTTCGGCAATCACAGCCCTGTGCGCCTGGATGACTTCTTGCGAACACATCGCGGCCAGGACCTTCTCGCCAAAGCGTTGCAGCACGCGCTCCAGGTTTTCATCGCCCTCCTCGGCCAGCGCCGTGAAGATCGGCTCGAAGTGGGCCTTCGCCGAGGCGTGGATCACGGCAACGAACAGTTCCTCCTTCGACTTGAAGTACCCGTAGAGCGTTGCCCTCGAACCGCCCACGCGAGCGGCAATTTCCACCATCGAGGCTCCCTCGAACCCCAGTTCCCTAAAGACTTCCGATGCCACCTGGACGATGGCATCGCGCTTGGCTTCCGTCTTGACTCGCATCGCGTCTCTCTTTATTTCTATACACAGGTGCTCATTATTGATTGACAAAGCCCTCGAAGTCAAAATACATTTCAGTACATCACTGTCTATTTATGTTCGTTCAACCAACGGCCGGCCATAGCGCCCGGCCCTTCCCCAGGAGAATCGCGATGCGCCCCCCTCTCACCTATGGCCTGACCTTTGCCGCGGCCATCGTGTCCACTTTCCTGCTGGTCGCTTGCGGCAAGCCGCCAGGCGGCCCGCCTCCGGCGCCGGGCACGCCAGAGGTCGGCATCGTCACTGTGCAGCCGCGGCGCGTGGCCATCACGACGGAGCTACCCGGGCGCACCGTGCCCTATCTCATCGCCGACGTGCGCCCGCAGGTCGGCGGCATCGTCAAAGCCCGCAGGTTTCGCGAAGGCAGCGACGTGAAGGCCGGAGAGGCGCTCTACCAGATCGACCCCGCCACGTACAAGGCCACCTACGACAGCAACGTTGCCGCGCTCGCCAAGGCACAAGCCAGCCTCGGCACCACGCGTCTCAAGGCCGGGCGCTACAAGGAACTGGTTGCCATCAAGGCGGTGAGCCAGCAGGACTACGACGACGCGGCCGCCTCGCTGCAGCAGGGCGAGGCCGACGTTGCCGCGGCCAAGGCCAACGTGGAAACGAGCCGCATCAACCTCGCCTATGCACGCATCGACGCACCGATCTCCGGCCGCATCGGCAAGTCGAGCGTCACGCCCGGCGCGCTGGTCACGGCGAGCCAGTCGACCGCACTGGCGACCATCCAGCAGCTCGACCCGATCTACGTCGACCTCACACAGCCCAGCGCCGCGGTGCTCCAGCTCAAGCAGGCAATGGCGCGAGGCGATCTGCAAAAGAGCGGCGCCAATGCCGCACGGGTGCGGCTGCTGCTCGAAGACGGCAGCGCGTATCCGATCGAAGGCAAGCTCGAGTTCTCGGATGTCACGGTGGACCAGAACACCGGTGCCATCACGCTGCGCGCGGTGTTTCCCAACCCCGCTGCCGACCTGCTGCCCGGCATGTATGTGCGAGCCGTACTGCAGGAAGGCGTGAAGGAGCAGGCGCTCATGGTGCCGCAGCAGGCGGTGTCGCGCGACAGCACCGGCAAGCCGACAGCCTATGTGGTGGACGCGCAGAACAAGCTGCAGCGGCGCATGCTCGAGACGGAACGCGCCGTTGGCGACCAGTGGCTGGTGAAGAGCGGCCTCGCGGCCGGCGACAAGCTGGTGGTCGACGGTCAGCAGCGCGCCGCAGCGGGCGTGGAGGTGAAAACGGTGCAATGGATCCCCGGCTCCAAGGCGGGCACCGAAACGGCGAAGGCCGCCCCGTCGGCATCCGCCGGCGCGGCGAACTGATCGAGAGAACGCCATGGCACGCTTCTTCATCGACCGCCCCATCTTCGCGTGGGTTCTCGCCATCATCGTGATGCTGGGCGGCGTCATGTCCATTGCCGCGCTGCCCATTGCGCAGTACCCGAGCATTGCGCCGCCCGCCGTCGCAATCACCGCCAACTACCCCGGCGCTTCCGCCAAGACGCTGGAAGACACCGTCACCCAGATCATCGAACAGAAGATGAAGGGCCTGGACCGGCTGAGCTACATGGCCTCGACCAGCGAGTCGTCGGGCTCGGTCACCATCACGCTCACCTTCGAGAACGGCACCGATCCCGACACCGCGCAGGTGCAGGTGCAGAACAAGCTCTCGCTGGCCACGCCGCTGCTGCCGCAGGAGGTACAGCAGCAAGGCGTCACGGTCACGAAGTCGGCCACCAACTTCCTGAACGTGCTGGCCTTCACCTCGGAAGACGGCAGCATGAACGGCTCCGACCTGTCGGACTACGTGGCCGCCAACGTGCAGGACGCGATCAGCCGCGTGGAGGGCGTGGGCGACACCACCCTCTTCGGTTCGCAGTACGCCATGCGCATCTGGCTCGACCCGAACAAGCTCGCCAACTTCAGTCTCACGCCGCTGGATGTGAAGACAGCGGTCCAGGCGCAGAACGCCCAGGTGTCGGCCGGCCAGCTCGGCGGCATGCCGGCGGCCGGCAGCCAGCAGCTCAACGCGACCATTACCTCGCAAACGCGCCTGAAGACCGCGCAGGAGTTCGAGGACATCCTCCTGCGCACGCAGACCAATGGCGCACAGGTGCGCTTGCGCGACGTGGCTCGCATCGAGCTGGGCAGCGAGTCGTACAACACGGTCGGCCGCTACAACGGCAAGCCGGCCGCGGGCCTGGCCATCAAGCTGGCGGCCGGTGCCAATGCGCTCGACACGGTCAAGGCGGTGGACGCCCGCGTGGCCGAACTCGAGAAGTTCTTTCCGCAGGGCATGAAGGTGCAGAAGCCCTACGACACCACGCCGTTCGTGCGCATCTCCATCGAAGAAGTGATCAAGACGCTGGTGGAAGCCATCGTGCTGGTGTTCCTGGTGATGTACCTCTTTCTCCAGAACTTCCGCGCCACGCTGATCCCGACCATCGCGGTGCCGGTGGTGCTGCTGGGTACCTTCGGCGTGCTGGCGGCCTTCGGCTTCACCATCAACACGCTGACGATGTTCGCGATGGTGCTGGCCATCGGCCTGCTGGTCGACGATGCCATCGTGGTGGTCGAGAACGTCGAGCGCGTGATGACGGAGGAAGGCCTCTCGCCGAAGGAGGCGACGCGAAAGTCGATGGGCCAGATCACCGGCGCGCTGGTCGGCGTGGCCCTGGTGCTGGCGGCGGTGTTCGTGCCGATGGCTTTCTTCGGCGGCTCCACGGGCGTGATCTACCGCCAGTTCTCCATCACCATCGTCTCGGCGATGACGCTGTCGGTGCTGGTGGCGCTGGTGCTCACGCCGGCCTTGTGCGCCACGCTGCTCAAGCCGGTGCCCAAGGGCCATGCGATGGCGAGCACCGGCTTCTTCGGCTGGTTCAATCGCAGCTTTGACCGCGGAAACGGCCGCTACCAGGGCATCGTGCGGCACATGATGGGCAAGGGCTGGCGCTACATGGTGCTGTACGCAGTATTGCTGGCGGCGGTGGTTTTCGGCTTCATGAAGCTGCCGGTGGGCTTTTTGCCGGACGAGGACCAGGGCACGATGTTCGGGCTGGTGCAGCTGCCGCCGGGCGCGACCAATGCGCGCACGGAAGAAGTCATCCGCCAGGTGGAGCAGCACTTCCTGGTCGACCAGAAGGACGCGGTCTCGGGCATCTTCACGGTCGCGGGCTTCAGCTTTGCGGGCAGCGGGCAGAACACGGGTTTCGCCTTCATCAAGCTCAAGCCCTGGGACGAGCGCAAGGGCGAAGCACTGAGCGTGACGGGCGTGGCGGCGAAGGCCGGCGCCTTCTTCAACACCATTCGCGATGCCAAGGTGTTTGCCTTTGCGCCACCGGCCGTGGCGGAGCTCGGCAACGCGACCGGCTTCGACCTGATGCTGCAGGACCGGGCCAACCTGGGGCATGAAGCGCTGATGCAGGCACGCAACCAGTTGCTCGCCACGCTGGGCAATGACAAGCGCCTGGTGGCCGTGCGCCCCAACGGGATGGAGGACACGCCTGAATTCAGGCTCGAGATCGATCCGCACAAGGCGCAGGCCCAGGGTCTCTCGATGGCCGACATCAACGACACCTTCTCGGCCGCATGGGGCAGCAGCTACGTCAACGACTTCATCGACAAAGGCCGCGTGAAGAAGGTGATGCTGCAGGCCGATGCGCAGTACCGCATGCTGCCCGAGGACATCGACCGCTGGTACGTGCGCAACAGCGCCGGAACCATGGTGCCCTTCACCTCGTTCGCCAAGGCGGGCTGGAGCTCGGGCTCGCCGCGCCTGGAGCGCTACAACGGGGTTCCCTCCGTCGAGATCCTGGGCATGGCAATGCCGGGCAGTGCCTCCAGCGGCGAGGCGCTGGCCATCGTCGAGGAGGCGGTGGCCAAGCTGCCCGCGGGCATCGGCTACGAATGGACCGGCCTGTCGCGCCAGGAGAAGGCCTCGAGCGGCCAGACCGGCCTTTTGTACGCGCTGTCCATCCTGATCGTGTTCCTCTGCCTTGCCGCGCTCTACGAGAGCTGGGCGATTCCGTTTTCCGTGATCATGGTGGTGCCGCTCGGCGTGCTGGGGGCGCTGGTCGGCGCGATCCTGACGTGGAAGATGAACGACGTCTATTTCCAGGTGGGCCTGCTCACCACGATCGGCCTCGCATCGAAGAACGCCATCCTGATCGTCGAGTTTGCGAAGGACCTGCACGCACAGGGCAAGGGGCTGGTCGAGTCGGCACTGGAAGCGGCGCGGCTTCGCTTGCGCCCCATTCTCATGACCTCGCTGGCCTTCATCCTCGGCGTGCTGCCGCTGGTGCTGGGAAGCGGCGCCGGAGCCGGCGCGCAGCATGCGCTGGGCACCGCCGTGATCGGCGGCATGCTGTCCGGCACCGTCCTCGCGATCTTCTTCGTGCCTCTTTTCTTCGTGGTGGTGCGCAGCCTGTTCAAGGGCGGCGCCGCTCCGGCCGCCCTGCCCGTGCAACCGGCCGCGGCCGCATCCTGAAATGTCTGCAATGAAACTCCTTCGCTTCACCCCGCTCGCACTGGCTGCCCTGATGGCCGGCTGCAGCCTGATGCCCGCCTACCAGCAGCCGGCGGCCCCGGTGCCCGGCAAGTTCGCCGGCGATGCGAGCGGTAATCCGGCAACCACGCCCGTCGCCGACCTGGGCTGGCGAGACGTATTCACCGATCGCTCGCTGCAGCGCGTGATCGAGACGAGCCTTGCCAACAACCGCGACTTGCGCGTGGCGGTGCTGAACATCGAGAAGGCCCGTGCCCAGTACCGGGTGCAGGACGCGGCGCTTTTTCCCACCGTCAACGCCAGCGCGGGCGGCAGCGGCAGCCGCACCCCGGCCGACCTGTCGTCCACCGGCGCGGCGCTCACGGCTCACCAATACAGCGCATCGCTCGGATTCAGCTCCTACGAGATCGACCTGTTCGGCCGCGTGCGAAGCCTGAGCGCGCAGGCGCTGCAGCAGTTTCTTTCTACGGCCGAGGCGCGGCGCAGCACGCAGATCACGCTCGTGGCCGAGGTGGCGACCAGCTATCTCACGCTCGCCGCCGACCTGGACCGGCTGAAGCTTGCGCACGACACGCTCCAGAGCCAAAGCGATTCGTACCGCCTCAACCAGCGCAGCTTCGAGCTTGGCGCGGCGTCGGCGCTCACGCTGAGCCAGGCGCAGACCAGCTTCGACGCCGCGCGCGTAGACGTCGAGCGCTACACCGCGCAGGTGGCCCAAGACCGCAATGCGCTGACGCTGCTCGTGGGCGCCGAGGTGCCGGAAGACCTGCTGCCGAAAGCCCTGCCCGACACTACGGAAGCAGCGGCGAGCCCGCTGGCCGCCATACCACCTGGGCTGCCCTCGGAACTGCTGCAGCGCCGCCCCGACATCCTGCAGGCCGAACGCGATCTCAAGGCCGCCAATGCCTACATCGGCGCGGCGCGTGCGGCCTTCTATCCGCGCATCAGCCTCACTGCATCGGCCGGCACATCGAGCGACGAGCTCTCCGGCCTATTCAAGGGCGGCTCGGGTAGCTGGAGCTTTGCGCCGCAGGTCACGCTGCCGATCTTCGACGGCGGAGCCAACCGCGCCAACCTCAAGATCGCCACGGTGAGCCGCGACATCTCGGTGGCACAGTACGAGAAGGCCATCCAGACGGCATTCCGCGAGGTTTCGGATGCCCTGGCGCAACGCGGCACACTCGGGCGCCAGCTCGACGCGCAAGAGTCGCTGGTGAATGCCACATCGGACAGCTACCGGCTCTCGCAGGCGCGCTTTCAACGCGGCGTGGACAGCTACCTGAGCGTGCTCGATTCGCAGCGCTCGCTCTACACCGCGCAGCAGAACCTGATCGGCACCCGCCTGTCGCGCCTGACCAACCTGGTGACGTTCTACAAGACACTGGGGGGCGGCTGGAGCGAGACCACGGACACTCCGGTGGCCGCCCAGCATTCGGGCAAGACCTCCTGAGTGAAGGCGCTGCAGTCAGCCGAGCGGCCTCACACCCGCTCGGCGATCACTTCAGCCAGAACACGCATCCCTTGGTCGATCTCCTCGACCGACAGGCTGGCGTACCCCAGGATCAGTCCGGCCGGTCGCGGCTGCGCGCGCAGCTGCGGCCCCGCAAACAACGGCGACACCGCGTAGACCCCCACGCCCTTGGCGCGCACTGCCGCCACCAGTGAGGGCTCGTCCTGCGGCCGCAGGAACGGCAGCCAGAGCACCACATGCAACCCGGCCGCTGCGCCGATGACCGTGGCGCTGGCTGGCAGGTGGTTCGCGATCGCATCGAACAGTGCCGCACGGCGGCGCTCGTGCGCACGGCGCGTGCGCCGCACGTGACGCTCGTAGGCACCGCTGTCGATCAGCGACGCCAGCACACGCTGCTCCAGCACGGGCGCGTGGCGGTCGGCCAGCCGCTTGGCCTGCCTGAACACCGGCACCAGTTCGGGCGGCAGCACCAGGTAGCCCAGCCGGAGCTGCGGCGACAGCGCCTTGGAGAAGGTGCCTATATAGATCGCGCGGCCATCGGTGTCTATGGACTGCAGCGCGTCGATTGGCCGCTGGCCGTAGCGAAACTCCCCGTCGTAGTCGTCCTCGATCACCCAGGCGCGGTGCGTTCGTGCCCAACGGAGCAGCTCCAGGCGCCGGCCGATGGGCAGCACGCCGCCCAGCGGAAACTGGTGCGAGGGCGTCACGTAGGCCAGGCGGGTGCGGTCGTCGTTCGGCAGCATGGCGGTGTTCAGGCCCTGCGCATCCACCGGTATCGCCAAGGCCTCGGCGCCCGTGGCCTCGAAGCACCGGCGCGCCATCAGGTAGCCGGGCTCCTCGAACACGAACGCGTCGCCGGCATTCAGCAACAGCCGCGCACACAGGTCGATGGCCTGCTGTGAGCCGTGCACCACAAGAATCTGCTCTGCATCGCAGGCCAGGCTCCGCGCGCGCCGGAGGTAGCCCTGCAGCGAGCGTCTCAGCGATGCGTCGCCTTCGGGCGCAACGTAGTAGAGCCTGCGTTGATGGCGCAGCAGTTCGGCCTGGTAGGCACGGCGCCAGGCGAGCGCCGGAAAATCGCGGGTCGCCACCGCGCCATAGAGAAAATCGATGCGGCAAGGTTCCGCAGGCGCAAGCCCGGGCATGTCGGCTGCCGACACGCGGCGGCCGAAGTCCGAAAGAGTCGGCGCACTCGTGCTTTGCCGTTTCGGTTTCGCGTCGGACGATGCGGGAGCAGCCAGCGGACTTGCAACGCGGGCGACGCGACCGACAGACGTGGCAAGGAAGCCCTCGGCTGCGAGCTGCTCGTAGGCGGCGGTGACCGTGGTGCGCGACACCCCCAGGTCGGCCGCCAAGGCACGCGTGGACGGCACCTGTGCGCCGGCGGAGAGCGTGCCGTCGGCGATCTGCGAACGCAGGAGATCGTAGATGTGGCGGCCGGCTCTTTTTGCACTGGCACCTGGGCTTGGCGGCATATGAAACTGGTCCATGCAAAAGGAGTTGAACTGGACCTTCTCATTGTGCCGGTTTCACGCGACAGTTCTGTCTGCCCACACCATTTCCACCCTGACCCGATGTACATCCCCACGCACTTTGCCGAATCAAGACCCGAGGAACTCCAGCGCATCATCCGCGAGCATCCGCTGGGCGCGTTGGTCACGCATGGGAGCACCGGCCTGGATGCCGATCACCTTCCCTTCGAGTTCGATCCCGAGGCCGGAACGCATGGCTTGCTGTCGGCGCATGTCGCTCGCGCCAACCCGCTGTGGCAGCGCTGCCCCACGGGAACTCCCGTGATGGTCGTCTTCGGCGGCGCCCAGGCCTACATCTCACCCAGTTGGTACCCGTCCAAGCACGAGGCGCACCACCAGGTGCCGACCTGGAACTACGAAGTGGTGCACGCGCACGGCGTGCTCACCGTGCATGACGACGAGCGCTTCGCGCGCCGCATCATCGCGCGCCTGACGCGGCGCCACGAGGCGGGCGAACCCAGCCCCTGGAAGATGGGCGACTCCGCACCCGGGTACATCGACAGCATGGTGCGCAGCATCGTGGGCATCGAAATTGCCATCACCTCGCTGGTGGGCAAGTCCAAGCTCAGCCAGAACAAGGAAGCGCGCGACCGGCTCGGCGCCGCAGACACGCTCGAGGCGCGCGGGCACGAGGAACTGGGGGCATTGATGCGAAAGGCTGGCGGACCCAGTTGAGGAGGCCTGCCGATCAAGGCACTGAGAAGGTGTGCGCAGAGAAAGCGCCTGCGCACATCGGTCCGTCGGCTTTCGCGATCAGGGCTTCGCAGGCTTCACGGCACCGTCCCAGTGCTCGACGATCTTGCCGTTTTCGAGGCGGAACATGTCGAACCAGGTGGTCGTGTATTTGCGCGTTGCGTCCTGCGGCTCGGGGTACTCGCGCACGAAGCTCAGGATCACGAGGTCGCGCTCGGCGACGATCGAGACCAGCGGCGCCTTGATGCGGGCTTCTACCGGCAGAGGCGTCGGGGTCCGTCGCGAGACGAATCCCACCATGGCCGCACGGCCGGTGGGCACGTTGGGGTTGTGCTGGATGTAGGACTCGGCAACGTACTTGTCCGCCTGCGCCACCTGGCCCGCCTCGAAGACCTCACGCCAGAAGTCGTAGACCAGCCGCTTGTTCGCCCGCAGCATCGGATCGGCGCTTGCGAGAAGCGCCTCCTGATCTGCGGCCGGCTGAACCGGGACCTGTGCTGCCGCAGCGAGCGGCAAGATGGCGGCAAGCGCAAAGAGAAGACCTGCGAACAGAGGATTTTTCATGGTTCGAGACGGTTGTTAAGGGCGCTGGACTGCAGCCGTTATAGACGATCAGCACTGGCTTTGTGCTCAAAAACGCCAATGAAGAGATTCTGAAAACCTCTCAAAAGCTCTCCGGGCACCGCGTGACTTGTACTGGCGGAGCAGCATCGCCGGTCACCAGCTGCCGATGTCAAATTCCGCTGAACCAGTTGTATCCCTGATCTTCCCAATAACCCCCCGGATTCGTGTTGGTCACGAAGATCGCAGCGACGTGCTTTGCACTCTTGAATCCGAGCTTGGTCGGAACACTCAGCCGCAGGGGAAAACCGTTGGCCGTCGGCAGCGCTTCGTCCCCGAAGTCAAGGGCAAGCAACGTTTGCGGGTGCAGCGCGCTGGCCATGTCGAGGCTCGAGTGATAGCGGTCGGTGCATTTGAAGCCGACGAAGCGCGCCGTCGTGTCCGCGCCGATGCGCTGCAGGAATGTCTTGAGCGGCACGCCGCCCCAGTCGCCGATGGCGCTCCAGCCCTCGATGCAAATATGGCGCGTGATCTGCCGCGCTTGCGGCAAGCTACGCAGGCGCTCTACGGTCCAAGCCGTCTTGTCAGTGACAAGTCCGGAGACTTCAAGCCGCCAGTTCGACAAGTCGACCTGGGGCGCATCGAACTCTGGGTAGAACGCATTGAACGGGAACGGCATCGTGACCTGGTTCGGCGCATAGGTCGGCGCGAGGCGGCTGCCGCTGAAGAGTCGGGCCTGCACGCGGTCGTTCCAGCGCGACAGCGCCCACAGGGCCTTGTCGACCTGGTCGTTGTCCTGCAGGTTGCAGCCGGACAGCATCGAGAGCGCGCCAATCGACAGCGACGAGCGCAAGAAAAGCCGCCGCTCGAGGTTCGCGATCTGCTTCTTGTGGTCAGAGAGATTGATCATGGTGCGGTACTGTGAGAGGCCCGCGCACGTCCGATAACCATCGGCAGCAGCGTGCGCGGAACGAGAAGGACGAGCAGCAGATGGATCGCGATGAAGCCGACGATGCCAGCCATTGCCGCGAAATGCACCTTGCGCGCGAAATCAAAGCCACCAAAAAGGCCGGCCAGCCATGCCAGCTGAACAGGCTTCCAGATTGCCACCCCCGATGCGACGACGAGCACGCCAAGCAGCAGCACGATGACATAGGCGAAGCGCTGCACCGCGTTGTAGCGGCCGGCTTCGTGCGGGAGCCGTAACGCCAGCGCACGTCCTGTGTCGCGCAGCAACTCGCTGGCGCGAATCGGGAAAAACTCCCGACGAAAATGACCGCTGGCAATGCCGTAGAGCAAGTACAGCAGGCCGTTCGCGACGAGCAGCCACATGGCCGCAAGGTGCCACGCAATGGCGCCACCGAGCCAACCCCCAAGCGTCATCCAGGCCGGGAATTGGAAGGGCAGGATCGGCGACGCGTTGTAGATCGTCCAACCGCTCATCAGCATGCAGGTCATGGCGAACGCATTGACCCAATGGGCGGCGCGCACCGCCAGCGGATGAATCATCTTGCTCTTCATCGTCACATCGGCGGCGTCACGCCGTCCTTGCCCGCGGAGATGAAGCTTGCAGACAGGCTTGAATCAGCTTCCTTCTTCGCAAACAACACGACCTTGGTACCCACCGTGAGCAATGAGCGATCGCCAGGTTCGAGGTTGACGATCGGCACGTCGTCCGGCACGACGATCTTCTTCTCGCCGCCCTTGTACTTGAGAGTCAGGGTCCGGCCGTTGGCCGCGACGAGGTCCCCGACCGTGCCGTTGGTCATGGTGCTCTTGGGTGCTAGATCCCAGGCACGGTGACCATCACCGGTGCCCGCCATCGCGGGCGGGAACACATGCACTTCAAGCGCTTTCAAAGAACCGTCGGGCAGCGGAGTCGCCGCCGTTCCGATGTAGCTGCCGGGTTTGATGTCGGTCAACTTGGCGAGCGTGACCGCGCGAACCTGAGTGCTGCTGTTGATCTTGACCGTCAGGTCTTCGCCGCGGTTGGTACGGACTTTGATCGAATCGTCGCTGACGGCGGTGATCGCGCCGCGCACACCAACCGGGGGCGGGGTCTGCGCGAGCGCGGAGTAGCTGGCGCCAAGCAGGCCGGCCGTCATCAATGCCGGGAGGGCGAAGGTCCGAAAAAGTTTTCCGAGTCTGGTGTTCATGGATGGCCGTAGTAAGTGAAGACAAGCCACTCTAGGGATCGCCCGAGCTCAGGGGCATGGCATTTGGATGACAAAAAAGTCATGAATCGGCGCCGCGCTGCGAGAGAGAATGGTGGACACACTCCAATGAGCATCCTTGTCATCGAAGACGACCCGAAGACGGGCGACTACCTCAAAAAGGGCCTGAAGGAAAGCGGCTACGCCGTCGACCTTGCGCGCACCGGAACGGATGGGCTGCACATGGCGCTTGAACACGCCTATGACCTCGTCGTGCTTGACGTGATGCTGCCCGGCATCGACGGCTGGCAGATCATGCAGGCCTTGCGCGACAAGCGGGACCTGCCTGTGCTCTTTCTCACCGCGCGCGACCGCCTGGACGACCGCATCCGCGGCCTTGAACTCGGCGCCGACGACTATCTCGTCAAGCCCTTCTCGTTCACCGAACTGGTGCTGCGCATTCGCACGCTGCTGCGTCGGGGCATCGTGCGCGAAGCCGAGTTCTACGAGTTCGCAGACCTGAAGGTTGACGTCCTGCGCCGCAAGGTCACGCGCGAAGGCAAGGAGATCGCGCTGACGAACAAGGAGTTCCTTCTGCTGCAACTGCTGATCAAGCGGCAGAGCGAGGCGCTCTCGCGCACTCTGATCGCGTCAGAAGTGTGGGACATGAACTTCGACAGCGACACCAATGTCGTGGACGTCGCAATCAAGCGCCTTCGCGCGAAGATCGATCAGCCGTTCGAGAAAAAGCTGATCCACACGGTGCGCAGCATCGGCTATTCGTTCGGCGACGCGCCATGAGGTGGCTGCCGCGATCGCTGGCGGTGCGAGCCACGTTGCTGCTTGCTCTGATCGCTTGCACGGTCACCGGCATGCTCGGCGCCTACTTTTTTTATTCCGCGAGGTCGGCGATCACCGAGCAACTGGACACGCGGCTGATCGGACGCGTCGAGCACTTCCGCCGCCTGGTAGGCAACGTGCAGACGATCTCCGACCTGCACGAGCGACCTTCTCTGTTCACGGCCATGCTCGGTGCCGAGAGCGATGTGCTGCTGCTGCGTCGCCCCGGCGAAGCGCCTTTCATCGACGTCAACCCCCGCCGTTTTCCCGTGCCCGGCTCGCTCGTCGCAGTCTCGGCCGACCGCGATCTGGCGATCGGGAACGTACTGAACATGCCGATGGCGGATGGCGTGCCGATGCATTGGGTTGCGGCGCTCGCGCGTTCAGGCCGCAATGGCGATATGGTGGAGGTGGTGGCCGGCCACCCACTGACCACCGAGGTGAAGATGATTCGCGCCAATCGAGATCGCGTAGTCCTCAGCGCCATCATCGCGATGCTCGCTTCGACCATTCTTGCGTATCTGGTGCTGCGGCACGGCCTGAGGCCGCTGCACCGGGTTGCCGGGAAGGCGGCGTTGATCAACCCGATCAATCTCGCCATACGCCTGCCAGAGCATGACGCGCCGCTCGAAGTGCAGCATATGGTGGTCGCGTTCAACGCCATGCTTGACCGCATTGCCATCGGCTATGAGCGTCTTTCACAATTCTCTGCCGATCTCGCGCACGAAATCCGCACTCCCGTCGGCGCGCTGATCGGACAGACGCAAGTCGCGCTGCAACGGGCTCGCAGCGCCGATGAGTACCAGCAGCTTCTTGAATCGAACCTCGAAGAGTTGAACCGGTTACGCCAGATTGCGGAGAACATCCTGTTCCTCGCGCAAGCCGACCATGCATCGCTGACGATCGAGCGAACTCCGATTGCGCTGCATGCCGAGCTTGAGAAGATCGCCGAGTACTTCGAGGGCCCTGCCGATGAGAACGGGCTTCGCTTCGAAGTGCAAGCCAGCGGTATGGCCTTCGTCAATGCAGCGCTGTGCCGGCGCGCGGTCAACAATCTCGTCGTGAATGCAGTGCGCCACGGCACACCGGGGACGATCGTGCGGCTGATCGGTGTGCAAGACGGCGGCACGGCGACGATAGCTGTCGAGAACGAAGGCGTGCCGGTCCCGCCCGAACAGCTCGGACGTCTGTTCGACCGCTTCTACCGAGGCGACGCAGCACGCAGGCACACCGAATCCAACGGCCTCGGGCTCGCGATCGTCAAGGCGATCATGGCCTTGCACGGCGGCGAAGTGTCCGCCTCATGCCCTATGCCCGGCTTGATGCGGTTCGAGTTGCGCTTTCCCGCGATGACCGGGTGAGCGCCGCAGGTCCTCCCCTTGGGTCGGCTCCGTCGGTGCCCAGTAACGGCTGACCATCACGCAGGCAAAAAAGGCAAGAGGAACAGTAACCAAGGCCGGCGGATCGATCGGGAACACAGGGCTTGCGTGCCCAAGCACCTTGACCCAGATCGCCGGGCCAAGCACTGTAAGCAGCAGCGAAGACAGCAGCCCCACGCTCCCCCCTACCACCGCACCGGTGGCTGTCAGGCGATTCCAGTAGATCGCAAGTATCAGCACGGGAAATGTCGACGAGCAGGCGATCGAGAACGCCAGGCTGATCATGTAGGCGACGTTCTGCCCCTTGAACGCAATGCCGAGCGCAATCGCAAAGACACCGAGCGCAATCGTGGCCAAACGAACGATCCGGATTTCATCCCGAGCATCGGCCGTCTTGTGCCGAAACAGTGCGCCATAGATGTCGTGGCTGATCGCCGAAGCGCCAGACAGTGTCAGGCCGGCAACCACCGCCAGGATGGTGGCAAATGCGACGGCGGAAACCAGCCCGAACATGATTTCACCGCCAAGGATATGAGACAGATGCAGTGCAGCCGTATTGCTGCCGCCGATCAGCAAGCCTTTCGCGTCCATGTATTCCGGATGCATGCGAAGCAAGGCAAGCGCGCCGAAGCCGATGATGAAAATCATGGCGTAGAAGCAGTTCATGAAGATGGTTGCCCAGAGAACCGACGTGCGTGCAGCCTTGGCATCGGGCACGGTAAAAAAGCGCATCAGCACATGCGGCAGGCCCGCGGTACCAAGCATCAGTGCAATACCGAGCGAAAGCCCCGACAGCGGATCCTTGGCAAACGCCGTCGGCGAGAGGATGGCGTCCTTTCCTGGGTGCACCTCGACCGCCTTGCGAAGCAACGCGCCCATGCTGAAGCCAAACTGCTGCCACACCAGGAACGTGATTGCCGCTCCAACGCCCAGCATCAGCACGGCCTTGATGATCTGGACCCACGTCGTGGCCATCATTCCACCAAAGACGACGTACAGCACCATCAACACGCCGACCAGCACGATGGCGAGGGTGTAATCAATGCCGAAGAGCAACTGAATCAACTGCCCCGCGCCGACCATCTGGGCGATGAGGTAGAACGCCACAATGATCAGCGAGGCGCACGCGGAAAACACCCGTATGGCACTGCCACTGAGCCGTGAACAAACGACATCGGTGAAGGTGAATTTTCCCAACTGGCGCAGCTTTCCCGCCATCAGGAACACAACGATCGGCAAACCCGTCGTGTAGCCGATGGCGTAGATCAGGCCGTCGAACCCGCTCGAGAAGACCAGCGCGGTCAAGCCGAGAAAGGCGCCGGCAGACAAGGCATCGCCGGTGATCGCCAGTCCGTTCTGGAACCCGGAGATGCGTCCTCCCGCCGCGTAGAAGTCGCTGGTCGATGAGGTGCGGCGCGCGGCCCACCATGTGATGGCAAGCGTGATCGAAATCACTGCGAGAAAAAGCAACACAGAGGTTGCGGAGGGAGAGCCGATGCTCCCCCCCGCCGCCAACGCATGGGTCGCCGAAGCCGAAGCTGCGAACGCAGCAATCAATTTCTTCATGTCAGCCATCCATCCGGTTGGTTCGAACAACGTAGATGACGGTCAGCACGATCCCGCACAGGATCACAAGAAGACCGAAGGCGAATGCGAAAGGAATGTCGAGCACGGGCACCGTGAACGCCATTCCTCTCGCGTTGAAGCAGCACATCAGCACAAACGCAAAGTAGACAAGAACCTGCACGGCGGTGAGCGCCAGGCCGAAGCCCAGCGATTCGCCGCCTCCATCGTTGAGGTCGCGACGCATGAAAATCTCCGTCAAGTTGATTCGATCCGAGCGCAACCATATCGATGCGCCCGAGGTGCAGGAAACGATTAATTTCGATGAGACCGATCCGTTGCCCAGATGCCTGATGAAGGTGCATTGCCTGCACCAAGGCGGACGGCTTCGAGTGCTCCGAGCTAGAGCACCCCCGTCAGGAACTGGGCCTCGCCAAGGCCGAAGGACCAGTCCGCGTCCTTGTTCTCGACGAGGCTGATCACCACGTCTTCCGTACGCAGGCCGCAGTCCCTCTGCAGGTTGGCAACGAGGAGCCGGTAGAAGTCTCTTTTCTGCATGTCGGATCGGGGGCGGGTGACAACGGTCAGCAGCACCACGTTGTTCGAGCGCGGAAGATTCAGCCCCGTGTCGTGGATCACGAGTTCATTCGGTCGATGCTGCGTGACACATTGATAGCGGTCGGAGAGCGGCACCTCGAACGCTTGGACCATTGCCGCGTGGGCACTGTCGAGGAGCGCCAGCAGCTGCTCGTCGTCCCGGCCTTGAATGAGATCGAACTTCAAGAGTGGCATTTGCAACGCCTCTCAGATGCGGCGTTGCGCGTTGTGGATGATGTCGCGCGCTTGCCGCGCGGTCCGGTGCACGACATCGGCCGCCGACGGGACGTCGCCGATCAGGCCGATGGCCTGCCCCACCGTGACATTCGCGCAGTCGTAGTCGCCGGACTCATGCGCCGATTCGACGGCGCGCAGCTCCGACTCGCGCAGAGGTCGAAGCGCCTCTTCGTTCCCATGCCAGCGATGAATGAAGTCGTTGTGCATGAGGCGGCCGGTGTATTCCTTCGGCCAGGCTTTTCCGCGCACGATGTCATACACGGAGGTGCGAATCGTCTGCGATCCGCGCGCCTGCGTCACGCGGGTCTTGGCATTGGGGTGGATAAGGGCCTCCTGGGTTGCCCAGAAGCGCGTTCCCATCAAGACCCCATCGGCACCCAGCATCAATGCAGCCGCCAGGCCGCGTCCGTCCGCAATACCTCCGGCGGCGAGCAAGATTGTTTGCGGCCCTTTTGCTGCAAGGTAGTCGGCGACTTCCGGGACGAAGGTCATGGTGGTTTGCCGGTCGAAGCCGTGACCCCCCGCCTCTGTTCCCTGCGCCACGACGACAGCCGCACCGACGTCGAGCGCGCGCTGCACGTGCTCGAGCGTCTGCACCTGGCAGATCAGTGGAATCTTCGCCGCATGCACCTTTGCGGCGAAGGGCTCGGGATCGGAGAACGAGAGCATCAGGCACCGCGGCCGGCGCGCCAGCGCCTTGTCGAGCAGCGACACATCCCGCGCCATCGACCAGGTGATGAAGCCGCAGCCGATGGACGCGTCGCCCGCCAGGTCGAACTCACGCTCCAGGACTTCGTGGCTTCCGTATCCGCCGCCCAGGAGGCCGAGTGCGCCGGCATTCGACACCGCCGCAGCGAGCACGCCGCCAGAGGCAGGGTCCATGGGCGCAAGTGCGATCGGATATTGCAGGCCGAACTTTTCGGTGAAGCGGTTGGTGAGCATGGGACTCCTCGACATGGGGTGGTGGAAGGCCCGGATGCTAGGAAGCCGATCGAATCCTGGGAAACGATTTGTTTTGATGCCGCCAATCTGTTGAACAGATTGCTTACCGGGCTCTTCCGGCAATGTCTTCAGCCTCGCGATGCCGTATGCACTCAGGGCTAACCATGGGCTTGGCGCCACCAAAACTGCCTACGATGCCCCTCTGTGGGGCGCATTTGCACCAACCTGTTCGACGCGCCTCGTTTTTTGCAGGTACGCATCTTGCGGAAGCTGCTTGCTGATTGAAGTCATCAGCCGTTTCGATCTGATTTGGAGATGCATATGGAAGTTGGAGATCTCACAACCTTTGCCGCAGTGGCTCGCTGTGCGGGCATCACCAAGGCCGCAAAGGAACTTCACACGGTCCAGTCCAACGTCACCAGCCGCATCAAGGCGCTCGAGGACGAGGTCGGCCTGCCGCTGTTCGAACGCCACAGCCGCGGCGTTGCCCTCACCAGCGCTGGCATGCGCCTTTTGCCTTACGCCTCTCGCGCGGTGGCTCTGCTGCAGGAAGCGGCCGCCAACGCGCGCGACGACGGCCAGGCCAAGGGGCCGCTGGTGATCGGCTCCATGGAGACGACCATCGCGGTGCGTCTGCCGGAAGTGCTGGGCCAGTTCAACGCCCGCCACCCGGCCGTTGAGCTGGTCGTGCGCACCGGGCCCACGGCCGAGCTGATCCAGAGCGTCATCGACAACGAGGTAGACGGCGCATTTGTCGCGGGACCGATCGATCACCCCCGGCTGAAGGCCGAGAAGATCTTCGATGAAGAGCTGGTGCTGGTCACGTCGCGGCGATGGCCCCATCTTGCGGCCCTGCGCAATGAGGCAGCGCCGCTGACCGCACTCATGTTCCGGACGGGCTGCTCATACCGCCAGCGCCTCGAGCAGTTGCTCGTACAGCTCGGGCGCCCTTCCTATCGGCGGCTTGAATTCGGAACGCTCGAAGGCATTCTGGGCTGCGTTGGCGCCGATGTCGGCGTCACCCTGCTGCCCCGGTATGTGGTCGCCAGGTCGTTCGCACACGAGCGGCTGGTCGTGCACGAAATCGATGCCTCGATCTCCCGGGCGCCTACGCTGCTCGTCACGCGCCGGGACGCCTTCGAGTCCACCGCGATGCGGATGTTTCGGGAATGCCTGGCGCGTCCCGCGCTGCGCCAGCTTGGCGACTTTCCGGTGAGCGACATGTTCGAGCCAGCGGCTGCCCCGTGAGCCAACTGGGCGAGTCCGCTCGCCCCCTCCTATTGACCGGAGACTCGGGATTCGAATTCATTGCGTCGCAGATAGCCGGGTGCCAGCAGCGCAATGCATTCCACACAGTTCTGCACCGTGTCGTAGTTCACTCGCACGTCCATCTGCGGAAGAGACCATTTCGCGAAGCCCCAGACGACCATGGAGTCGTCCCACCCAAGAGGCGGTGCGGGTATCTTCTGCCGCAGCATTGGCGGCGTGTCGTCGAAGTCGAGGCCGAAAGGCAAGGTGCCTTCCCACTTCTGCGAAGGACCGAGCCGGCCCCTGGTCAGGTTCGCGCCGGCAAAGGACGGCGTGCCGTCATCGGCAGGCCTGGCGGGATCGAAGTACAACTCGAATCCGAAAGCCCGCCGGCGGTCGAGGTGTCCGTCCTCGCTCTGCGCCTTCCAGTTCTCCACATCGAAGGACCCGAACGCCTGGCGGAATTCGGGGGCATCCATCGACTTGCCGAAAAGGCCCACGAGCACTTCATGATTCGGATACTTTGCCGGCCGCACCAATTCGCTCTCTGGGTAGAACAATCCGAAGGACAGGTCGAAAACGCCCGGCTGCTCGGGCCGGGTGATGTCACCCGGCTGGTAGGTCACGCTCATGTAGCGCTCGCCGAACCACCAGCAATCGCGCAGGTAGCCGTGCAACTTGTCTTCGTGCTGGGTCATGCGCTCGCGAACCTG
Source organism: Variovorax sp. CCNWLW235 (assembly GCF_037204085.1). NCBI lineage: Bacteria > Pseudomonadati > Pseudomonadota > Betaproteobacteria > Burkholderiales > Comamonadaceae > Variovorax > Variovorax sp. CCNWLW235. The sequence goes on along the minus strand of NZ_JBBCBW010000012.1, from coordinate 76,361 downwards.
CTGGCGCGTATCGCTCCAGGAAATGCCGTAGGGCATTTCGCCGGCGTATGGCAAATACTTGCCTTCCACGCCCGCGGTGACCGTCACGGTGCGCAACTGCAGCGTACTGTTGCCCCATTGGCGCGGTGGCCTGTTTTCCACATAGGCAAGGTCCTGGAACGACAGGCAGAGACCATGTTTGCTCAAGCGAAAGAGAACCTCGTAAGGGCTCTTGAAGGGAGACGGTTTCTCCGGCCGCCGGCGCACGCCGAGTTGCTCCAGCGCCGTGACCAGCTGCGCATTCGTCGAGTCCGCGCCCAGCAACGAAAGAAAGCTGAACAGGCTCACCGCGCGTCAATCCTGCTTCATCCAGTACGAAACCACTCGAATCTTGCCTGGGCTCTTCCACTGGATCGTCAATCTGAAATCGGGCAGCTCCCAAAAATGGATATCGAGGCGACCCACGCGGGTTGGGGCACCCAGCTTGCCCACTGCATCGGCCACTGTGTCGGAAAACCGCAGGTCCTTCCACAGAGGGCCCTTGTAGCTCTCGTACTCGTCCTCGTGGCCCCAGAAACCGCATTGCGTCAGCAAGAACGGGCCTTCGCCCACGTCGTGATACTCCTGCTCGAACACCAAGCCTGCATCTTTGTACGTGAAGCCTATGCCCAGAGTCGGCGCGCTGACGTTGTAGATCTCCAGGCCACTATCGAGCTTGACGGCATCGGGCCATACGATGCCGAAAGGCGCCACGACCTTGCTCCCCGGTTCGCTGTCGAATGGCTTGGCGATCGCAGAGACAAAGTCCTGGGCCTCCGGATATCGATGCGGCGCTTTCATAAGATTCCTTTCCATGGATTCGTGCTTCGCTTGCCTTCGAGGGCGTCGTCGATCAAGTTGTTCAGAAATTTCTTGTACTGATCGTTCGAGATCTTGTCGATGACCTCCGAGGCCTCTTCCAGGGCCTTTGCGCAGTCCTTGTGATTGTCACTTTTTTCGATGGCGTCCCTGTGATTCCTGGTGTCGCGACGCGCCGCCCCAGCGAGGTCTTTCGAGTCTTTGTAGTTCTCGTGGTTCCCGGTGGTGGGACTTGCTCTGTGGATCTCCTTGGGCACGGCGACGGTCTGTGCGTGGGTGTATATCTTTCCGCCTTCACGCTGCCCGTTCTTTCCCACCTTTCCGAACAGCGAGTCACGCTGTGCCGGCGTCAGATCGATGCCATCCTCGCGCAGCATCTTTTCGGCCATGTCCTTGAGCGAGGCCACATTGGGAATGTGATCCCGCTCCATCTCATTGCCCAGGAAGTCGCCAGCCTGTTTGCCGTAAGTCGCCCGCCCGCCGCATTTCGGCTTCTTTCCCTTCTTGACCTGCGAGTCATTCTTTTTCGAACCACCGCCGCCGCCCGCCTCGGCCTTTTGCGCGGCCTCCTTCTCGAGCTTCTCCTTGGCCAGCCTTTCTGCCGCTTCTTTCTCCAGTTGCTCCTTCAGCAGCTTTTCGGCCAGCTCCTTCTCGGCTTTCTCCAACGCCATCTTGCCGCCCTTGTAGGCCAGCTTGCCAGCCTTCGTGGCGGCCCCGCCGCCAGGAATCAGGTTGGCGGCCGCGGAGGCACCCGAGATTGCGGCGTTGACCATGTCGCCTTCGGCCGCGTAGATGCCCGCATTGATGCCATCCGAAAAAATGCCGACGACCGGGATGGCGCCGCCCACGTCGAGCACCGTGTGCACCACCGAACTGCCCCAACTGCCCCACCAGCCCTCTTCCTTCGGCGTTTCGGGCTTCACCTCGGGGTTGGCCTGTGTCGCCTTGCCGGCGGTCGAAGGCGTCTCGCCGACCACGGAGCCGAGCGTGTTGCCGTTCGCATTGGTGCCGGGCTTGCGGGGTTTGAGTTCGGGCAGTTCCAGCGTCGGTTGAGCCTGGCGAAGCTCCTCGTACTGTTCGTGCGACATGTGCCACGTCTTTTCCGCCGGCCCAAGGTCGGAGGGAAAGTACAGCATCGACACCGAATCGGCGTTGTTGTAGCCCACCAGGCGGCCGCCACCGCCAACCGGCCTGCTGAAAGCGGGATCGATGTCGATGGTGACCGTCATCGGCGCCCTACTTCCCGTTCATCCAGAACAGATCGTCATGGCGCACGAGCAGCTTGCCTTCGGCGCGCACGGTTCCGCTGTGGTCCTTCGGGTAGCACTTGCCCTGCACGGTGCCGCTCTTCACGCCCTTGGCCGCGCCGGCGGCGTCGCCGATGGTCGTGGGCACGATGCTCATGTCGTACACCACCACCGGATGACCGTTGGCGCGCACGCTCCTGGCCACCGATGTGGTGGTCTCCAACTGCGCGGTAACCGGATAGGGCACAGGCGGAATCGAGCTGCCCATCGGCGTCTTGCAGACGTCCGGCGCAAGGCTCACCACGCGCCAGCTGCCATCCTTGCGGGCCGTGACGTTGGCGCTCATTGGTTGAGCGCCACGTTTCGCGAACGCACCAATGGCGCCTGCGGATCGGTCTCGAAACGGGCCTCGACCACGCGCACCGGCGCGTCCGACGGAATCCATGTGCGATGCACCAGCGACAGCGCCATGGCTTGCGTATCGATGAGAAGCGTGTCCGTGACCATCGGCAACGGCAGCAACGCGCCGTTGTCCAGTCTTGCCAGCACGAGCGCGCGGTGCCCCGGCAGGGTGACCGACAAATGGCCCTCCGGGGTCGTCGCTGGGTCGCTGAGGTTCCAGAGTTCGATGCACGCGTCGGGCGGAAGGTAAGGGATCTGCTGGTCGACGGGCGCGGCATTCCAGTAGCCGAAGTCGAAATCCTTCGGCAACCACGGGTGACGCTGCTCGAGCCACGCGTCGTCATACGTTCCGGCCAGCGCGAGCCGCGGCGCCCAGGCCCTGCCGACCACTCCCAGGCCGGCGGGCGTCTCGCCATAGCTCCTGGCCGTCTCGGCCATGGTCCGGGCGTCCTGGTTGACGCTCGCATGCCTGGCGATGACCGGCTGCCGCATGCGCACGCCGGCCGCTTCGATCTGCGGGGCCGCGATGCGCTCGACCTCGGGCTGTCCTGCGCTGCGCGCCTCTTCGAGTTCGCGCTGCTCGATCCAGCCGCGCCCGAGCGGATTGGAGAAGCAGACTTCGTCGAGCAGCGGCGGCTCGTCCTTTGGAGCACCGGCCCGGCGCAGCAGGCTCCGGCCTCCCAAGGCGTATTCCCAACGCATCGGCAGGCTGGCAATGGCTTCCGGCGGCGTACGCTCCCAGTTGCGCTTGTCGCGCCGGTACAGAACGGCCGGGCCGCTGATGCGGAGCCGCTTGTCGAGCACGGCCCGAGGCGCGGCAAGCGCCTGCGCACGCTGCGTCTCGCTGTCCCATTCTTGCTGCTGCCTTGGCGTCAATCGCGCGCCCGGATGAAGGGGCCGCGGCGGCTGCGGCAACTGCAGCCACTGTGGCCGCGCCGTCACTTTCACGCGCACTTCCCAGTCGGACGCAGGCACGCCGCAAGGCGCATGAGCGATGGCGTTCACGATCACGTCGCAGCGCGGCTTGTAAGGTGCAAGATCGCTCTCCTCGCGCGGGCTCGACGCGCCCTCTTCACCCCAGTATTCGTCGGCAAGCGTCAACGGCACGGGTCGGTCGTCATTGACTTCGGCTTGCCACTGGCCGTGCCGCCCGCGCACGAGCCTGTAGCCAATCTTCATGGCGACGACCCGGTATTCGCGGTCGCTTGGCGTTGCGGCGCGAAAGCACATCGCATCGAAAGGCGTGAGGTTGCGAAACTCCACCGCGGCGCTCAGTTGAAGTCGATGTCGTTGCCGCTGATCTGCACGGGACCGCTGGCCGTGAAATCGAACGACGAGCCGCTGATGGTGACCGCGCCGTCCGACGTCATGACCAGCGAGCTCTTGCCGCACACCAGTTGGATACGGTCACCGGCCTGCAGGGTCAGCGTGTTGCCCACGTCCACACGCTTGGACTGGCCCACCTGCTCGGTCTGCATCAGCGCAACGCTGGTGTTCATGGCTGCGCCCACGGTAATCTGGTAGCCGAGGCCGATGGTCAGCGCCTTGGCCAATCCGATGGTCTCGGCCTTGGCCAGCGCAATGGTTTCCATCTTCGCGCCGCCGATGGTCACCGTCCGGTGCTCACCGATGTGAATGGTCTCGTTCAGGCCCACCTTCTCGGTCCGGTTCATGCCGATGCCGATGGTTTCGTTGAGATCGACGGTCTCGGTGCGGTTCTTGTGGATGGTGATGGTCTCGTCGCCGTCCACCGTCTCGGTGCGGTTGTTGTGCACCGTGATGGTTTCGTCATGATCCACCGTCTCGGTCCGGTCGTGCTTCACATGCACGGTCTCGTCGTGGTCGATGGTTTTGCTGCGGTCGTTCCCCACCCAGTGCGTCTCGTCGTGCTCGACCTCGATGTCCTGGTTGCGTTCGGCGTGCAGCCACACCTGCTCCTGCCCCTTCTTGTCCTCGAAGCGCAGCGCGTTGGCATTGGCATCGGTCGCGCCTTCGGAGCTGCGTGTGAGCAGCCCGCTCTGCGTGGCGTTGTCGGGCAGGCTCCACGGCGGCATGTTGTCTGCGTTGTAGACGCGACCGGTGACGATCGGACGGTCCGGGTCGCCGTTCTCGAAGTCGACGATCACCTCCTGGCCGATGCGCGGGATCTGGATGCCGCCGAAGTTGGTTCCGGCCCAGGGCGAGGACACGCGCACCCAGCACGAGCTGTTCTCGTCCTTGGTGCAATAGCGGTTCCAGTGAAAGCTCAGCTTCACGCGGCCGTATTCGTCGGTCCAGATCTCCCGGCCCGCGGGCCCGGTGACGATCGCCGTCTGTGGGCCAGTGGTGCGCGGCCTCGGCACCGGCGGTGCCGGCGCCCGGAACACCTTGTTCGCCGGAATGACCTCGAAATCGACGCGGCACTCGAACTCTTGCTGCGCGCTGGCATCGCCCACGTCTTGCAGCCGGAGATGGGCTTCCGTCACCAGGTACTGCCGGTTCGATTCGTTGTGCGGATGGCGCTCCAACGTGAGCAGGCAGCCCGGCACCACCGCACGCAGGTTGCCCGAGCCGCTCGCGCGTTCGCCGCGGCTGCCGGTTTCTTCCATGCGCGTGCGCACCAGCTGTTCGCCTTCGGACTCCACCACGTAGTCGCCCGGCCAGCCATAGCGCTCCCAGGTGTTCTGCGCCGTCTTGCGCGGCATGGCGCTGACCTGCTGCAGTTCGGCTTTCGGGCGCTTGAAGTCGAAGTCGCTGGTCACCCAGCGGCCGCTTTGCAGCTCTTCGCACGCATTGAAGCGGTCGCAGTGCTCTTCGCGCACGGTGGCCTCCGCTGCGTGAAACGGAACGGTCTGGTAGCCCGCATGAGCAAAGGGCTGGTGCGAGGCCATGTCGTCGACGATCACCAGCTTGTGGCTCTTCTCTTCGTGCTCGAAGTAGAAGTACAGGCCCCACTCGTGCAGCAGCCGCGCGACGAAGTCGTAGTCGCTTTCGCCGTACTGCACCTGGAACTCCCGCGGTGGATAGCTGCGCGTGGCCCGCACGTCGAAGGGCAGCCCGTATTTGCCGAGCACCTCCCGCGCGATGTCCAGCACGTTCTGGTTCTGGAAGATGCGGTAGTCGCTGGTGCGCGTGGCCAGGGTGAGCCAAGGCTCGATCACCGCCTCGTACAGTGCGCGCCGGTTCTCCAGCCGCAGGAAGCGCACGCGCGTCACAAGGCCCGAGATATGGCGGCGCTGGGGGCCCGAACCCGGCCGCCCGTCGAGCACGATGTGCGCGGTGAGCGCCTCGCCCACCAGCTGCTTGATGGCCACATTGGCGGCCTGGCGCTCGTTGTAGCCGGACTGCTCGGGAGTGGCCAGGGTCAAGGTATAGCCGAACAGGCTGCTCAGCCCTTCACTGCCGTCGATGGCTATCGGCTCCAATGCCGGTTCGCCGCCCAACGTGGGCATGGCCGACGATGAAACGCTGAGAACACGCGCAAGCTGCGCGGAGCCTGTTGGCATGGATTCCCCCTGAGTTGACCGGCGGAAAGAAGCACGCTGCGCAACGCCCGGGACCTCAGAAACGAGGCCCCGAGACGTCGGACGGCAAGAGGCTCAAGCCTCCCGGTTTTCCTTGATGTTCCAGGCCAGAACGGTTTCGGCGCCCTTGCCGCCCTTGTCGGTCTGTTCCCAGTACTGCTGCTTCACCTTGGCGGCCTGGAAGGCAAACTGCACCAGCACCGCATCGCTGCCCTGCTCGGCCGTGTACTGCACCGAGGTCACCAGCACTTCTTCGAGCGTGACGCGGGTGTATTCGATCTGCGAGCCGCCGGCCTTGCACACCGACACTTCGACCTTGCTCAGGTGCTTGCCGCTTGCGCAGTTCTTCATGACGGACGGGGCCGCCTTGTCGATGCGTGCAAGAACCTGCAGGTCGTTGAAGCTTGCCTTGCCCACGCCGCCGCCACCGCCGCTGACCATGTTTCCAGGCTGCGTCGCTCCCCATGCAAACGACTTGATATCCGTCCAGTCCTTATGGTTCGAGTCCTTGGATTCGCCGTTTGCGCCCTCGACGCGCATGAACATGTCTACTGCCATGGTGATTTCTCCTGAAGTCATTGAAAGCAAAAAGCTGTCTGGTGCCGACAGCGCGATATGCATCAATGAGCTTCCCTCCGGAGTCATTGATCACGCATGTGACTCTAGAAAAAGTCCGTTACTCATGCGTGACGAAAATTTCTACTTGCATTCATTTGTCGAACATTTGTGAAATTTTTCCATCAGAAATTGGGAGTAATTTCCAACTCGATATTGCTTTCTGTTTAGTTCTCAGCAGGGCAGCGCAAAGTCACTCCTCTGCCAACGCGCCATGCACGATGCCTGTGCCGGCATTCTTCTTCTGTGCCTTGATGACGAAGGCCACAATCTGCCACGCGGTGAAGACGGCGATCAGCGCCATGAGCGTGCCGCTGATGGGCCGGTTGATGAACACATTGAAGCTTCCGCGGCTCAGCAGCATGGCCCGGCGGAAGTTCTCTTCCAGCATCGGCCCGAGGATGAATCCGAGCATGAGCGGCGCGGCGTCCAGTTCGAGCCGCATGAACATGTAGCCCATGAAGCCGAAGGCGGACGTGATGAAGACGTCTTCGAGATTGTTGTTGACGCTGTAGGTGCCAATGCAGCAGAAGAACAGGATCGACGGAAAAAGCACGCTGTACGGAATCTTGAACACCGAGAGCCAGTAGCGCACCAGCGGCACGTTCAGCACCAGCAAGAACACATTGCCGATCCACATGCTGGCCACCAGGCCCCAGAACAGCTCGGGGTGCGCGCCGATCATGTTGGGCCCCGGCTGGATGCCCTTGATGATGAAGGCCGCGAGCATCAACGCCATTACTGCGTTTTCGGGAATGCCGATGCTCATCAGCGGAATGAAGCTCGTGCGCGCGGCCGCTTCATCGGCCGCCGCTTGGCCGGCCACACCCTCGATGCAGCCGGAGCCGATCTCATGCTTGTACTTGCTCACCTTCTTGTCGAGCGCGTAGGCCGCAAACTGCGCAATGGTCGGGCCGCCGCCGGGCAAGATGCCCAGCAGCGAGCCGACCACGCTGCCGCGCAGCGCGCTGGGAATGATCCGCTTGAACTCCGCCCAGGTGGGAATGAGGTTGATCTTGCCGTTGAAGGGCGAGCGCTCCTCGCGGGAGTCGAGGTTCTTGGTAATTTCTGCAATGCCGAAGCACCCCAGCGCGATGCTCACGATGCCGACACCGTCGGTCAAAAACGGCATGTCCAGCGTGAAGCGCGCCATGCCGCTGTTCACGTCGGTGCCAATGGTTCCCAGCAGCACGCCAATCATGCACATTGCCAGGCCGTTCAGCAGGCTGCCTGTGGTGACGAAGCTCACGCACACAAAGCCCACCAGCATCATCGCGACGTAGTCCGCCGGGCCGAACAGGAAGGCGACCTCGCCCAGCATGGGCGCGAAGAACGACAGCACCAGGATGGCCACCGTGCCGCCGATGAAGCTGGAGAAACCGGCCGTGAAGAGCGCCAGGCCGGTCTGCCCTTTCAGCGTCATCGCATACCCGTCGATGCAGGCCACGATGCTGCTCGCATGCGGGATCTTCATGGTGATGGCGCTCACGCTGTCGCCATATTGCGCACCGTAGTAAATGCCGGCCAGCATGATGAGTGCGCCGGTCGTGGGAATGGAATAGGTCAGCGGCAGCAGCAGGCTGATGGTTGCCAGCGGTCCGAGGCCCGGCAGCAGGCCGACCAGCGTTCCCACCGTGCAGCCGATGGCGCAGAACAGCAGGTTCTGCCAAGTGAGGGCGTGCGAAAAGCCGAACGCCAGGTTGTTGAGGACTTCCATATCTCGCCCCTCAGAAAAGTGGCAGGTTCAAGCCGAGGAGTTTCTGAAGCGCGAACGCCATGGCGATCAGCCCGGCGGAAATCTTGACGTTGCGCAGCCACGAGTTCGAGCTGCCCGCAAAGGCCGAACAGAACACCATGAAGACGATGCCCGCGGCCATGTCCAGGTACATCGAGATCAACGCGAAGCCGCAAAGGCTTGCAAGAATGAGTGCGATGTTCTTGAAGTGAAGGTCCAGCCGAACCGGCTCGACAAAGAACGACCGCACCACGGTCGACACGCCGATCAGCAGCAGCAGGCTGCTCACCATCACCGGAAAAAGCCCCGGCCCCGCACGGCTCAGGTCTCCGATGGGATAGCGAAGCGCCGTAAGGCCGAAGGCCAGCGCAATTGCCATGAGGAAGAGCCCCCTGGCAAGATTTCTGTTTTTCATACGTGCCCGATGTGGTGGGTTGTCGAACGCAACGGCATGCTCTTGCGCCGGCCTGATCGCAATCTGACCCAGCCGCGAGGGGAACTACGTATCTGCGGACACCGACGCCGTTGACCGCGATGGCCGGCTCATGTATCAAGCGAGCCTGGAGACGTCCCGCCCTTCTCCAGCTTCTTCCATCCTTTTCATGGAGTGATTAGTGGCACAAGAAAAAGTCGATCCAGGTTTGAATAGTTCGGTACTACGCCGGAAGCTTCTTGGCGGCGTGGGCGCCGCGGTAGGCGCCTCCTTCGTCTTTCCGCGATGGACGCACGCGCAAGCTGCCTCCGGCAAACCGGTTGCACCGCCGAGCACCATCACCCAGCCGCCGCGCGACTTCGGCCCGGGCGGGACGCCGACCACCTACTTCACCGACCCCGACGTGCTCACCGTCGACCCGGCCTTCGATGGCCTGCGCCAGCCCAACGCCCCCATCCAGCGGCTGTGGACCGGCGCGCTGTGGTCCGAAGGGCCGGCGTGGAATTCCGTCGGCCGCTTTCTGGTGTGGAGCGACATACCGAACAACCGCCAGTTGCGTTGGAGCGAAGACGACGGGCACGTGAGCGTTTTTCGTGCGCCTTCCAACAACAGCAACGGCAATACCTTCGACTACCAGGGCAGGCAGTTGTCCTGCGAGCACCTGACGCGGCGCGTGGTGCGCTACGAGCTCGACGGCTCAGTCACCGTCCTCGCCTCGAGCTTCAACGGCAAGCGGCTCAACTCGCCCAACGACATCGTTCCTCACCCTGACGGCAGCTACTGGTTCACCGATCCGCCCTACGGCGCCCAGCTCTACGAGGGCGCGGTAGATGCACCGGGCGGGCCCGCGAACAAGGCCGGCCGGCTCAACCCGAGGCTTGGGCAGCCGCCCGAGATCGGCTCGTACAAGCGCGAACTGCCGACCGCGGTGTATCGCCTGGACAAGAGCGGCACGCTCACGCAGGTGGCCGGAGAAGACCTGGTGCCAGACCCGAACGGCCTGTGCTTCTCGCCGGACTTCAAGAAGCTCTACATCGTCAGCACCGGGCAAGGACCGGGCGACACCATCGCAGGCGGCAAGGGCGACATGTATGTGTTCGATGTCGGCTCCGACAACAAGCTCAGCAACGGCAAGCTCTTCAGCAACTTCATGGTCGACGGCGTGAAGTGCGCGCCCGACGGCGTGCGCGCCGACGTCGACGGCAACCTGTGGTGCTCCAGCAATGCGGGCCGCAACGTGGGCTACAGCGGCGTCACGGTATGGACGCCGCAAGGCCGGCTCATCGGACGTATCCGGCTGCCGGAAGTCTGCGGCAACGTCTGCTTCGGCGGCCCCAAGCGCAACCGCCTGTTCATGGCGGCGAGCCAGTCGCTGTATGCCGTCTACACGGCCACCCAGGGCGCGGCGCCGGGCTAGGCGCTACTTCAGGGTGGCGCCGCCTCGCGCGAGATACTGACTCGAGAGGCGGGCAAACTGGCCGCCATCGGTGCTGATCGACGTCTGATGGCTGCCGCCCGGACTGAAGACGATCGCGAACGTGTGGGTATCGCCGTACTCCTGCGTGTTGCGCAGCATGTAGTCGACATGGTTGTTCCGGTAGTGCTGATCGGTACCGCCGGGCGTGTCGGACGGCACGCCCATCGGTGTCTGCCACCACAGGATCGGAAGGCCATTGCCCAGGGCCGCGCGATAGGCCGAGATCTGGCTCTGCGACTCATGGAAATTCGGAGAGGCCTGGTTGGTTGCGTCCCAATAGAACGGCCCGCTTCGCCCCGTGCATTCCTCGGGAGGCGACGGGACTTCGCGGCAGCCCGCGTCACGGTCGCTCGTCTGGGCAACGATGAAGTCCGCCTGATGTGCCCCGACCGCTTTCATCTGCGCGCCGATCTCGGCAGGGGTGCCGCTCCAGAAGGCAGGCGGAAACCCCATCAGCGCCTTGGGCGCGATCTGCCTGCCCATCTGCACAAGGCATTGGCCGAGGCCTGCAACGGTGTTCGGCAACCCTGCGCACTCGGGCTGGTTGTTCACGGCGGCTGTCATCCGCGTCGCATCGCGACCGGGTGCTTGCGACGCGACGAATCCCCAGAAGTCCGGCTCCAGATTGACCAGAACGGGCGTACCGAGGGCTGCAATGCGCTGGTACATCAGGCGCACCTGCGCCCAGTAGTTGTTCATGAAGGTGGCATCGTTGAGGATGCTCAGATTGCCCTCACCGCTGGTGGCCATCTGGTAGAGCGTGAACATCGGAACCGCGCCGTAAGCCTGGATGGCCTGCGCGGTGAATGTGACATAGGCGCCGTCCGGGCTGTTCCAGCTGGGCCAGGCGCCTGAGCCAACGCCCACGAGGTAGGTGTCGACGATGTCCGGGTGAATGTCCTGGCTTTTCATCAGATCGATCGGACTGCCTGCACCTAGCCCAAGCAGCACCCGCGCGGGCTTGCCGAGCGTGGTCACCAATGCGGTGGTTGCCGGGATGGGCGGAGTACTTCCTCCTGCATTGCCGGCGCCACTTGCTCCACCTGTGCTGCCCGTGTTCCCTGCCCCGCCGGTACTCTGGCCATCGCCGCCTTGGATAGCACCGTTGCCGGCGAACCCGGCCAGACTGCCCAGGCCGCCACCCTGACCGCCACCACCACTTCCTCCGCCACAGCCAAACAGAAGCACCGAAAACACCAGTGCTGAAATGCACCCTCGAAAAAACATGATCATGAAAAGCGCTTGTTGATTTAAAAAAGAGTCCACCGCGGCAGTCAGCGCACGATCCATGCCCGCGTTGCGCTCGAAGAAAAGCACGCGAATTACCTCGAAAAGGTGACACGCAGCGTCGCTTCAGGCTCGACGTGCGACAAAAAAGAAATACCGCAGCGCGAGTAGAGACGGCGACCGACGTTTTTTTTGTAGAGTCGAGCCTTCGATGAAAAAAGCGCCCTCTCCTCCGTCGCCCGAGACGGCTCCAGATACGTCCATTGGCCCGAGGTCATCGAACGACGCGAGCTCCCTCGCCCGAAAGACGGACGCGCAAAAAAGCCGAGTCATTTTCGGTACTACTTTGTTTGTAGTCTTTGTGTGCGTGGCGTTGCTGGTCATGAACGCGTGGCTGGTCATTCGCGCGCGCACCGCAGAAAACGAGCAGATCGAGCGGGCGAACACCAACCTCGCACGCGCGGTGAGCCAGCAGATCGACAGCACCGTCGCCCTGGCCGAACACATCATCTCGGGCATCGTCTTCGAACTCGAGCGCGCGGACATCACGCCCGAGACGCTGCAGCGTCTTCAGCCGGTGCTGGTGAACCATGCCTCCGAAGTCCAATCCATCAAGGGGCTCTTCATCTACGACGAGCAAGGCCGCTGGCTGGTCTATTCCGAGGCATCTCCGGCGGGTACCAAGAACAACTCGGACCGCGAGTACTTCATTTACCACCGGAACAACCCGAGCGCGCGAACGCTGATCAGCGGGCCCATCGTGAGCCGCTCTTCGGGCGAATGGGTGATCCCGGTCTCGCGAAGAATCAACGACCCCGACGGCAACTTTGCCGGCGTGGTGCTGGTCACGCTCAACGTCAAGCACCTGCTGAGCGTGCTGGACCGTTTTCAGATCGGCGAGCAGGGAGCGATTGCGCTGTTCGGAACGGACCAGCTCCTGGTTCGCCGCCCCTTCAGGGAAGCCGATATGAACCGGCGCAACACGGACTCGCCGTTCCAGAAGCGCTTCCAGGCTTCGCGCTCGGGCACTGTCGAAGGAAGATCGGCGATCGACGGCGTGACGCGGATCATCAGCTTCGAACACCTGCTGGACTATCCGCTCTTCGTGACCGTTGCCGTCGGCAAGGACGAGGCGCTGCAGGAATGGAAATCCGCATCGATCTATCAAACGACCTGGGTGGTCCTTCTGTGCCTGATCGTCGGCGTCTCGGGCCGCTACCTGATCCGGTCGATGCGGAGGCGGCTGGTGGCGGAACTGCATTTGCGAAGCGCCCGCGACGCACTGACCGAAGCCAATGAGCGCCTGGAACATCTTGCACAGGAAGATGGGCTCACAGGCCTGGCCAACCGCCGCTACTTCGACGCCCGCCTGCTCTTCAACTTCCAGCAGGCGCTGGAAGGCCAGACGCCGCTGGCGGTCGTCATGGTCGACGTCGACGAGTTCAAGAAGTACAACGACCTGTACGGCCATCTCGGAGGCGACGAGTGCCTGCGCCGGATTGCCCACGCGCTGCGCTCGGCCGTGTGGCGCTCCGGCGACCTGGTCGCGCGCTACGGCGGCGAGGAAATGGTTCTGCTGTTGCCCGCGACCGACGCCGAAGGTGCGCTCGAAGTTGCACAGAGGGCGCGGCTGGCCGTGGCCGATCTGCGTATTCCCCATGCGGCGTCGGCGCTGGGCACGGTGTCCATCAGCCTTGGCGTGGCGGCCGGAGTGCCGCAGCCCGACAGCACGCCGTTCGAGCTTTTGAAAGCCGCGGACGAGGCGCTCTATCTTGCCAAGCAGGAGGGGCGAAACACGGTCATGGTGCACGAGTGAACTGTTGAGTCAGGTTCGCGCAAGCCGCCCCGCCGGGATGACGCTGCGTTTAACCTTTACCCAATCGCTCGACCGGACGCCCGGCTGGTAGACGCTGCCCGCGCGCTTGGCCACCAGGCCTTCCAGTTTCATCGGCATCACGACGTCGGCGAAAAGCTGGGCAGCGCCCGATTCGAAATGGTCGACGTACATGATGTATGGCCGCGGCCTCTTCTTGAAAATCGCGGCGAGCGCGGCCTTGCGCTCGAGCAACGGCTGCTGCGTGATGTCGACGCCGCGGTGCACCAGCAGATCGAAGACGCAGTAGACGACGTTCGGGCCACCCGGATAGCGGCCCCGGGCCCCGCGATCCTGCAGCTGGCTGAAGTCGCTGCGGCCCGCCTGGTCGAACACGCAGACCTCGCCGTCGACCACGCACTGCCCGCTTTTCAGCATGCCCAGGCTTTGCGTGACCTCCGGAAACCACGTGGTGGCATCGGTTCCATTGCGCGTGCGCAGCTGCACGGCGCCGCCGAACTCGGCCAGCACCCGATAGCCGTTCAACTTCAGTTCGTAGATCCATCCCGGCTCGTCGAGGACGATGGGACGTTCGTCGAGCAGCATCGGCTGGTAGCGGTCGAGCTTGGCCATGGCGGGACGCTGTACCTCGCGGCATCGGCTGGCTGTCAGCCAATGTCGCAATCTGAAGCCGATGCCGTCCATGATCGCCAGGGGTACGATCCGGTGTCATCCGCAGGCCGCCCATGCTCCTCCACGTCGACGAAGAAATCACTTTCCGCAAGCTCGAGATCCTGCTGGCCTTCATGGAAGCCGGCAATCTGGCCCGCGCGGCGGAAAAGCTCGACATCAGCGCCGTCAGCGTGCACCGCGCCCTGCATTCGCTGGAAACCGGTTTGCGCTGCGCCCTGTTCCGGCACGAAGGCCGCAACCTGCACCCGACCGAAGCCGCCCATGCGCTGGCCGAGGTAGCGCGCGATGTGCTTCGCACCATGTCCGAGGGCGTTCGCGCCACGCGCGAAGTTGCCGGCTACTCGGCCGACCGCATCCGCATCGGTTCGCTCTATTCCCTGACCAGCCGCACGGTGCCGCAGCTCATCATGGGCATGAAGCTGCGCAAGCCCGACCTGCACACCGAGCTTGTGCTCGGCTCCAACGCGCACCTGCTGCAGAAGCTGCGGGACGGCGCAATCGACGCCGCGCTCATGGCCATTCCCGAAGATGTTTCCGACGTCGAATCGGAACCGCTGTTCGAAGACGATATCCAGTTTGCCGCCCCCGTAGGCTCCCCCTACTCCGCGCTGGCCGAGATCGACCTGAGCAGCTGCGCCGGCGAGCGCTTCGTGAGCCTGAGCGAAGGCTTCGTCACCTACAGGGGGTTTGTCGAAACCTTCCGCATCGCCGGATTCACGCCCAACGTGGTGATGAAGACCGACGACATCTTCTCGCTGATGAACCTGGTGAGCGGCGGCGTCGGCTACACGCTGCTGCCGGGGCGGGTGCGCGGTGTGATGCCGCAGAAGGTGCAGCTCATTCCGCTGCAACCCCGGTACTTGATGCGCCAGACCATCGCGCTCAACTTCCTGCGCACGCGCGAGCGCGACCCGAACCTGCTGGCGCTGCTGTCGGTGTGCCGCCTGGCAAGAGCCGAACTCGGCTGAGGGTTAAGCACCCGGCCGATCAGGGTTAACCCTCGATCGTTTCACAAGGCGTAAAGGTCGACAACGCCGCTTCATTGATCGTCCCGGAGGGGGTGCGTACCGTACGGACCCAGACGCGTGGTGCCATGTGCGTCGTACCTAAAACACCGGAGACGCATCGATGAGTTCACATTGGATTTCGATTTACGCGCTGGTCGGCATGTTCGTGCTGGCCACCGTGCTGCCCATCAACATGGGCGTGATCGCCTTCGTCGGCGCGTTCCTGGTCGGCACGCTGGTGGCCGGCATGAACACGAAGGCGATCATGGGCGGCTTTCCGGCCGACCTGTTTCTTACGCTCGTCGGCATCACCTACCTGTTCGCGCTGGCGCAGAACAACGGCACCATCGATTGGCTGGTGAGGCTGGCGGTGCGCGCGGTGCGCGGTCGCATTGCCGCCATTCCCTGGATCATGTTTCTCATTGCCGCGCTGCTCACGGCGGTGGGCGCGGTCAGCCCGGCGGCTGTGGCCATCATTGCGCCTATCGCGCTTGGCTTTGCCGCCAAGTACGGCATCAACCCGCTGCTCATGGGGTTGATGGTGGTGCACGGTGCTCAAGGGGGCGGCTTTTCGCCGATCAGCATCTACGGCGGCATCACCAACAAGATCGTCGCCAAGGCCGGCCTGCCGCTGAACGAGGTTGCCACCATGCTGGCAAGCCTCGGGGTCAACCTGTCGGTGTCGCTGCTGCTGTTCTTCCTGATGGGCGGCATGAAGCTGCTGCGGCAGCGAGCGAACGCCGATGGCAGCGCCCCGGTCGTGCCACGTGCATCGCACGGGCAGAGCGGCGCGCAGGTGTATGGCGATGCCGAGGGCGAATCGTTTCCCGAAGAGCGGCGCATCGCGGCGCGGGCAGAAAACTCGCTGATGGAGTCATCGCGCGCCGAAGCCGCGCAGCCTGGCTCGCATGCCTACCGCATCGCCACCGTGGCCGGACTGCTTGCGCTCGCCGTGCTGACGCTGTTCTTCAAGCAGGACATCGGCTTCGTCTCGATCAGCATCGGCCTCGTGCTGACGCTGATGGCGCCCAACCTGCAAAAGCGCGCGCTGGGCCAGGTGTCGTGGCCGGAAATCATGCTGATCGTGGGCGTCAGCACCTACGTGGGCGTGATGGACAAGATGGGCACGATCGACTTCGTCGGCCACAGTGTGGCCGGGCTCACCTCTCCCATGATTGCCGCGCTGCTGCTGTGCTTCGTCGGCGCGGTGGTCTCGGCCTTTGCCTCGTCGACCGCGGTGCTCGGCTCGCTGATTCCGCTGGCGGTGCCGTTCCTGCAGGGCGACAGCGGCGTCAGTGCCATCGGCTTCATCGCGGCAATGGCCGTGTCCTCGACCATCGTGGACGTCAGTCCGTTCTCCACCAACGGCGCGCTGGTGCTTGCCAACGCCAAGGGCGTAGACCGGGACGTGTTCTTCCGGCAGCTGATGGTGTACGGCGCCATCGTGACGCTGGTGGCGCCGGTGGTGGTGTGGCTGCTCTTCGTGGTGCTGTGAGGGCGCCGCGGTTTTCGATCGAACTTCAACTCATCTTCCTATGATCTCCAGATCCTGGACCTCCAAGGCCGACGACCGCAGCATGCGGTTGGCACGCGCGGCCGATGCACTCGGAAACCGGCTCGCCGGCAAGTGCGTCGACACCGAAGCCATTGCCACCCTGCTCGAGTCGGTGCTCTCGCCCGGCGACCGCGTCTGCCTGGAGGGCAACAACCAGAAGCAGGCCGACTTCCTTGCGCGCGCCCTGGTCCAGGTCGATCCGGCCAAGGTGCATGGGCTGCACATGGTGCAGTCGGTGCTGGCGCTGCCGGAGCATCTGGACGTTTTCGAGAACGGCGTGGCCGCCCGGCTGGACTTCAGCTTTTCAGGGCCTCAGGGTGCGCGGCTGGCCAAGCTCGTGTCTGCCGGGCGCATCGAGATCGGCGCCATCCACACCTACCTGGAACTGTTCGCGCGCTACTTCGTCGACCTGACACCCAAGGTGGCGCTGGTCGCCGCGCAGGCGGCCGACGCGGAAGGCAATCTCTACACCGGCCCCAATACCGAAGACACGCCAGCCATCGTCGAGGCCACGGCGTTCTCGGGCGGCATCGTCATTGCGCAGGTCAATGAAATGGTCGACGGCAAGACGACCACCCTGCCGCGCATCGACATTCCCGCCGATTGGGTGAGCTTCGTCGTGAAGGCGCCGCGGCCCAATTTCATCGAGCCGCTGTTCACGCGCGACCCGGCGCAGATCAGCGAGGTCCAGATCCTGATGGCGATGATGGCGATCAAGGGCATCTACGCCGAGTACGGCGTGCAGCGCCTGAACCACGGCATCGGCTTCGACACCGCGGCCATCGAGCTGCTGCTGCCGACCTATGCGGAGTCGCTCGGCCTCAAGGGCAAGTTCGGCAAGCACTGGGCGCTGAACCCGCATCCGGCGCTGATTCCGGCCATCGAGGCGGGCTGGGTCGAATCGGTGCATTCCTTCGGCTCCGAGCTGGGCATGGAAGACTACATTCGCGCGCGCTCCGACGTGTTCTTCACCGGCCCCGACGGCAGCCTGCGCAGCAACCGGGCGTTCTGCCAGGCGGCGGGCCATTACGCCTGCGACATGTTCATCGGCTCGACGCTGCAGGTCGATCTGGACGGCAACAGTTCCACCGCCACACTGGGCCGTATCGCCGGCTTTGGCGGTGCGCCCAACATGGGCGCCGACGCGCGCGGACGCCGGCACTCGAGCCCGGCCTGGCTCAAGGCGGGGCGTGAAGCGCGCGCCGGGCGCACGGGCGCAGCCGGCACGCCGCGCGGGCAAAAGCTGGTGGTGCAGATGGTGGAGACCTTTCGCGAGCACATGCAGCCGGCCTTCGTCGACCGGCTCGATGCCTGGACGCTGCAGGAGCAGGCCGGCATGGAGCTGCCGCCGATCATGATCTACGGCGACGACGTCTCGCACATCCTCACCGAAGAGGGCATTGCCAACCTGCTGCTGTGCCGCAGCGACGAGGAGCGCGAGCAGGCGATTCGCGGCGTGGCCGGCTACACCGCGGTGGGCCTGGCGCGCGACAGGCGCGCGGTCGAGAACCTGCGCGACCGCGGCGTGATCCGCCGGCCGCAGGACCTGGGCATCGATCCCCGCCAGGCCACGCGCAATCTGCTGGCCGCACGCAACATGCGCGACCTGGTGCGCGCCTCCGGCGGGCTGTACCAGCCGCCCAAGCGTTTCAGAAACTGGTAGCAGGAGATTCAACGATGAGCGACGTTCCCGCAGGGCTTGAAACCCTGGACTTTTCTTTTTCCGGCGGCCGCCAGGCCGGTGCCTTTGCGCCGGTGCTGGTCGGCGTCGTCGGCTCCGGCAACCTCGAGGTCATGCTCGAGCCAGACGCCGGCAACGGCTGCGCGGTACGTGTCGAAACGTCGGCACGTGGCTTCGGCCCCATCTGGCAGGCCGTGATGAACGACTTCCACGCCCGCCATCCGCTGGCCGGCGTGCGCGTGTCGATCAACGACATGGGCGCCACGCCCGCGGTGGTGAGCCTGCGGCTCGACCAGGCGGTGGCGGAGATCGCAGGAGGCCGGCCGTGATCAGCTATGCCGAATGCTCGGCGCGCGAGCGGCTGGCGGTGCTGCTCGACGCCGACAGTTTTCATGAATGGCTGCCTCCGAGCGAGCGGGTCACCAGCCCGCATCTGGCGCAGCTTGGCGTGCCCTGTGCGTTCGACGACGGCGTGGCGGTCGGCCGCGCAATGCTCGACGGCCGCAGCGTGTTCGTGGCCGCGCAGGAAGGCGCATTCATGGGCGGCGGTGTCGGCGAGGTGCACGGCGCCAAGCTGGTCGGCCTGCTGCAGCGGGCGCTCCGCGACCGGCCGGCGGCCGTGCTGCTGCTGGCCGAATCGGGCGGCGTGCGCCTGCACGAGGCCAACGCCGGGCTCATCGCGGTGTCGGAAGTGATGCGTGCCCTGCTCGACGTGCGCGCCGCCGGCATCCCGGTGATCGTGCTGATCGGCGGCGCCAACGGTTGCTTCGGCGGCATGGGCATCGTCGCGCGCTGCGCCGACTACATCGTGATGAGCGACGTCGGCCGGCTGGCGATGTCAGGCCCGGAGGTGATCGAGGCCTCCCACGGCGTGGATGAATTCGACTCGCGCGACCGCGCGCTGGTCTGGCGCACCACCGGCGGCAAGCACCGCTGGCTCACTGGCGACTGCGATGCGCTGGTGGAAGACGACGTTGCCGCTTTTCGCGCGGCGGCCATTGCGGCGCTATCCGCTTCGAAGCCATTGACCTTGGCTGCGCTGGAGCAGGAGCACGTGCTGCTCACGGAGCGCTTGCATGCCCTGCCCTCCACCGGCGCCACCGGCTCCACTGACAGCGACGAAGCAACCCTGCTCTGGACCGCGCTCGGCATTCCCGATGCGCAGCAGGTACCCGAGCTTTCAGTGGATGCCGTCCGCGCGCTGCGCACCGTTTGAACAAAGACAGAGAGAGGCAATCCATGCAGTGGAATTCACTCGTCACCCAGCTCTTCGGCCCGTACCACGGCATGCGCGAAGACGGCGATTTTCTGCAGGGCGAAGTCATCTTCGAGGGCGAGCCTGTTGCGGTGATCGGCACCACGAACCACGCACCGATCGGGGTGCGGCTTGCACTGGCGCAAGCCCGCGTGGTGCTGGACACCGTCACCAAGCACCCGGGCCGGCCGATCCTGCTCTTGATCGACACCCAGGGCCAGCAACTGCGCCGGCGCGACGAACTGCTCGGCATCAACCGCGCGATGGCGCACCTCGGCGCGAGCATCGACCTGGCGCGGCGGCGCGGCCACCGCGTGATCGGCCTGGTGTACGACCAGGCGCTGTCCGGCGGATTCATCACCTCGGGCTTGATCGCCGACGCCTGCTACGCGCTGCCTGACGCCGAGATCCGCGTGATGCGCATTCCCGCCATGGCCCGCGTGACCAAGCTGCCGGAAGAAAAGCTCACTGCCCTGTCGCAGTCCAACCCGGTGTTCGCGCCCGGTGTGCAGAACTACGTGGCGATGGGCGGCGTGCGTGCGCTTTGGCAAGGCAACTTGCAGGCCTGCCTGCGCGAGGCGCTGGCGCACACGCCGACGGAAGACCAACGTGCGCAGGACGGCGCCGAACGCGGCGGGCGCCGCATGGCCGCCGCGGTCGTGCAGCGCGTGCTTGACGCGGCCTGACCGCGCCCGGATACGAAAAACCGCCATGGCTCCGCTGCATCGCCATCAACTCGCCCGGCTTTCCACCAGCGGCTGGGCCGCCGTGCTGGGCCGGCCATGGGACGAGCAGGCACGCGAATGCCTTGGGCATTGGGCGTCGCATCAACTGCCGCTGGTCGTGACGCGGCAGCCAGCCGATTCCGCTGCCAGCGAGCGGATCGCACTCGGCTTGCCGGCGCCCGCGCGCTGGGCGAAGCGCCGGCTTGCACTGCAGGTGCCGCACGCCGCGGTGCTTGGCCTCGACGAGTTCCCGCGGCTTGCCGACGTGCAAGGCCTGCTGCCACCGCCAGCACAAGGCGCGATCCGCGAACTGCTCGGCAGACTAGACGAACGCCACGCCACGGCGCGCGTGTTCGGCAGCTACGGCTGGCAGGCAATCAGCGGCCTCGATCACGTGCACGCGGCCTCCGATCTCGATCTGTCGGTCACCGTCGAGGGCGCGGCGCATGCAGATGCCGTTGCTCGGGCGCTTGCGTCGTTCGAGTTGCCACTGCTGCGGCTGGACGGCGAGCTTTTGTTCAACGACGGCTCGGCGGTGGCGTGGCGTGAATGGAACGAGTGGCGCGCCGGACGTGCACGGGCCGTGTTGGTCAAGCGGCTCGATGGCGTGAGCCTGCAACGCGATACCGCGTGGTGCGAGCATGCCCAAATGACGGAGCTGACCGCATGAAAAGCTCCGCCCTCTTGCTGCAGGCGCAGGCGCCGCTCACGCCGCCGATGATCGGCCGCGCCGCCACGCTCGCGCTCTACGACGAACTCTCGCTGTCGCCCAAGCCCGGGCTGGTCACGCTGATCGACCGAGGCAGCCACGACGACATGGACGCGCACACCTTCATGCGCAGCCTGTTCTCACTGCGCCGCTACTTCGTGCAGATTGCCGAGGCCGGCGCAGAAGGCGCGGATTTTCCGGTACTCGAACGGCATGGCATTGCGGCCGAGGCGCGCATGCTGGCCGCCACCGGTGGCGTCAACACGCACCGCGGCGCCATCTTCATGCTCGGGCTGCTGTGCGCCGCGGCGGGTGCCGCGCTGCGAGAGCAAGGCGGCGCATTGCACCCGGCCGGCTTGCGTGATGCGCTGCGCCGCCACTGGGGCGAGGCACTGGCCAGTCGCAGCCAGAGGCCGTCCGCATTGCCCGGTGGCATCGCTGCGCGGCGCCACGGCCTGCGCAGTGCATCCGAAGAAGCGGCGCTGGGTTTCCCGGTGCTGTTCGAAACAGCCCTGCCGGCATTGCAGCGCGCGCTGGCCCGTGGCCTCACGGCTCGCCAGGCCCGGCTCGATGCCTTGTTCCACATCATCGCGGTGCTGGACGACAGCAACCTGGCGCACCGCGGCGGCCTTGCGGGCCTGCGCGGCGCCCAACGCGCGGCGCAAGGCTTCCTGGACCGGGGAGGCATCGCACGGCCCCAAGGGCTCCGGGAGGCGCAGGCCATTGCAGACGATTTCGTGCGGCAGCGGCTGTCGCCCGGCGGCGCGGCAGACACGCTCGCCGCCGCCTGCTGGGTCCAGCGCCTGTGTTCGGCCCCATGAGCTACGCGCTGCTTTTCTCCGGCCAGGGCACCCAGCACCCTGCCATGCTTCCCTGGCTGGCGGACGACGCCATCGTGCGCGGCATGTGCTCGCAGCTTGGCATCGACGATTGGCGCGGTGCACTCGCCGATCCGGAATGGGCCCAGCGGAACGGCAACGCGCAATTGCTCCTGACGAGCCTTGCATTGGCAGCCTGGGGGCAGCTCGCGCCCCTGGTGCCACCGCCGGCCGCGGTGGCGGGCTACAGCGTCGGCGAACTGGCCGCCTTCAGCGCGGCCGGCGTCATCGATCCCGGCGCTGCGGCAGCGCTTGCGCCGCAACGGGCCGAGGCGATGGACCGTTGCGCCGCGCATACGCCCGGTGGCTTGCTGGCTGTCAGCGGCCTGCCGGAGCGGAGCCTCGAGCAGTTGCGCATCGAAACGGGACTCGAGCTCGCCATTCGCAACGGCGATGCCAGCGTGGTTCTCGGCGGCCCGGTTGCCGCGCTGGACAAGGCCGAGCGCACGGGCATGGCAGCCGGTGCGCACTGCACGCGCCTGCGGGTCAACGTCGCGTCCCACACGCCCTGGATGCGCGAGGCGGCAAAGAGCTTTTTCCACACCCTCGCGCAGGTGCCTTTTCGCGCGCCTCGCGTCGTGCTGTTCAGCAACACGGGGGAGCGCATGCACGATGCGAACTCTGCGCGCACGGCATTGGCGGCCCAGATTGCGCAGACGGTTCGTTGGGACGAATGCATGGAAAACATCATGGCGCGGCAGGTGCGCTGCGTGCTGGAGGTGGGGCCGGGCCAGGCGCTGGCACGCATGTGGAACCAGCGCTATCCCACCGTTCCGGCACGCGCCTGCGACGACTTCCGCAGTGCCGCGGCTATTGCAGCCTGGCTGAACAGCCATGCGGACTGATGAATCAGTTCGCTCGACGTCTTTGAATCGAACAACAGGAGATCCATCGTGAGCACCAAAGAACCTTCAACCGCTTTCGTTCCCACTCCGGAGATGAAGGATGCCCACGTGTACGGCATGGCCGCGTACGACAAGCTGGTCGCCGAGGTGGAGGCCGACTACAGCGGCTACTGGTCGCGCCTTGCACGCGAGTTCCTGAACTGGAAAACCCCGTTCACCCAAGGGCTCGACGACAGCCAGGCGCCCTTCTTCAAGTGGTTCGAAGACGGCACGCTCAACGTGTCCTACAACTGCCTCGACCGCCAGGTGGAGCGCGGCCTGGGCGACAAGACCGCGATCGTCTTCGAAGCCGACGACGGCCAGGTCACCCGCGTCAACTATCGCAATCTGCTCGCGCGCACCTGCCGCATGGCCAATGCGCTGAAGGCGCGCGGCGTGAAGAAAGGCGATCGCGTCGTCATCTACATGTCGATGAGCATCGAGGGCGTGGTCGCCATGCAGGCCTGCGCGCGCATCGGCGCCACGCATTCGGTGGTGTTCGGCGGCTTCTCGGCGCAGAGCCTGCGCGACCGAATCCAGGACGCCGGCGCGGTGATGGTCGTCACCGCCGACGAACAGGTGCGCGGCGGCAAGCAGCTTCCGCTCAAGGCCATCGTCGACGAAGCCCTTGCACTGGGCGGCTGCGAGAGCGTGAAGAACGTCATCGTCTACCGCCGCACCGGCGGGCCCATTGCATGGGTTGCCTCGCGCGACCGCTGGCTGCACGAAGAAACGCAAGCGCAGCCGGAGAGCTGCGAGCCCGAATGGGTGGGCGCCGAGCATCCGCTGTTCGTGCTCTACACCTCGGGATCGACCGGCAAGCCCAAGGGCGTGCAGCATTCCAGCGGCGGCTACCTGCTGCATGCGGCGCTCACGACCCAGTGGACCTTCGACCTGAAGCCGGACGACGTGTTCTGGTGCACCGCCGACATCGGCTGGGTCACGGGCCATACCTACATCGCCTACGGCCCGCTGGCGCTGGGCGCGACCGAAGTCGTGTTCGAGGGCGTACCCACCTACCCGGACGCCGGCCGCTTCTGGAAGATGATCCAGGACCACAAAGTGAGCGTGTTCTACACCGCGCCCACGGCCATCCGCTCGCTGATCAAGGCGGCCGAGGTCAACGAAGCCGTGCACCCCAAGCGCTACGACCTGTCGAGCCTGCGCATCCTGGGCTCGGTCGGCGAGCCGATCAACCCGGCCGCCTGGGAGTGGTTTCACCAGCATGTGGGCGGGGGGCGCTGCCCCGTCGTCGACACCTTCTGGCAAACGGAGACGGGCGGCCACATGATCACGCCGCTGCCGGGCGCCACGCCGCTGGTGCCGGGCTCGTGCACCCTGCCGTTCCCGGGCATTGCGGCGGCCATCGTCGACGAGACAGGTGCCGACGTGCCCAACGGCCAGGGCGGCATCCTGGTTGTGAAGAAGCCCTGGCCGAGCATGATCCGCACGATCTGGGGCGACCCGGAGCGCTTCAAGGCAAGCTACTACCCGCCGGAGCTCAAGGGCTACTACCTCGCGGGCGACGGCGCCATACGCGATGCGAAGACCGGCTATTTCACGATCACCGGCCGCATCGACGATGTGCTCAACGTCTCGGGCCACCGCATGGGCACGATGGAGATCGAATCGGCGCTGGTGTCTTGCACCGCCCTGGTGGCCGAAGCCGCCGTGGTCGGCCGGCCCGACGACACCACGGGCGAGGCGATCTGCGCCTTCGTCGTGCTGAAACGCTCGCGCCCCACCGGAGAAGAAGCGAAGAAGATCGCCAACGAACTGCGCAACTGGGTTGCCAAGGAGATCGGTCCCATCGCCAAGCCCAAGGACATCCGCTTCGGCGACAACCTGCCGAAGACGCGCAGCGGCAAGATCATGCGCCGGCTGCTGCGCTCCGTGGCCAAGGGCGAGGCCATCACACAGGACACCTCGACGCTGGAGAACCCGGCCATCCTGGAGCAGCTATCGGAACGGAACTGAGGGCAGCATCACGGCTCCGGCCGCCTCCATAGCCAGATAGCAACCACGGCCATGAGCAGCGGCGCGCCGATCTTCACGGCGATGTGGGCGCTGGTGGCAAGCAGCAGGGCCGAACTGAAGGCCATCATCCAGCTGGCCGCCCACTTCGCGCGTCGTGGTACGCAGCCTCCCTCCCGCCATTGCCGGATGTACTTGCCGTAGCGCGGGTGCCCGACAAGCCACTGCTCCAAGGCAGGCCAGCCGTGTCCGCCGGCCCAGGCGGCAGCAAGCAGAAAAGGCACCGTGGGCAGAACAGGCAGAAAGACGCCGAGCAGGCCAAGAGCAACCAGCATCAGCGCCAGCACACGCCAAAGCACTCTCGCGACGGAAGCGCCGAGGCGCCTCAACGGGCGCCTCCTCTGGAATGCTCTGACGAGAACGAGGGTTGCAGCATCGGCCGATGGTAGGCCACGGCCGATGGAAAAGGCCGGCCTGAGCTGCGACGCCCAGCTGAAAAGGGCGCCGGCCCAACTCAGGCGGCAGGCAGCGCTGCACTGGTATCCAGCGCCCAGATGCGTGCGAGCAGCGCGCCAGCACGTTCGCTCCCGATCACGGGCGACGCCAGTTCGAGAAACTTGCCCTCCAATTCGCCGTCGGTCAACGCCTGCTCGGGGTCGCCCTTGCGGTTGGGCTGAAGATGTTCGAGACGGCGCCCGTCGCGGGTGTGGATGACAACGCGCGCGGCGCGCTGTCCCGGAAAGGCCGCGTCCAGTTCCGGGTCGACGGCCAGGTCCATGCGCTCCATCAGCGCGCGCGTCCCCGGGTCCGCCAGCCGGGTCGGCTCGTACGCCGCCAGGCGCACGCTGCCATGCGCCAAGACCGTCGCCACAACGTAGGCGAGGCTGAAGCGCGCTTCGTTGGCCGTGGCCGGATGCGTGTAGCAGGCGATATCGAGCGCGGGGCGGTAAGTTGCCACCTGCACGCGCTCTATATCGCCGGCTTCCAGGCCATGGCGCTGTTTCAGTTCCAGCGCGCCGTCGATAGCGGCAAAGGTGTGGCCGCAGCCGATGTGGTTCTTGAAGGTCAGCCGCGTGATGTGAAAGTCCTGCCCCAGCGTCGCGCCGGCCTGCGACCAATCCGGGCCACTGCTCATGGCTTGGCCCAGGCCGATTTCTCCGTCCAATACGTCGAGCGAGCCGGTCACGCCCCGCGCCGCAAGCTGCGCCGCGAGCACCCCCGCCTCGGCGGCCCGGCCCGCATGCAGCGGCTTGGACATCGAGTCCATGCGGAACGCCTGTTGCAGGCCGGCAGTGAAAGTGGCGGCCGTTGCCAGCGCGTGCGCAAAGGCCGCTTCGTCGAGCGACATCAGGCAACCGGCGGCGGCCGCGGCGCCAAAGCTGCCGATGGTGCCGGTGCTGTGCCAATACTTGTAGTGCGCGCGGCCCATGACGACACCGATGCGCGTCGACACTTCATACCCCAGGACGACACCACGCAAGAACTCGATGCCGCTGGCGCCCGCATCCTGGCCGGCGGCCAGGGCGGCCGCAATGGTCGCGGCGCCTGGGTGGTACATGGCCTCGCGGAAACTGTCGTCCACTTCTGCCGCATGGGCGGCCGTTCCGTTGATGAGCGCCGCCGCGCGCGCTGTCGCCGGCCGGCCGAGAATGAGCGAAGCCCGGCCGCAGCCGAGGTCATCGGCCAGGACTTCTTCGAGCTGCCGAACAGGTGCAGCCGCCAGGCCGGGGAACACGGAGGCGTACCAATCGATCACTGCGCGCTTGGCGTGATGGATGACCTCGGGAGGCAGCGGCTGCCGATGGAAATCGGCTGCGTAGCGGGCAAATATTTCTGTCGCGTGCATATCAACTCTCCGAAGACGCGAGCACCACCACCCCGTCGGCGGCGCACACGCCCTGCCCCTGCGGCAGCACGAAGATCGGGTTGATCTCCGCTTCGAGCAAGCGGTTGCCGAGCTGGGCCGCCATTTGCGAGAAGGCGACGATCGCATCGACCAGCGCGTCGACATCGGCCTTGGGGCGGCCGCGAAAGCCGTCGAGCAAGGGCCATGTCTTCAGCTCGCGCGCCATCGAAAGCGCCTCCTCGCGGCCGAGGCCCCCCTGAGCAGGAAGCAGCCGCATCGCGGTGTCCTTGAACAGCTCGGCGGTGATGCCGCCCATGCCCAGCAGAATGGCCGTGCCCAGGGCGTCGTGGTGCACGCCCAGGATCAGCTCGGTGCCGCCGCCGACCATTTCCTGCACCAGGAAGCGCTGGGGCCGCACGCCAGTCTTGCTCTCGACTTCGGAGGCCATCACCAGCAGGCGCGCGCCCACCGTCTCAACCGTCATGTTCACGGCAACGCCGCCGACGTCGCTTTTGTGCGTGATCTCGGCCGAAAGAATTTTGAGCACGACGCGTCCGCCCAGTTCGCGGGTCGCGCCTTCGGCCTCCGCCGGCATGGTCACGACCCGCTCGCGCGCGCAGGGCATGCCAAAACGGGTGAACAGCTGCTTGGCTTCTGCTTCGTCGAGGGAGCCCTCGGGCAGATCGTCGATGCGCACGTCGGCCGCAGGCTCGCTGGGCAGCTTCGGCTCTTGCCAGCTGCTGGCATTCAGCATGGCGCCGAGCGCGCTGGTGCAGCTTTCGGCAGCCGCAAATGCCGGCACGCCGCGCTGCGTGAGCAAGGCCGCCACTTCGGGTGCGTGCGGGCTCACGTAGGCGATCACCGGCTTGTCCGAATTGGGAAGGCAGTCCTGGATGGCACCCGCCATCAGCTCCGGCATGGCCAGGCTGGAGGAGCCGACGATGATCGCCAGCGCGTCATAGCTCGGGCTCTTGAGCAGAACGTTGATGGCGCCGCGCAGCAGGTCGGGTTGCAGGCCGGCCAGGGTCACATCGATGGGGTTGCGGTCGAGCACGGCGTGGTCGCCGCTCTGCAATGCGCGCAAGGCCTCGGCCGTTGCGGCGTCCGGCGCGGGCGTCTCGAATCCTCGCATGCCCAGGTCGTCCGAAACCAGGGTTCCCGCTCCGCCGGTCGAGGTCAGGATGGCCACACGCTTGCCGCGCAGCTTGCGGCCCGTGGCCAGTGCGACCGGAATGTCGAGCAGGTCGCCGAAGGTCTGGGCGCGAATCACGCCAACCTGCCTGAACAAAGCGTCGTACATGCTGTCGGCGCCCGCCAGTGCGCCGGTATGCGACACGGCAGCCTTGGCGCCGGCCTCGGAACGGCCGATCTTGAATGCCACCACCGGTTTGCCCGCGCGAGCCGCCTTCAATGCAGCGGCCCGAAATTTCTCGGCGTTGCGGACGCTCTCCACGTACAGGGCAATGACTTTCGTGCCCGGGTCGTCGGCCAGGTAGTCGACAAAATCGGCCAGGTCCAGATCGACTTCATTGCTGGTCGAGATCAACTTCGACAAGCCGATGCCGCGAGCCGCAGCACGCGAAAGCAGCGCACCCAGAATGCCTCCGCTTTGCGAGACCACGCCGATGCCGCCGACCGGAAAGTGGTCCATCTCGAGTGCGCCGCTGGCAGAAAGCACGATGTTGTCGGTCAGATTGACCAGTCCGATGGTGTTGGGACCGAGGATGCGCATTCCGCCCGCCGCCTCGA
This sequence comes from Variovorax sp. CCNWLW235, assembly GCF_037204085.1. Lineage (NCBI taxonomy): Bacteria > Pseudomonadati > Pseudomonadota > Betaproteobacteria > Burkholderiales > Comamonadaceae > Variovorax > Variovorax sp. CCNWLW235. Next base: position 48,116 of record NZ_JBBCBW010000012.1, on the reverse strand, counting down.
TGAGTTGCTGCTGGCGCCGTGCGCCCTCCTCTCCGGTTTCCGTGTAGCCGCTGGCAAGCACGATGGCCGCGGCCGTGCCCTTGGCCGCGAGTTCGCGCACAGCCTGATGCGCCCGCTCCGCGCCCAGCAGCACGATGCCCACATCGGGTGTGCCGGGAATCGAGGCGATGTCCGGGTAGCAGGCCAGGCCGCCGACGGAGTCGACGCGCGGATTGACCGGGTAGATCTCGCCCGTGAATCCGTGCTTGCGCAAATAGGCCACGGGCCGGCCGGCGGTCTTGGCCGCATCCGCCGATGCGCCGATCACCGCAACGCTGCGCGGCTGGAGCAGCCTGGCGATGGCGTTCATCTCAGTCATTTCGTCATCCCGTTCTTTGCACTGCTCCTGGCCAGGAAGGCCATCACCGATTCGCGGTGCTCTGTGCTGGTGTAGCAAATGCCCTGCGCCTGGCTTCCCTGTGCAAACACCTGGTGCGCGGAGAGTTCGAAGCTCTGGTTGAGGATCGTCTTTCCAAGGGCCAGCGCGGTGGCCGATCCCTTGCTCATCTCGGCCGCCCAGCGCTGCGCATCGGCAACGAGTGTTTCGGCACTCGCCTGGCGATCGGCAATGCCGAGGCCGATGGCCTCTTCGAGTTCGACCTTCCGGCCGCTGAAGATCAGCTCCTTGGCTTTCGAGAGGCCGACCCGGCGCGGCAGGAAGTACATGCCGCCGCCATCGGGAACGATGCCGCGATTGATGTACGACCACGTGAAGCTTGCCGCATCAGAAGCGATGATGAAATCGCACGCCAGCGCCGTGTCCGCCCCCAGGCCCGATGCCGCACCATTGACCGCAGCGATCGTCGGCTTGGGCATGGTGTGCAGCAGCGACTGGGTGTGGTGCACGCGCTGCTGGCGGCTCCAGCCATTGAAGCCGACCTCGCCCGCCGGAGCCTGCATGCGCCGCTCCATGCCGGCAACGTCTCCGCCGGCGCAAAAGCCCTTGCCGCGCCCCGTGAGCACCAGCGCGCGAATCGACTTGTCGTTGGCCACATGCTCCAGCGCCGCGATGAATTGCGTGCGCATATCGTCGCTCATGGCATTGCGCTTTTCGGGCCGGTTCAGCCACAGGGTGGCGATGCCGGCTGCAACTTCGAGCTCGATCAGTTGTTCATCAGTCATTTCGCCGTTCCTCCATTCGTTTGTTCATTCATTCGTTGGTGATGTTGTTTTCCTTGACGACCTTGCGCCAGCGCGCTTCCTCGCCCTTGGCGTACTTGTCGAAGTCCGCCGGCGAGCCCGCGTTGATCACAAGGCCCTCTCCTTCCACGCGCTTGCGAAAGGCCTCCGTCTGCACGGCCTTCCTGGCCGCAGCGTTCAGGCGCGCGACGACATCTGCGGGAGTGCCTGCCGGCGCATACAGGCCGTACCAGCTGTCGGCCACGTAGCCGGGTACGCCGCTTTCGGCAATCGTCGGCACCTTGGCAAGGGCATGGGCCGGTGATCGCGTGGCCGTGGTTACCGCGAGCGCGCGCAGCTTGCCGTTTTCGATGAAGGTGCCCACCGCCGCGGCGGTTGCGAACATGACATCCACCTGGCCGCCCATCAAATCGTTCATGGCCGGACCGGCACCGCGGTAGGGAATGTGGGTGATGTTCGTCTTCGTCAGGTTCCTGAACAGTTCGCCGGCAAGGTGCGCCGAGGTTCCCGCGCCTTGCGATGCGAACGACAGCTTTCCCGGGTTCGCCTTGGCGGCGTTGATGACGTCCTGCACCGACTTGAGCGGGCTTTCCGCCCGCACCACCAGCACGTTCGGCGACACCCCGACGAGCATGACCGGTGCAAAGGCCTTCTCATGGTCATAGGGCAGCTTGCTCTGGATGCTGGGGTTCACCACATGCGCCACGGTGGCCATCACCAGCGTGTAGCCGTCGGGCGGTGCCTTTGCCACCGCGTCCGTTCCGATGATCGTGCCGGCGCCAGGCTTGTTGTCGATGATGATGGGCTGGCCCAGCTCCTGGCCCATCGCAATGCCCATGGTCCGCGCGACGAGGTCGGTGCCGCCGCCGGGTGCGAACGGCACGACGATCTTGACGGGCTTGTCGGGAAAGGCTGCGAGCGCCGCCGTCGAAACAGTCGCGGCTGCCGCTGCGGTCGAGAAAAGAACCAGGGCGGTCCTGAAGCGTGCCCAGAGCAGGCGTTTTTGCATGGTTGTCTCCAATTGGAATAAGGGCGGAAAGAAGCAGGATCGATGGCGGATCGGTCTTCTCATCGAGTGCATCGAGCTTAGGTTTTCAATGCGTCTCGCGCAGCCCCCTATTTCCAAGCAGTGGAATTAAACTGAAGCCCTTTCCTTCAGTCCTGAAACTCGTGCCCACGCCCGCCAGACGCCAACATTTCGAAGAGCCGACGCTCAACCGCTCGCTGGAGCGCGGAATCGAGATCCTTCGGGCCTTCAGGCCCGGTGCCGATCTGCTGGGAAACGGAGACATCGCCGAGCGCACCGGGCTTTCGCGCGCCACCGTGAGCCGCCTGACCCAGACGCTGGTCGAGTCCGGAATGCTCGAGCACGACCGCACCCTTCGGGCCTACCGGCTTGCGGCGCCGGTACTGAGCTTTGCCCACGCCATGCGGGCCGGCTCCCCGGTGTTGAACACGGTTGCTCCGCTGATGCGGAACCTGGCGGAAAAGCTTCGCATCAACGTCGGCCTGGCTGTCGCCGACCGCGACGAGATGGTCTACCTCGAATCGGTGCGCTACAACCGCAAGGTTTCACTGCGCAACGTGGTTGCGGGCCAGCGGGTGCCAATGGAGCTCACGTCGCTCGGCCGGGCTTACCTGGCGGTCGCCGAAGAGCCCAGGCGGCGTGCCCTCATGGCGCAGTTCCGCGAAAGGCGCGAAAGCGGCTGGAACCGGATTCGCGACGAGATCCGGAGCGCGGCCCGAAGCGTGGCCGAGCGCGGCTTTTGCGCGGCGGCCTGGCAACCGGAGGTGGTTGCCCTTGCCACGCCGGTCGTGGCGGAAGGCCGGCCTGTCTACGTGCTGAACGTGAGCATCACCACAAAGGCCGATATTGCCGAGGCCGAGGCGATGCTCGCAGGCCCGCTGCTCGCGCTTTCGGCGGATGTGAAGGCCGCGCTTGCTAGTTCCTGCTAGTCGATCCTGATGTTGGCTTCCTTCACCGCCTGACCTATCTTCGAAAGGTCCTCGCGAATGAGCTTCCTGAACTGCTCGGGATTCGACTTGGCGGGAACGAAGGAAAGCTCCGCGAACTTGGCCTTGAGCGCGGGAGTGTCGACCGCCTTGGCAATTTCTGAATTGAGCCGGTTCGTCACGGCCTCTGGCATGCCTGCCGGCCCCCAGATGCCATACCAGGAGAGAAGTTCGAAACCAGGAATGCCGCTCTCGGCCACGGTGGGTACGTCTGGCATGCTGGCAACGCGGGTCTTGCTGGTAATGGCTATCGCACGCAAGCGTGCGCCCTGCACGAACGAGCGCACGCCGGGCATCGGCGAAACCGCCGCCGACACGTGGCCACCAACCACGTCCGTCAACTGCGGAATCGCGCCTTTGTAGGCGATGATTTCCATGTTGAGCTTCAGCGCCCGGTTGATCATTTCCTCGCTCAGGTGGCTGGTCGTTCCCAGGCCCGAGGTCGCCCAGGTGTATTTGCCGGGGTTGGCCCTGACCAGCGCGGCAAACTCGCCGAGGTTCTTTGCGGGAACATCGTTGTTTACCGCCACGAGAAGGGGCACATAGCCGATCTGCCCGACAGGCGTGAAGTCCTGCTCCGCGTCGTAGGTCTTCTTTGCCACCACGAGGGGCATGTAGACCTGGCTCGACGCGTTGAACAGCAAGGTATAGCCGTCGGCCTTGGCCTTCTTGACATTCAACGAACCGAGCACACCCGAGGCGCCGGGCAGGTTCTCGATGACGATGGGCTGGCCCAACTGCCTCTGCAACTGGTCGGCAACCATGCGTCCCACCGTATCGATCGATCCGCCCGGCGTGTAGGGAATGACCATCTTGATGGGCTTGTTCGGGTATTCGCTTGCCGCACATAGCTGGGCACCTGCGAAGGCGGCGCCCAGCAACACGAATTTTGCGAACGAAGCAGTTTTCTTGAACATGGAGTGTCTCCTTGGATTTGTATGGCCTTGAACAGATAGGGCGTCACGCGGAATAGATCGCGCGGGCAAAGACCGCGATGGCGTCGCTCATCGCCTGCGGTTGTTCTGGGGCCATGGCATGCCCCGCATCGCGAATGACCTGCACAGTGACCCGGTCGCCCAGATATGGCTTCATGACATTCGGGATCACCACGGCATCGTGCTCAGCCTGCAGGTCCAGGATGGGCACGCTGTCACCGCCAGAGAAATAGTCATCGACCGGCGTCATCTCGCGCGCCCTGCCCTGTGCCTCGTGTGCCGCGGGATACCAGCCATCGAGCCATACGGCCGGGTCATGGCCCGGTGCAAAGAAAGCCTTGCGAAGGCATTCCAGCCGCCGTTCGATTGGAAGGCTCAGGTCGCCGGCTCCGTCGATCTCGTCACGAAGCCGGCTGTACGGCTTTTCGGTGGACCCCGGAGAAAGCTTTCCCGCGGAGGCCGCGGCCATGACGATGCCGCGCACCAGGTCGGGCCGATCGGCCGCGAGGGTGCGCGCCGGCTGGCTGCCCCACGCATGCCCCACGACGACGATGCGGCCGGTTGCCTCATGGTCGAGCACCGCGGCGACGTCGCGGGCAAAGTCGTGAAGGTCCAAGTTCTCCATGGGGCCGCGGCTCGAGCCCACGCCTCGAGGGTCGGGGCGCAACACGCGGAACCCCGCGGCTGCCAGCTTGGCGGCGACTTCGTCGTAGTCACGTCCCGAGCGTGCAAGCGACGGAAGAATGCAGATGACCGGGCCTCGGCCTTCGTCGCTGAATTCGATCTGCACCTCTGCACCCGAAGGGGGCGAGCGATACGCGATGAGCTTGCGCTGCAGTGGCGCCGTACGCGCCGGATTTGTTTGGGTTTCGGTGGACATGGAGGCGAGTTTCCCCGGCACTGCCATCACCGGTAAGGGCATGGAACCTATATCAGCTATGCCTGGCGGCTATGCCCCTCTCTCCGTCTCTTCTGGTCAATAGCGCTGGCGAAAGTCCAGTTCCTGCAGCAGTTGCGCTGTCCCTCGGGTGAGCCGGGTTGCGGGGCGCGCCTTGGGAGTGGCGAGTACCAGCGCATTCCAGATCGCTGGTGGCCCGATGGGCGCACGGGGCAGCAGCTCGTCGCCAGGCGAGCCCAGCGCGCTCTCGGGAAGCACGGTGCAGCCCACGCCCGTTTGCACGAGGGAGATGACGGTACGAACCGCACCCACCTCGGCGAGCACCTTCAGCTGGATGCCGCGTGAACCAAGCACCGAGTCGAGCAGATGCCGGATTGCGTTGGGGGCACTCGGCAGCACCATCGGGTAGTTGGCAAGCGCAGCCAGGCCGACCCGCGGCGGCAGCTTGCTCTTGGGCGGCGCAACCAGCAGGAGCTTTTCGCGCATCAGCGGCTGGAACGCGAGCTGCGGCGACGTTGCCGGGTCGAAGAGAAGTGCCAGGTCGAGTTTGCCCGCGAGGAGCGACTCCCGAAGCGCGACGCTCAACCCTTCGAGCACCGTAATCACCGCGCGCGGAAACCGTTCGCGAAACCTCTGGACCAGCGGTGTGCTCAGACCCAGTGCCACCCGCGGCGGCATTCCCACGATGATCCGGCCGCCGGGGCTTTCATCCATTTCCTGAAGCTCGTCTCGCGCTCGCCGCGAAATGTCGAGCATTGCCCGCGCATGGACGAGCAAGGCATCGCCCGCTTCGGTGGGGGACACGCCGCGCCCGGTTCTTACAAGCAGGCGCTGCCCGAGATCGGCTTCCAGCAATGCAATTTGCCTGCTGAGGCTGGGCTGCGCAAGGTTCAGTTCTGCGGCGCCGCGGCTGAAACTGCCCGCGTCCGCCACGGTCACGAAGTAGAGCAGCTGGCGAAGTTCCATAGCCAATGAGCATAGCTGATATAGAAGCAATGTCCTTACGAGGGCGCAGTGGCTTCGCGACACTGGCGCCATGACAACCACCCTGCCCCCGCGCGCGTGCAACGCCCACTGCCATGTCTTCGGGCCACGTGCGCGCTTTCCCTACGCACCCGATGCGACCTTCGTTCCGAAGGAAGATGATCCCAAGGAGCAGTTGTATGCGCTGAACGACAGCCTCGGCCTGGAACGCTGCGTGGTCGTGCAGTCGGCCTGCCACGGCTTTGACAACCGCGCGACCGAAGATGCCGTCGCCTCCCGCCCGGCGAGCTATCGCGGCATCGCGCTGCTGCCGACCGACGTTGAGGACGCCGAGCTGAAACGTCTCGATGCAGCGGGCTTTCGCGGTGTCCGTTTCAACTTCATGGGGCACCTCGGACGGCACACGCCCATTGAAGATGTGTTGTCCCTGGCGGGCCGGTTCGCGTCGCTCGGCTGGCACCTGCAGATTCACGGCGACCCTGCTTTGCTGACTGAGCTCGGACCGGCATTGCGGCGCTGCCCCACGCCCGTGGTGATCGACCATATCGGCCGCATCGACGCGGCGCTCGGCGTGAACCAGCCCTATTTCCAGGCCTTGCTGAAGCTCATGGCCGATGAGCGCTTCTGGGTCAAGGTGAGCGGCATGGACCGCATCACGCGGCTAGGCCCGCCTTATGCCGATGCCCAACCGTTCGCGCGGATGCTGGTTGCGGAGTTCGGCAGCCGGGTGGTCTGGGGCAACGACTGGCCGCATCCCAACCACGCAGGGCCGGTACCCGACGAGCAGCAACTGGTCGACCTCATCGCAAAGATCGCGCCCACGCCGTCCGCGCGCGACGCGCTGCTGGTGCACAACCCTGAACGCCTTTATCAATTCGGAGACAACACATGAGCCTTCGCTTCAAGGACAAGATTGCAATAGTCACGGGCGCCGGATGCGTTGGCGCCGGCTGGGGCAACGGCCGTGCCATTGCGGTGCGGCTCGCGGAGGAAGGCGCCAAGGTGCTGGCGGTCGACCGCGACCGCGCGCGGCTGGACGAAACGCTTGAACTGGCCGGCGAAGCGCGCGACTCCATCACGCCCTGGGTGTGCGACGTGACCAGCAGCGAGAGCGTTGCCGCCATGGCTGCGGCATGCGTGAAGACTTACGGGACCATCGACATCCTGGTCAACAACGTCGGCGGCTCCGCTGCCGGGGGCCCCGTCGAGCTCTCCGAAGAGGTGTGGGACTCGCAGGTCGACATCAACCTGAAGAGCGTGTTCCTCACCTGCAAGCATGTGCTGCCGACCCTGCTTGCCAAAGGGGCCGGCGCCATCGTCAACATCGCGTCCACCTCGGGCCTGCGGTGGACCGGGAGCGCGCAGGTCGCGTACGCCGCCACCAAGGCCGGGGTGATTCATCTCTCGCGGGTGGTGGCGGTGCAGCATGCCGCGCAAGGCGTGCGCGTCAACTGCGTCGTGCCCGGCCAGCTGCATACGCCGATGGTCGAGACCCGCCTGGCCAAGCAGCGTGCGGGCGGCGACGTCGAAGCCCTTCTGGCCCAGCGCCAGAAGCGCATTCCGATCGGCTTCATGGGCGACGGCCGCGACACCGCCAGTGCGGTGCTGTATCTCGCCAGCGACGAGGCCCGGTTCATCACGGGCACCGAGCTCGTCGTGGACGGCGGCATGACGGCGCGCTGCGACTGAACGATCAAGCAGCCAACCCAACAGAACGAAGAGAGACATTCACAATGGTCAAACGGTATCTGCTCACCGTCGCTCTTTCCGCCGCCCTGGCGGCCACCGCCCACGCCCAACCCAAGACGACGCGGATCGTCGTCTCGTTCACTTCCGGAGGTCCAGTCGACGCCGTCGCGCGCGCCATGTCCGAGCAATTGGGCAAAGAGCTGGGGCGCACGGTCATCATCGACAACAAGCCCGGAGCCAATGGCGCGATCGGCGCGGTCGATGTCATGAAGTCGGCCCCCGACGGCGGAACGCTGTGGTTCACCAGCGTCGGGGCGGCGGCCATCAACTCTTCGCTCTACGACAAGCTCCCCTACGACATGCAGCGCGACTTTGCGCCGGTCTCCCTGGTCGTCAACAACGTCGAGCTGCTGGTCGCGCAGCAAGGCAACCCGGCCAGGGACGCGGCGGAATTTGTCGCGGCAACCAAGAAAAAGGCCGACCCGACGCCGATGGGCTCGTCGGGCACGGGAAGCATTCCTCACCTGGCCATCGAGCAGTTGGCCGACTCGACCGGCGCCAAGCTGCTCCACATACCCTACAAGGGTGCCGCGCCCGCGATCGCCGACCTCATGGGCGGGCAGGTCAGCGGTTTCTTCGGCGACGTGCCGGGCCTGCTCGGGCATCTGCAAGGCGGCAGGCTCAAAGCGCTCGGCGTTGCATCGAGCAAGCGCCACCCTTCCCTGCCTGACGTGAAGACGCTCGAGGAGCAAGGCATCCGCGGCGTGGACACCAACAACTGGTACGCCCTTTTTGCCCCGGCCAAGACGCCGCCGGACGTGATTGCGGCGCTCAACAAGGCGGTGCGCAACACCTTGGCCGAGCCTGCCGTGCGAGAGAAGCTGCTGAAGACAGGTACGGAGCCCGTCGGATCGACTCCCCAGGAACTGGCGGCCATCCAGAAGCAGGATTCCGACAAATGGGCGAAGCTGGTGCGCGCCAAGAACATCAAGGCCGAATGATGACGAACACCTCCATTCGTGTTCCCCTCGTTCAGCCAGGCACGCGGCCTGAACTGGCCGAAGTCGAAGCCCGAATCATGGCCGAGCGCGGCCGCGTGTCGCTGCTCTATCAGGTGCTGCTCAACAGCGGGCCGATCGCATCCGGCTGGGAACGCATGCTTACCGCGGTTCGCAACCAGACCGGCGTGCCCGCCGATCTTCGCGAGCTGATGATTCTTCGCGTGGCGGTACTCAACGGCGCCAGCTTCGAGTTCGACGCCCACGTGCCTCATGCGCAGAAGGCGGGCCTCAGCATGGAGAAGATCGACGCCGTCCGAGACGCTTCGATTGCAGACGTATTTGCGCCTCCTGAGCGCCTTGCTCTTGAGCTGACCGATGCGATGACCCGCGACATCAAGGTGCCCGATGCGCTCATGGCCAGGGTCCAGCAGCATTTCGACCCGAAGGGCGTGGTCGAGGTGGTTGCCACCGTTGCCGCGTACAACATGGTGTCGCGCCTGCTCGTGGCGCTCAATGTCGCGCACTGAGGAGAGCGGCAAATGAAAGATCTCTGGCTTTTCAAGCATGATGCCGCGACCGGCGCGCTGCCTGACGCCGTCCACCTTGCACCCGGCACGCAATGCTGGCAGTCGCTGGAAGGCCCCTGGACTTACGTGTACGCACCGGACGGCGCCGATCCGGAAAGGCATGCCACGGGGTCAGGCACATCGCGGCACCGGTTGCGGTGCCTTCAGATGCTCGATGGCGCGTCTGCGGGCCAGGGCGCGCCCTATCACTACATCGTCGAAACCGATGTGCTGGCGGGGCACGAAGACGACTTGAACGCCTGGTATGCACAGGAGCATCTGCCTGGCCTGGCTTCCGTTCCCGGAACGGTACGCGCAGCGCGCTACCTCGACGCAACGGGCTCTCCGCGCTACTACGCTTGCTACGACCTCGCGAGTCCAGACGCCCTGGGCAGCCCCGCATGGCTAGCCGTTCGCGCAACGGCGTGGAGTGCAAGGGTCCGGCCGGCTTTCCGGAACACGCGACGAACGATGTTCCGCCGGGGCTGAGTTGCCGAGTCTTGCTTGCCTAGAGCTCCAGCACCAACCGCCCCTCGCAGGCACGCGAACAGCAGGCCATCATCCGCGTGTTGGCCTCTCGCTCCGGGCGGGTCAGCACCATGTCGCGATGGTCCACCTTGCCGGACAGCACCCGCACTTCGCACGAACCGCAAAGGCCCTCCTCGCAGTCGCTCTGCACATCGACGTTTGCCGCGCGCAAGGCGGACAACAGGGTCTGGTCCGGCGGCACGGTGACGACCAAGCCTGAATCCTTCAGCTCGACTTCGAACGCATGTTCCTTCGAAGGGTCGAGCGTGGCCAGCGTCGATTCGAAATGCTCGACGCGCAAGGCGCCTTCGGGCCATGCGGCGCAGCAGCCTTCGAGCGCCTCGAGCATCCGCAGCGGACCGCAGGCATAGACCTGGGCACCGGCCGCCGGTTCGGCGAGCAGCGACGGCAGATCGCAGCGCCGGCCTTCGTCGCCCGCATAGACGTGCAGCCGTTCGCCGTGCAACGCCGCAAGCTCGTCCAGAAAGGCCATGTGCGCGCGGCTGCGGCCGCTGTAGTGCAGCTCGTAGTCGATGCCCAGCGCCTTCGCGCGGTGCGCCATTGCGCTCACGGGCGTGATGCCGATGCCGCCCGCGATGAAAATCGCCTTCTTCAGCGACTCGTCGAGGCGGAAGTGATTGCGAGGCCCGCGAATGCGCAGCCGGTCGCCGGCTTTCACTTGCGCGTGCACCCAGGCCGACCCGCCGCGGCCCTCGGGCTCGTGCAGCACCGCAATCTCCAGCACGCCGGCTTCGTCCGGGTCACCGCAAAGAGAGTACTGGCGCGACAGCTCGGGCGAGCCGCATTCCACGTCGATGTGCGAACCCGCGGTCCAGCGCGGCAACGGCTTGCCATCGGGCGACACCAGGCGCAGCTTCACCACCCCCTCGGCCACGCGCGTCACGCGCTCCACCACCACGGGCCGCGACACGGCGTGCCGCGATGTTTCGCCGACGCGCACCGGCAACTGCGCCTCGCGGAGCGCCGGATTCCTGCGTTCGGGGTTGGCGGCAGGGTCCCACTCGACCCACAGGTGCTCGGGTCCGCGGAACGAGGTGTTCGGCACATAGGTGAAGCGCTGCTCCGCAAGCCTCATATGCGGCAGCCTTCGCGTGAACTCCGAGAGGAAGACCTGCATTTCCATGCGCGCAAGGTTCTTGCCCATGCACTGGTGCGACCCGTAGCCGAAGGTCAGGTGGTCGCTCGCGTTGTCGCGGCGGATGTCGAACAGGTCGGCGTCGGCGAAATGCGCCTCGTCGTGGTTGGCCGACGAGGTGACGATCAGGAGCCGCGATCCCGCCGGCAAATCGACGCCGCCCACCTGCGTGTCCCTGGTGACAAGGCGCCGCCACGCGGCCACCGATCCGTTGTGCCGCAGGCACTCTTCCACCGCGTTGGGAATGAGGCCAGGGTCTTCGCACAGCTCCTGCCACGCCTTGGGGTGCTGCAGCAGCAGCTTCACCGCGTTGGCGGTGGCATTGGCGGTGGTCTCGTGCGCGGCCACAATGCCGGCCATCATCATCGAGTGCAGGTACGAATCGGTCACCACCTCCGGGTGCTGCTTCTGCTTGCGGATGCCGTACTGCATCCAGCCGGGCGCGTCGGGGTCTTGCCGCATCTTCTCGAGCACCTTGCCGGCGTACTGCCAGAAATTGCCCACTGCATGCGCCACGGCCACCTGCTCCTCAGGCTTGGGCCGGCCCCAGGTGTTGACGGTGTGCGCAATCGAGTATTTGCGCAGCGTGTCCATGTCTTCCTCGGGCACGCCAAGGAAATGCAGCGCCACCGTCAGCGGAATTTCCCACAGCATCTGGTCCACGAGATCGGCCTTGCCGTCGTCGATGAAGCGGTCGACATAGGTGCGGGCCAGCTCGCGCACCATCGGCTCGTGGTGCTTGAGCGCCTCGGGCGTGAACGGGTCCATCAACACGCGGCGGCGCGGCATGTGGGCGGGCTCGTCCTCGTTCACCAGCGTGCGGTTCAGCGCAAAGCCATAGGAGGCGAGCACGGCATTGGCCTCGTCGCTCGTAGGCGTGATTTTCTCCAGCGCATTCGAAGGACTGAAGGTGATGTTGTCGCGAAACACAGCCTTGATGTCGTCGTAGCGCGTGATCACCCAGTAGCCGAGCCTGGGGCTGTAGAAGATCGGCTCCTTCTCGCGCGCCCAGCGCACGTACTCGGGAGGGTCCTGCTGGTAGCCGTCCTCGAAGGGATCGAACTCGGCGGCGCGCGCGCTCACGGGGCAGCCGGTGGGCGTGCGCTCTGCCGACAGCGGCCCGTGCGCGACAGGACAGCCCGACGAACGCGAGGGAATGGCGGTATCTGACATAGGCGGTGTTCCCCGGTCGCGTCAGTCGAGCGTGATCTTCAGATCGCGAATCAGCTTGTGCCAGCGCGCCGTCTCGCTCTTGAGCAGCGCGGCATATTGGGCGGGCGTGTTGGCCACGGGCTCGACGCCGAAATCGACCATGCGCGTGCGCACCGAGGGCTCGTTGATCGCCGCCACCAGTTGGCGATTGAGCGTGTTCACCACCTCCGGCGGCGTGGCCGAGGGCACCACCACGCCGACCAACGCCGCGGCTTCGACGTTCTTGTAGCCGAGCTCGGCGAAGGTGGGCACATCGGGCAGTTGCGGCAGGCGCGTGGGGTTGGCCACCGCCAGCGCGCGGACCTTGCCGCCCTTGATGAAGCCGGCACCGGCCGCCAGGTCGACCATCATGGCCGGCAGCTGTCCGCCCACCACGTCGGCCAGCGCCGGCGCGGCACCGCGGTACGGCACGTGAACCATGAACAGGCCGGCCTCTACCTTGAGCAGTTCCATCGCCAGGTGATGCGGGCTGCCCGCGCCTGCCGAGGCATAGCTCACGTCGCCGGGCTTGGCCTTTGCCTTGGCGATGAAGTCCTTGGCCGTGGCAATGCCGGAGTTGGCACCGACCACAAGGATCATCGGGAACTTGCCCATCAGCGTGACAGGAGCCAGGTCCTTGGTCGGACTGTACGAGAGCGACTTGTACAGCGCCGGATTGAACACCAGCGTGCCGTTGTCGGCCGACAGCACGGTGTAGCCATCGGCCGGTGCGCGTGCTGTTTCAGCCGCAGCGAGCGCGGTGTTGCCGCCGGGCTTGTTGTCCACCAGCACCGGCTGGCCCACCTGGGTGGAGAGTGTCTGCGCCACCGTGCGCGCCAAGAAATCGGAGCCGCCACCTGCCGCATAGGGAACGAGCCAGCGGATCGGCTTGGCCGGAAAACTCTGGGCGCTGACGCCGGCCGCGGCAAGAAGGGAAAGAGCAGCAAGGCACCGGACAAGACGTTTTTTCATGGGGGAGTCTCCAGTTAGCGTAGTTTCGTATTGCGTAAATATCATACGCATTGCGTAATGATGTACTTTCAGGGCTAACCCTGCATCCGAGCGCTCCCCTTGCCGCCCAGCCCCAGCAACTAACATCAAGTGCACATGACCAAAGCCCTGGAGCCCTCCTCCCTTCCTCCCGCAACCCGCGAGCGCCGCCAGCGCGTGCAATCGGCCGAAACGGGCATGGCGGTGCTCAAGGGCCTTGCCCACTTGGGCGGCCGCAGCAGCCTCACCGCACTCTCGGCCCATGTCGCCGAAAGCCCGGCCAAGGTGCACCGCTACCTTGCGAGCCTGATGGAGGAAGGCCTGGTGCTGCAGGATGCCGTCTCGCAGCACTACTACCTGGGAACCGAAGCCATCCAGATCGGCTTGGCCGCCATGCGCCAGGCCGACCCGATTCGCGCGGCCGAGCCGTGCCTTGTGCGGCTGCGCGAGTCACTGGAGGTCACTTGCTTTGTCGCGGTCATGGGCAACAAGGGGCCGACCATCGTGCGCTTCGAGGAGCCGGGCCTGCCCGTTACGGTGAACGTGCGCGCCGGCTCGGTGATGTCGATCCTCTGGTCCGCCACGGGCCGCGCGTTCCTGGGCTTGCTCGATGAGTCGCGGGTGCTCGCGCTCGCCGAGCAGGAACTGGCCGATTCGCCTGAAGACATGCGCGCCACGCTCAACGCGGCCGACCCCATCGGACAGCTGCGCCGCGACGTGCAGAAGGCGCATTGCGCGAGCGTGAAAGACACTTACCTGCGCGGCATCAGCGCCGTGGCAGCGCCGGTCTACGACTATGCGGGCCGCGTGTGCGCGGTGCTGACGGCATTGGGAGCGACAGGCGGATTCGACCCCGCCATCAATGGCCCGATTGCCACCGCGGTGCGGCGGGAAGCCCGCGCGGTCAGCGAGCTGCTGGGCTACCGCAAACCCGGTTAGCGGCCATGCGTCTTGCTATTCCTCTTCGTGCGCCCGGTACTGCCCCGTCAGCGTCTGCTGAACCCCCGGCGGCACGGCTTCGTAGTGCGACAACGCGATGGTGTAGCGGCCCTGGCCGCTGGTCATTGCATTGAGCCTTGACTGGTAGTTGGCCAGTTCGGCCATGGGCACATGCCCGCCGACGCTCACGGTGCCGGCCCCGACATCGGACGTACCGGTGACGACGCCGCGCCGTGCAGACAAGTCGCTCGTGACATCGCCGACGGAATGCTCGGGCACGTCGATCCCTATCTGCACGATCGGCTCGAGCACCACGGGCCGGGCCTCGCGGATCGCGGCCATGAAGGCCTTGCGGCTGGCCGTTGCAAAGGCGATGTCCTTGCTGTCGACGCTGTGGTGCTTGCCGTCGTACACCACCACGCGCACGTCGACCACCGGGTAGCCGGCGATGGCGCCGCCTGCCAGCACCTCGCGCACACCCTTCTCCACCGCGGGAATGAACTGGCCCGGAATCGCGCCGCCCCTGACTTCGTCGGCAAACTGAAAGCCGGCGCCGCGCGGCAACGGCTCGATGCGCAAGAAGACCTCGCCGAACTGGCCTGCGCCGCCCGTCTGCTTCTTGTGGCGATGGTGGCCCTCGGCCGGTGCGGTCACGGTCTCGCGGTAGGCAATGCGGGGTGGCCGCGTCAACACCTCGAAGCGGTACACCTCGCGCAGGCGCTCGAGCACGATGCGCAGGTGAAGCTCGCCCAGTCCGTAGAGCACCGTCTCGTTGGTGGCGGCCACGTGCTCGATGCGCAGGCACGGGTCCTCGGCCGCCAGCTTGCCGAGAATCTCCCACGCGCGTTGTTCATCGCCATGGCGCTTGGGCTCGACTGCCAGGCCGTACACCGGCACCGGAAACGCGAGCGGCGCGAGATGAACATGGCTGTCTTCCGCGGCGTCGTGCAGCACGGCATCGAAATGAATGTCGTCCACCTTGGCCACGGCCACGATGTCGCCCGGCACCGCATGCGACACCTCCACATGGTCCTTGCCCTGCAGCATGAAGAGGTGCCCCACCTTGAAGGGCTTGCGGCCGTCGCCGATGTAGAGCTGGCTGTCGCGCGTCAGCGTGCCCTGGTGCACGCGAAAGATGCCCATCTTGCCGACATAGGGGTCGACCGTGACCTTGAACACATGCGCCAGCACGTGCAGCGAAGGATCGGGCCGGACTTCCATGGGCCTGGCCTCCGCGCCCTCGCCAAGCAGGAACTCCGGCGGATTGCCTTCGGTCGGGTCGGGCAGCAGCTTGACGATCACGTCCAGCAGCTCGGCCACGCCGGCGCCGCTGCGCGACGAGACGAAGCACACCGGTATCAGGTGGCCTTCGCGCAGCGCCTGCTCGAGCGGCGCATGCAGTTCCGCCGGGTCCACGTCGCCCTCTTCGAGGTAGCGGTCGACAAAGGCCGCATCGACCTCGACCACCTGCTCCACCAGCGCGCGGTGCGCCGCTTCAACGGGGCCGAAGTCGGAGCGCCCGAAGCGATTGAAGAAACAGTCGACCACCTGCCTGTTGACTCCGTCGGGCAGGTTGAGCGGCAGGCATTCGCGGCCGAAGGCGGCCTGGATGTCGGCCAGCAAGCCCTGCAGCGAAACGCCCTGCGAGTCGATCTTGTTGACGATGATCATGCGCGCGAGATGGCGCGATGCCGCGTACTCCATCATGCGCACCGCCATCGGCTCGATGCCGGTGGCGGCGTTGATGACCACCGCCGCAGTTTCAACGGCCTCCAGCGCCGGCAGGCTCTGGCCTAGAAAGTCGGGGCCGCCGGGCGTGTCGATGAGGTGGATGCGCGTGCCGGCGTGCTTGAGATGCATCACCGATGCATTGAGCGAATGCAGCATGCGGCGCTCGAGCGGGTCGTGGTCGCTGACGGTGCTGCCGCGCTCGATGCTGCCGCACGCGCCGATGGCACCCGCCTTGTGCAGCAAGGCCTCGGCAAGGGAGCTCTTGCCCGCGGCGGCGGGCCCGACGAGCGCCAGCGTTCGCACTGCTTCCATTTCGGCCGCGAGGCCGTTCGATCGGCTTGGCATGGCGTGGACTCCTTGGCGTCCGGGAGGCCGGCCCGGCGGCCTGCACAGGCTCGGGCACGGCGTGTGAACGCTGAGAACCAGCCTACGGGATTGGCAGTGCCGGCGCAACGGCGCCAACCCCGGCGGCGTTCGTTGGCAGGCACCGGTGAGCAAACGTGTGCCCCTACCCAACAACTCATACGTTGTCCTACAACTATGTAACTACTGGTGATACTTTGAAGCGAATTTCTCCGCAATTCCTGATTGACGCGGTAGTGAAGCTGCCCGAATAATCCGCGCGCCGCGTCATAAGACAACTGAAGTCGTATGACATCTGACGACGCTGCCCGACCAACCCCGGACATTCGATCAACAAAGGGAAATGCCATGAAACGCCGACAGTTTGCAATCTCGGTCCTGTCTCCCGTCGCGCTCGCCGCCTGTGGCGGTGGCGGCAACGACGGGCCGACCTTCCCGATTCCCCTTCCGCCGCCACCGCCCCCTGCTCCCCCTCCCGCGCCAACCCCGCAGGCCACCGCCGCGGCAGGACTCAAGCGCGCAGCAAGCTACATGGACGAAGTGGTCTCCTACAAGGGCGGCTATGTGTGGTCGTACTCGCCCGACCTCACGCAGACCTTCGGAGAAATGGAAGCCAAGCGCACCATGCTGTGGCTGCAGCCGCCGGGCACTTCTTCCATCGGCCATATCTACCTGGATGCCTACCACGCGACCGGCGACGAGCGCTTCTACCAGGCGGCGGACCGCACGGCCAAGGCGGTTGCCGCGGCCCAGCACAGCTCGGGCGGCTGGAACTACATCTACGACTTCAACGGCGAGGCATCGCTGCAGCACTGGTACGAAACGGTGGGCATGAACGGCTGGCGCCTCGAAGAATTCCAGCACTACTACGGCAACGCCACCTTCGACGACGCCACCACCGCCGTCGCATCGCAGCTGATGCTGCGCATGTACCTGGAGAAGAAAGACCCGGTCTACCAGGCCGCGACCGAGAAGGCGATCAAGTTCATTACCGATGCGCAGTTCGGTCCCCAGTTCGGCATTGCCGACGGCGGCTGGCCGCAGCGCTTTCCGCACAACCCGAACGCGATCACGTCGATGCCCTTGCCCAACCCGCAGCAGTTGCCCGTGGGCGCGCGAGCAGGCATGGAAGACAGCGACTACACGCTGCACGTCACCTTCAACGACGACGTCATGGGCGAGAACATCAAGTTCCTGACCATGTGCGTGATGACGCTGGGCCGCACCGACCTGGTGGCCAACATCATCCGGGCGATGGACTGCATGCAGCGCATGCAGTGGACCTCGGGGGTGCTGCCGCTGCAATCAGGCTGGAGCCTTCAGCACCTGTCACGCGAAACCAATGGCCGCCCGGCGGGCGCTCCGGCCGGTGCGCGCTCCTACGAGCCGCGCTCGCTGGCCACGCACACCACGCAGACCAACATCCAGCAACTGCTCGGCTACTTCACGCTCACGGGCGACAAGAAGTACCTGTCGCAGCTGCAGAAGGCAATCGACTGGCTGAAGTCGCCATCCATCCAGCTTCCGGCCGATGTTGCGACCATCAACCCGCTGCTCGCCGGGCGCAACGTGGCCACGTTCATCGAGCTCGACACGAACGAGCCGCTCTTCGTTCACCGCTACGGCTCCAACATCCACAACGGCGCGTACTTTTTCGACAAGGACATCACCAACACGATCAGCCACTATTCGTCTGGCCGCTCGGTGAATGCCGCGGCGCTGCAAACGCGCCTGGACCAACTCAACGCGATGACGCAGCCGCAGATCGATGCCATGGTTGCCAAGTCGCCGCTGCGGGCGACCACGCCACGGCCCCTGCCAAAGTACTTTGCCGCCGTTCGCGAAGTGGATTTTCCAGACCTGTTCGAAGGCGCGGTGCTGAAGACGCCGGTGGTGCCCGAATCGGAAGTGCAGACGATCCTGGCCGCGCTGGTGGACGGCAACTACTGGACCGCGCCCGTGCCAGAGATCGTGAACCCGTACCGCGGCAACGGACCGACGACGCCGTATACCGGCACGGCGTACCGCAGCCGCCACGTGGGCGACATCTACGACACCTCTCCGTATCCGGCCGATGCGCCGCCGGAGATCGACCCGTATGTGAAGCGCGAAAAACCGCAGTTCATCGTCACGTCGAACTTCATCGCCCGCATGGGACGGTTGATCTCGTTCATTTCGCCGGTGGCCTGAGCCGGGCAGGCAATCACCTAGGCGGTGAGTGTCCCGTCGCTCACCAGTTGCCACAGCGCCTCTGCCACAGGGGCCATGCTTGCAGCCTGGCGGTACAGCCGGATGTCCACCGGCACCCGCCAGGCGCCCTTCCCCGCATCCGCCAGCGCACCGCTGCGCAGGTCGTCGGCAACCAGGCTCATGGGCAGCCATGCAAGGCCGCGCCCCTCGAGCGCCATGGTTCTGAGCAGTGCGGCGTGGTGCGCCGTAAAAACCACCGAGAGCGACGATGCGAAGTCTTTGCCGAACTCGCTGTCCTGTATGGCACGCATGATTCGCCCCAAGCCGGAGGCTTCGCTGTAGGCCAGCACCGAAGGCGCCTGGGCAGTGCCAAGTGCATGCAGCGGCGCCCCGTGAACATCGGGTGCGGATACCGGAACCAGCACGTCCTCACTCAACCGCAGAACCGGGTACTGCGCTTCGTCGAGCCGGCCCGGCGCGCCGGCATGGCCGTGGCACAAGACGAATTGCACACGCCGCTGCAGCATCAGGTCTTCACAGGCCTGGGAGCTGTCCGACATCGTCTGGATCGGCCCCAGGCTCAGCCGGCTCTCCACGCTCCCCAGCCAGCGCGGAAAGAAGGTCAGCGACAGCACATGAGTGGCGGCAAATCTCAGGCTTGCCGCGGCCATGTCGTGTGCCGCACGCGCCTTGATGCGGGCGGCTTCCAGGCCGGCCAGCAGTTCCTTCAGCAGCGGCTCAAAACGCTTGCCGGCGGCAGTCAGCGCCGCGGGATGCGCGCTGCGGTCGAACAGGTCGACCCCCACCCACTCTTCGAGCGCGCGAATGTGCCGGCTGAACGCGGGCTGCGCAATGGAACGCACCTGCGCCGCGCGCGAGAAATTGCCGGTCTCGGCCAAGGCAATAAAGTCTTCCAGCCATTCGAGGTCGAGGGGGCGGTTGCCGGGGCCCATGTGCTGCGCAATCGGTTGAATAGTTGTATGCGATTCGAGTATTGGACGGTGCATGCCCCGCCGGCAAAAGATGCACCCATTCCTGCACCTTGAACCACAACGGAGACACAGCATGCCTTCCATCGCGAATTATCGCGGGATCATTCCCGCCATTTCCTGCCCCTTCACGTCTGACCACCGCATCGACGAACCTGCGCTGCGCAAGCTCGCCTCGTGGCTGGCGGGGCACGACGGCGTGGTGGCGGTCATGACCAACGGCCACACCGGCGAGGTGTTCTCGCTCACCCCCGCCGAGCGCGCCGAGGTCACCCGCATCGTGGCCGACGAGCTGCGCGGCCGCACGCCGGTCATCTCGTCCATCGTGTGCGAAGGCCTGGCCGAAGCCGCCGAGCATGCGCGCGCCGCGCAGGCCGCCGGCGCGGTGGCGCTCGACGTGATGCCGCCCCACCACTGGCTGCGCTTCGGCTTCACGCCGGGGCATGCGCTGCAGTACTTCGAGGCCATTCACCGTGCCGCGCCGGAGCTCGACCTGGTCTGCCACGTGTACCCGGCCTGGACACGCGCGTCTTACTCTTCGCAGCTGCTGGCCGAACTGGCGCGCCTGCCGTACCTGCAGGCCTTCAAGGTCGGCCAGCGCGACATGAACAAGTACGCCCGCGACATCCAGGCGATTCGCGAGGCCGATGCCTCGAAGGCCATCCTCACCTGCCACGACGAATACCTGCTCGCCTCGATGGTGCAAGGCGTGGACGGCGCGCTGGTCGGCTTTGCCACCTTCATTCCGCAGTTGATCATCGACCTGTGGAACGCCGTGAAGGCCGGCGACCTGAAGAAGGCCATGGCCGTGCAGGCCCTCATCACACCGCTGAAAGACGCCGTGTATGGCGGCGGCGAACCGACCGGCGAAGCGCACGCCCGCATGAAGGGCGGCATGTTCCTGGCCGGCGTGCTGGACAACGCCACGGTGCGCCCGCCGACCGAGGCGCCGAACGAGCGCGAGATGGAGGCGCTGCGCGCCGCCGTGCGGCAAGCCGGTTTGTCGAAGCGCTGATCAAGTACAAGCGGCCCGGCACTGCCGGCGCCGTTCCCCCAAAAAACCAGAAGGAGACAAGAGACATGCAACGCAACCATTTCCTGCGTGCCACGCTTGCGGCCCTTGCGCTTGCCGCGGCGTCCCCAGGCTTCGCGCAAACGCAAACGCAGTCCTGGCCCACCCGCCCGGTGCGCGTGGTGATTCCGTTTCCGCCCGGCGGCACGCTCGACACGGTCGGCCGCCTGCTCGCGCAGAAGCTCGGCGACCAGACCGGCCAGCCCTTCATCGTCGAGAACCGGCCCGGCGGCAACGGCGTGATCGGTGCCGACGTGGTGTCGAAGGCGCCGGCCGACGGCTACACGCTGCTGTTCAACGCATCGACCTTCACCACGGCGCCGATGACGATGAAGTCCGTGCCCTATGAGATCGTGCGCGACTTCACGCCGGTGGCGCTGGTGGCCAAGGCGCCGCTGTCGGTGGCCATCAACAAGAACCTGCCGATCACCGACGTCAAGTCGCTCATCGCGTACGCCAAGGCGAACCCGGGCAAGATGACTTTCGCGGTCGGCTCCATCGGCTCGGCCGGCCACCTGTCGACCGAGCTGCTCAAGCGCGCGGGCGGACTCGACTACCTCATCGTGCCGTACAAGGGCACGGCGCCGGCCTTCCAGGACCTGATCGGCGGGCAGATCGACGGCTTCATCGACCCCATCCTCGGCTCGCTGCAGTACCACAAGAGCGGCATGTTGCGCGTGGTTGCCGTTACCTCGGCCAACCGCGCCACCAGCCTGCCGAACGTGCCCACGGTGGGCGAAAGCATTCCGGGCTACGAGTTCTACAGCTGGTACGGCATGTGGGGCCCAGCCAAGCTGCCGCCAGCCATCACGCAGCGGCTCAACGCCGAAGTGAACAAGGCCCTCGCCACCGACATGCGCGAAACGCTCAACACGCAGGGGCTGCTGCTCACGCCGGGCAGCGTCGAAGACTTCGTAAAGTTCCAGCAGGCCGACATGGAGCGCTCGAAGAAGATCATCACCGAGGGCAAGATCCGTGTCGAATAAGGTCGCCCCGCACGCCGTGGTCACGGGCAGCAGCAGCGGCATCGGCCGCGCCATTGCCTCGCATCTGCTGGGCCAGGGCTGGCGCGTGAGCGGGCTCGACCTTGCGGCGCCCACGCTGTCCGACGCGGCCTTCGCGCACACGGCGGTAGATCTGTCGAATGCCGAGGGCATCGCGCGCGCCGCAGCCGCCCTGCAAGACGCCGATGCGTTGGTGCATGCCGCCGGCGTGCTGCGTGTAGGCCCGCTGGGCCAGCTCGACCATGCGGGCGGCGAACTGATGTGGCGCCTGCACGTCGACGCGGCCGCGCGCCTTGCAGATGCGCTTGTGCCCGCGATGGCCGCGCGCGGCAGCGGCCGCGTGGTGCTCGTCGGCAGCCGCGTGGCCCAGGGCCTGCCCGGCCGCGGGCAGTACGCCGCCACCAAGGCTGCGCTCATCGCGCTTGCGCGCAGCTGGGCCGCGGAGGTTGCCGCAAGCGGCGTCACCATCAACGTGGTGTCGCCCGGCGCAACCCAGACCGCGATGCTGCAAGACCCGGCGCGCGCGGGCAGCGCACCGCGCCTGCCACCCATCGGGCGGCTGATCCAGCCCGATGAAATTGCCGCACTGGTCGCCTTTCTTCTCTCGCCGCCAGCCGCCGCGATTACCGGCCAGGACATTGCCATTTGCGGCGGCGCGTCGCTGCACCGCTAATACCAATGCACCCATGCCAGGCGCATTGAGTCGAAAGTGGTGCGAGTTTTCCGACACCTCTTGTAGCGTGTTCCGCACGATTACTGGGGTGACACCCTGAGCACAAGCCGAAGCTGTTGGGCTAGTATTTCCAGACAGTGCCAGCAACACCCAGACCCATTGAGTACTTGCTCGAACTCGAGCACGCCAGCCTCCCGGTGCATATCCGGGACCGCGATGCGATCCAGGCCATCGCGGTTCTGAAGGCGATCGGCTGCGTCGAGGCGGAGATTTCTCCGCCCCTCGATCTGTGCAGTTCGTTCGAAGACTACGAGTGCGCTGTGGTGAGGGAAATCACGCCCGTGGGCCGCACCGAACTGGCGGCGGAATACGGCTGACGCAACTCCATCACAGCGTTTGCGCCAGCCCGAGCACGGCCGTGGCCTGGCTGGACAGCGTGCCGCCGTTGCCGTGCGCCAGCGCCGTGCGGGCACCGGCCACTTGCCGGTCGCCGCCTTCTCCGCGAAGCTGCCGCACGGCTTCGATCAACGCGAAGATTCCATACATGCCCGGGTGCACGCAGGACAACCCGCCGCCATTGGTGTTGACCGGCAGCCGGCCGCCAGGCGCAATGGCACCGCCGCGCACGAAGGCGCCGCCCTCGCCCTTGGCGCAGAAGCCCAGGTCTTCAAGAAAAAGCAGCACGTTGATGGTGAAGGCGTCATACAGCTGCACCACGTCAATGTCTGTCGGCGCCAGGCCGGCCATGGCAAACGCGGCGCGCCCGCTGTCGCGCGCAGCCGTCGTCGTCAGGTCGTGCATCGATGAAATCTGCCGGTTCCAAACCGCCGTGCCGGTGCCCAGCACATGCACCGGCTCGCGCGGCAAGTCCCGCGCACGGTCGGCGCGCACCAGCACGAAGGCGCCTGCGCCGTCGGTCACCAAGCAGCTGTCGCGCACGGTCAGCGGGTCGCAAACCATGCGCGCGCCCAGCACGTCGTCTATGGAGAGCGGGTCGCGCATGAACGCCTCGGGGTTCAGCCGGGCCCAGGCGCGCGCGGCCACCGCCACCTCTGCAAGGTCGCGCCGCGTGGTGCCGAACTCGTGCATGTGGCGCGATGCGGCCAGCGCATAGGCCGAGAGCGGCTGCATCGGTTCATAGGGCGTTTCGTAAGGCTGCGGGTCGAGGTAGCGGCGGCTTGCCACCACTTCCCGGCGCCCGAAGGTGGCCGTGCGCTGCGCGCTTCCGTAGCAGACGAGCACCGCGTTGCACTGGCCGCTGGCCAGGGCCTGCATGGCCGGCAGCAGGTGCGCGATGAAGCTGGAGCCGCCGAGCATCGTGCTGTCGATGTAGGTCGGGCGAAGGCCCAGGTACTCGACCACCGGCATGGCCCACATCGTTGCGCTTGCACTGGCGGTGCAGAGTCCGTCGATGTCCTTCATGGCCAGCCCGGCGTCGGCCACGGCGCGGCGTGCGGCTTCGGCCAGCAATTCCATGTCGGTGTGGCCCGGCGACTCGCCGCAGCCGTAGGTGGCCACGCCGGCGATGGCGGCGCTGCCGCGCAGTTGCTTCATTGCGGTCATGCGGCGTCTCCCGTGGCGGCATCGAAAACAACCATGCCGCTCCCACCCGCCGGCACCACCACGCGCGCCCGCACACGCAGGCCGATGCGCACGTCGGCCGGCGGCATGCCTTCGACGCGGCTCATCAGGCGCACGCCTTCGTCCAGCTCGACGATGCACACGTTGTAGTCACCGCCGGCCTCGGGCTTGCGGCGCACCGTGGTCGCGGCATACACGGTGCCGGTGCCGGCCGGTGCCACCAGCGCAGGCTCTTCGGCGCCGCAATGGGGGCACAGCACCCGCGGAAAGTACACCGCGCGCTGGCAGGCGCCGCAGCGCTGAATGAGAAAGCGGCCCGCGTCCAGTTCGGCCTGGTGCCGCGCCAGCACACCGGTGCCGGTCGGTTTTGATGTCGTCGATGAATTCGTCATTGAGTCATTGAAATCGCCGGAGTCCGGCATGGGTTGCGTCGAGCATGCCGGCTACGCCCCATCTGCGCCATTCGCAAATGCCGAAGGGCCCCCTCGGCGTGGCCGAACCGACCGGAGCGTGTGTGCAAATGATTCTTTCTGCCAACGGCTTTCAGGCTTTGTGCCATGGGCACGCCAGGCACCTGTTTTTAGACTGCAACGCGCCCGTTCCAAATTCACCAGGAAAAACTCGATGGAGACAACCGGCGCATCGCGCCCGCCGCTGGCCGGCATTCGCGTACTCGACCTGACCCGCCTGCTGCCCGGGCCGGTCTGCACGCTGCACCTGGCCGACCTCGGCGCCGAGGTGCTCAAGATCGAAGACACCGGCCTCGGCGACTACGCCGCACCGGCCCTGCGCGCCATGGTCCAGCGCAACAAGAAAGGCATGCGGCTCGACCTGAAGCAAGCCGACGGCGTGGCGCTGCTCCACCGCCTGGCCGAGAGCGCCGACGTGCTGGTCGAAGGCTTCCGGCCGGGCGTGATGGACAGGCTGGGCGTGGGCTATGCCGCGCTTTCCGCGGTGAACCCGCGCCTGGTTTATTGCAGCATCACCGGCTTCGGCCAGACCGGGCCTTACCGCGACGAACCGGGGCACGACCTGAACTACTGCGCGCTCAGCGGCGTCAGCGACCAGATCGGCCGCGACGACGCGGGCCCCGCGCTTTCCAACCTGCCCATCGCAGACTTGCTCGGCGGCTCGATGAATGCGGTAATGGGCATCCTCGCGGCCCTGTTCGATGCGGCGCGCACCGGCACCGGCCGCCATGTGGACATCTCCATGGCCGACGGCGTGCTGGCGCATGCGCTGGTGCCGCTGGTCACGCTGGCCACGCAGGGCGCCACGCGCCGCGCGGGTCTCGACAAGCTCAGCGGCGCCCTGCCCTGCTATGCCATGTACCGCACGCAGGACGGACGGCATCTTTCCGTCGGCGCGCTCGAGCACAAGTTCTGGGAGCGCTTCTGCGATGTGCTCGGCCGGCCCGACCTGAAGCCGATGCACATGCCGCCCGACCGCGCCACCGCCGAGCGGGTTCGCGCCGACGTGGCCGCCCTTATTGAAGCGCGGCCGCTCGCCTACTGGGCCGACGTTTTCCATGGCCGGCAGTGCTGCGTCACGCCCGTGCTGCGGCTCGAAGAGGCGCTGGCGCATGAGAACTTCATCGCGCGCGGCATGGTGCATCCGCAGGCCACCGAAGGCGGTGCGCCGCAGCTGGCCTGCCCCGTGAAGATGACCGGCTTCGAGTTTTCGATCGAGCGGCCGGCGCCGTCGCCGGGCCAGGACACCGATGAGGTGCTAACCGCGCTGGGGCACGACGAGGCCGCCCGCGCCGACCTGCGCCGGCGCGGCGTGGTGGGCTGAGAGCGCGCCGCCGCCCGGTGCAGCTGCTCCTAGAATCCGGCCATGCGTGCGCCGCACGGGGCGCTGCCGCACCTCGAACGCTCATGGCCATCAGGCACACACCGACACACAGCACGCGCCACACCATCGGCATCCAGCACGTCGACCAGATCCTGATCGGCGCGCGGGTGCGGGGTGCCGATATGGATGCGCTGCTGCAGCGTGCCGGCATCTCTGCAGCGCTGCTCGATGCACCGCTCTCGCGCGTCACGCAGGACCAGTTCGCGGCCCTCATCTTCGCGCTACGGCATCGGCTGCGCGACGAGCTGTGGGGTCTGTGCAGCCAGCCGGTGCCGACGGGGAGCTTTGCGCAGGCCACGCGCCTCCTCATTCGCTGCCGCACCCTCGGAGAGGCCTTGACGCTCGGCCTGCGCCACTACCGTCTGCTGCTCAGCGACTTCGTGCCGCGCCTGCATGTGCAGCAAGGCGAGGCCACGTTCGCGCTGGTGCCGCGCGTGCCGCTCACGGCTTCGGTGGCTTATGCGCAGCGGGCGTTTTCTTTTCTTGCCTATGGCCTGGTCTCCTGGCTGGTGGCGCGGCGCGTGCCGCTGCTGCAGGTGGATTACCCGCACCAGGACGAGCGTGCCAGCGATGCGCCCGCGCTGTTCCAGGCGCCGGTGCGTTTTGGCGCCGGCTGCACCGGCTGGCGCTTCGAGGCGCGCTGGCTCGAACTGCCGGTGGTGCAGAACGAGCAAAGCCTGGAGGAGTTTCTTCGCCAGGCACCGGCCAGCCTGCTGGTGAAGTACCGCGACCAGACCAGCATGACCGAGCGCATCCGCCGCATCTTGCGGCGGCAGCTGGCCGATGAACTGCCCTCGCTCGAAGCAGTCGGCAAGCAGTTGGCCGTCACGCCGCAAACATTGCGCCGCCGTCTGGCCGAAGAAGGCCAGGGCTACCGCGCCATCAAGGACGACCTGCGGCGCGATGCCGCCATCGAGTACCTGGCGCGGCCCGAGCTGAACCTGGTCGAAATCGCGCAGCGGCTCGGCTTCTCCGAAGCCAGCACCTTTCACCGTGCTTTCAAGCACTGGACCGGCGTGGCCCCGGGCGAATACCGCACCACGCGGCTGCGCGAGCACTGAGCCCGCCGGATCGGCACGCTGATCGAACGTGCCAATCCGAATCATCGGTTCGGCCATGGGCCGCACTGCATCGTCTCCCTAAACTTTCCTCATCGGTCCTGCGAACTTCGCAAGGTTCGACATGACACCGGCCACCGCCGATGATCGCCCACAGGCAGCGGAACAGCTGCCGAAAAAGACAGGAGACAGAGATGACGTATCGCGCTCTTTCCCGCCGCCAGGCCCTTGGCGCACTTGCCGCATCGGCCATGTGCCTTGCAGCGCCGGCCGCCCTGGCCCAGCCGCCTGCGTATCCGCACAAACCTGTGACGCTGATCCTGCCCTTTCCCGCGGGCGGTGCAACCGATGCGCAGATGCGCGCCATTGCGTTGGCGCTGGGCAAGGAAATCGGCCAGACGGTTGTCGTGGTCAACCAGCCAGGCCTGGCCGGCACGCTGGCGCCCGCGGCCATGGCGCGCAGCGCCGCACCCGACGGCTACACCATCTCCGTCGTTCCGGCCACGCTCTTTCGCCTGCTGCATCTGCAGAAGGTGAACTACGACCCTGTGACCGACTTCACCTACATCATCAATCTCACGGGCTATACCAACGGCCTTGTCGTTCGCGACGACGCGCCGTGGAAAACGCTGCAAGACCTGCTCGACGATGCCAAGCGCCGTCCGGGCCAGATCAGCTACAGCTCCACCGGCGTGGGCAGCGGCGGCCACATTGCAATGGAACGCCTGTCGCGCGCCGTAGGCGTGAAGCTCAACTTCATTCCGTTCAAGGGCATGGCCGAGGAAACCAGCGCGCTGCTCGGCGGGCACATCGACGTCATTTCCGACCCCGGCTGGGGCGCGCTGGTCGAAAGCGGCAAGGCCCGCGTGCTCGCCACGCTCGGCGACAAGCGCCTGAAGCGCTGGCCGCAAGTGCCCACGCTGAAAGAAATGGGCCACGACATCACAGTCAATTCGCCGGTCGGCATCGTCGGCCCCAAGGGCATGGACCCGGCCCTGGTGAAGACGCTGCACGACGCATTCCAGCGCGCAATGAAAGACCCCGCGTACCAGCGCGCGCTGGAGCTCTACGACCAGCCCGACCTGTACATGTCCAGCGCGGCATACCAGCAATACGCCGCCGAGCAGACCGCGCGCGAAAAAACCTTCATCGAACAGCTCGGCATCAAGCTGCAGTAGCCGAACTTCCTTTTCTTCCATCCCGTGATCCAGGAAAGACCATGAAACGCAAAGTCATCGTTGCCGGCGTCGGCATGATTCCGTTCAGCAAGCCGGGCAAGAGCGAGCCCTACCTCGTGATGGGCGAGCGTGCCGCGCGCCTTGCGCTCGACGATGCACGCGTGCCGTATGCCGAAGTGCAGCAGGCCTACGTGAGCTATGTGTATGGCGACTCGACGGCCGGCCAGGCCGCCATCTACCGTGTGGGCCTCACGGGCGTGCCGGTGTTCAACCTCAACAACAACTGCTCCAGCGGATCGAGCGCGCTCTTCCTGGCGCGGCAGGCCGTCGAAAGCGGCATGGTCGAATGCGCGCTTGCGCTCGGCTTCGAGCAAATGGTGCCGGGCGCGCTGAAGGGCGCCTACGACGACCGGCCCTCGCCGATGGCGCGCTTTGCCGAAGAGATGACCGCGCTGCAGGGCTTCGACCCCGCCGCGCCGCGTGCCGCGCAGTTCTTCGGTGGCGCCGGGCGCGACTACATGAAGGAACACGGCATCCGCGCCGACACCTTCGGCCGCATCTCCGTCAAGGCGCGCCAGCATGCGGCGCGCAACCCCATGGCGGTGTTCCGCGACACCGTCACGCTCGACGAGGTGATGGCCGCGCCGACCGTGTTCGAGCCCATGACGCGACTGCAGTGCTGCCCGCCCACCTGCGGCGCCGCCGCGGCGGTGGTGTGCTCGGAAGACTTTGCGCGGCGCCACGGCATCGACACCACGGTTTCGATTGCCGCGCAAGCCATGACGACCGACACGCCCAGCACCTTCGACTCGCACGACATGCGCAAGGTGGTCGGCTACGACATGACGGTGGCCGCCGCACGCCAGGTGTACGAGGCAGCCGGCATCGGCCCCGAAGACATCGACGTGGTGGAGCTGCACGATTGCTTCACCGCGAACGAGCTCATCACCTACGAAGGGCTCGGTCTCACGCCCGAAGGCACGGCGGAGAAGTTCATTCTCGAGGGCGACAACACCTACGGCGGGCGCGTCGTCACCAACCCCTCGGGCGGTTTGCTCTCGAAGGGGCACCCCCTGGGCGCGACCGGACTGGCCCAATGCGCCGAACTCACCTGGCAGCTGCGCGGCCAGGCCGATCAGCGGCAGGTGGAAGGCGCGCGCCTCGCGCTGCAGCACAACCTCGGGCTGGGCGGCGCCTGCGTGGTCACGCTCTACCAGCGCGCTTGAGGGGGCTGCCGCATGATCGACCGTAGCTTCATCGGCCACGCCCTGCCCGCCTTCGATGTGCGCGTGGAGGCCGGCCGGCTGCGCTTCTTCGCCAAGGCCACGGGGCAGACCGATCCGCTCTATGTCGATGAAGAAGCAGCGCGCGCCGCCGGCCTGCCCGGCTTGCTCGTGCCGCCCACATTTCTGTTCTGCCTGGAAATGGATGCGCCCGATCCCGCGGCAATCCGCAATCTTCTTGGCATGGACTACCGCAAGCTGCTGCACGGCGAGCAGCAGTTCGAGTACCACGCACCCGTGCATGCCGGCGACACCTTGCGCTTCGAGCAACGCATCGAAGACATCTATGACAAGAAAGGCGGTGCGCTGGAATTCGTGGTGCGCCGCACGCAGGTGCATAACCAGCGCGATGCACGCGTGGCCGAACTGCGCACCGTGACCGTGCTGCGCAACGGCTGAACGGGTTTGAACCGCATCACCATGACTTCAACACCCTCGCACACTCCCCGGTTCGACAGCCTGCATGTCGGCGACACGCTGCCCGCGCT
Source organism: Variovorax sp. CCNWLW235 (assembly GCF_037204085.1). Taxonomy (NCBI): domain Bacteria; kingdom Pseudomonadati; phylum Pseudomonadota; class Betaproteobacteria; order Burkholderiales; family Comamonadaceae; genus Variovorax; species Variovorax sp. CCNWLW235. The sequence continues at coordinate 18,583 of NZ_JBBCBW010000012.1, read as the reverse complement.
GCAACTCGAACCCGTCTCGCGCCTCATGCTCGCGCTGTACTGCGGCGCATCGGGCGACCACAACCCGATTCATGTCGACATCGACTTTGCGCGCAGTGCCGGGCAGGCCGACGTGTTCGCCCACGGCATGCTGTCGATGGCCTGGCTTGGCCGGCTGCTGACCAACTGGGTGCCGCCCTCGGCGCTGCGCAGCTACGGCGTGCGCTTTGCGGCCATCACGCATGTGGGCGACCGCGTGCGCTGCGAAGGCCGCGTGACGGAGAAGTTCGAGGCGGGCGGCGAGCGCCGCGTGCGGCTCGAGCTCTCTACCGTCGACCAGGACGGCCAGGTCAAGCTCACGGGCGACGCCGTGGTGGCCCTGCCTTGATCTCTTCATCTTCTCGAACGCATTCCAATCCATGAACAAGTTGAACAAGTTGCACGACAAGGTCGCCCTGGTGTCGGGCTCGGGCCGCGGCATCGGCCGCAGCATCGCACTCAAGCTCGCAAGCGAAGGCGCTCGCGTGGTGGTCAACGATCTCGACGAGGCTCCGGCCGCTGAAACGGTGGCCACCATCCGCGAGGCCGGTGGGCAGGCGGTGGCCTGCATCGGAAGCGTGACGCAGGCCGACTTCGGCGCGCGCTTCGTCGGCACCGCAATAGAGACCTACGGCGGGCTGGACATCATCGTCAACAACGCCGGCTACACCTGGGACAACGTCATTCAGAAGATGAGCGACGAGCAGTGGGAAGACATCCTCGCCGTACACCTGACCGCGCCCTTCCGCATCCTGCGCGCCGCGGCCGATTTCATCCGCGAAGCGTCGAAGCGCGAGGCCGAGGCCGGCACGCCGGTGCTGCGCAAGGTGGTGAACATCTCGTCCACCTCGGGTGTCTACGGCAACGCGGGGCAAGCCAACTACGCGGCAGCCAAGTCGGGCATCAACGGCCTGACCAAGGCGCTCGCAAAGGAATGGGGCCGCTACAAAGTCAACGTGAACAGCGTGGCCTTCGGCCTTATCAAGACGCGGCTGACCGAGGCGGATGCCAATGCCGACGCCAGCATCGACATCGACGGGCGCCAGATCAAGGTCGGCGTCAACCCGCAGATCCTGAAGAACGCCGAATCGCTCATTCCGCTGGGCCGCGGCGGTACGGCCGAAGAAGCAGCGGGCGCTGTTTACCTGTTCTGCATTCCCGAGTCGGACTACGTGAGCGGACAAGTGCTGGTCTGCGGCGGCGGCCGCCCCTGAGCCGGAGCCGAGAGCAAATGCCCTTGCCCACTGCCGCACGCCCCTGGATGGACGCCGAGTTGTCCATGCTGGCCGACACCGCACGCCGGTTCTTCGAAACCGAATGCGTGCCGCGCCAGGAAGAATGGGCGCGCCAGCACCACCCCGACCGCGCCATCTGGCGCCGCGCGGGCGAGCTCGGCCTGCTGTGCCCCGGCATTCCGGAGGCCTACGGCGGCGGTGGCGGCGGCGTGCTGCATGAGGCTGTGATCTGCGAAGAGCAAGGCCGCGCGCTGGTCAACAGCTTCAGCCTCAACGTGCACAGCGGCATCCTCGCGCATTACCTGCTGGGCTACGGCTCTGAGGAACAGAAGCTGCGCTGGCTGCCGAAGATGGCCACCGGGGACATGGTCGGCGCCATTGCCATGACGGAGCCCGGCGCGGGCACCGACCTGCAGCGCATCAAGACCACGGCGCGGCCGGACGGCGACTGCTATGTGCTGAACGGCGCCAAGACCTTCATCACCAACGGCCTGCATGCCGACCTGGTGTGCGTGGCGGTAAAAACCGACCCGGCGCTGGGCGCCAAGGGGGTTTCGCTCTTGATGGTGGAAACGGCCGACCTGCCGGGCTTCCGGCGCGGCAAGCTGCTCGAGAAGGTCGGGCAGCGCGGCCAGGACACGGTCGAGCTGTTTTTCGACGACGTGCGCGTGCCGGCGTGCAACCTGCTCGGCGACACCGAAGGCCGTGGCTTCGTCCAGCTCATGCAGCAGTTGCCGCGCGAGCGGCTGCTCATTGCGGTGGGCGCTGCCGCCACCATGCAGCGCGCGGTGGACGACACCGTGGCCTACGCCACGCAGCGCCAGATCTTCGGCGACACGCTGATGAGCCTGCAGAACACCCGTTTTCGGCTGGCCGAATGCCAGACGCAGGCCGCCATTGCGCGCAGCTTTGTCGACGACTGCATGGCGCGCCTGCTGCGCGGCGAGCTCGACGCCGCAACCGCCGCCATGGCCAAGTGGTGGATCACCGACGCACTGTGCCGCGTGGCGGACGAATGCGTGCAGATCCATGGAGGCTACGGCTACATGACCGAGTACCCGATTGCGCGCATCTGGGCAGACGCGCGCGTAGGCCGCATCTACGGCGGTTCGAACGAGGTGATGAAGGAAATCATCGCCCGCGCGATCGAGCCCTGACCTCGAAGCCATGCAGCAAGAACCGGTTCCGCCGCCCATGACCGACCGCCCCGCCGCCGCCGAAACCCCGCCGCCGCACTGGCCGCGCGGGCTGCCAGCGCGCATCCACGTGCCGCGCATCACGCTCTGGCAGCAGCTCGAATCGGCGGCGCTGCGCTTTCCGGACAAGCCCGCCATCTTCTTCTGCGAGAACGCCGTCAGCTATGCCGCGCTGCGCGACCAGGCCGTGCGGCTGGCCGGCCACCTGCAGCAGCACGGCGTGAACCGCGGCGACCGGGTGTTGCTGCTGAGCCAGAACTGCCCGCAGTTCGTCGTCGCGTTCCACGCCATCGTGCGTGCGGGCGGCGTGGTGGTTCCGATCAATGCCATGAGTACTGCGGCCGAGGTGTCGCACTACCTGGCCGACAGCGGCGCCCGCGTGGCTTGCGTGGCGCAGGAGCTGCTCGCGGCAGTGGCTCCGGCGCTGCAGGACGGGCGGCTCGCACATGCCGTCGTGCACACCTATTCGGATGCGTTGCTGAACCCGCCCACGCAGCCGGCGCCCGATGCCGTGATGGCGCCCCGCATGCCGCTCGATGTGCCTCGCGCGGTGGCGTGGCAGACCGCACTGGCCGACGCACCGCCGCCGGATGGCGTAGACGTACAGCCCGAAGACCTGTGCCTGCTGCCCTACACCTCGGGCACCACGGGCCACCCCAAGGGCTGCATGCACACGCACCGCACCGTGCTGGCCTCGACGTACGGCGCCGCCCTGTGGCGCGGCCTGCATGCCGAGGCGGTGGTGCTCGCGGTGGCGCCGCTCTTTCACATGCTCGGGCTGCAGAACGCCATGCTGATGCCGCTTTCACAAGGCGCGACTGTCGTGATGCTGCCGCGCTGGGATGTGGCGGCCGCGGGCCGCGCCATCGAGCGCTACCGCGTCACCACCTGGGCCGCACCGCCCGCCATGCTGAACGACTTCTTCGCCCACCCGGAAACCGCGCAGCGCGACCTGCGCAGCCTCAGCATGCTCAACGGCGGCGGCGCGCCGATGCCGCAGGCCGTTGCCACGCTGCTGCGGGAGCGCTTCGGCATTTCGTACGTGGAGGGCTACGGCCTCACCGAGACGGCCTCGTTCCTGCACGGCAATCCGCCGGGCAATGGCAAGACGCTGTCGCTGGGCCTGCCGGCCTTCGGCGTCGATTCGCGCATCGTCGATCCGGTCACGCTGGCGCCGCTGCCCGACGGCGAAGTCGGCGAACTGGTCACGCACGGCGAGCAGCTCATGCTGGGCTACTGGAACAACCCACAGGCCAATGCGGCCGCCTTCTTCGAGCGCGACGGCAAGCGCTTCTTTCGCACCGGCGACCTCGCCTGCCGCGACGCAGACGGCTTCTTCTTCATGCGCGAACGGCTCAAACGCATGATCAACGTCAGTGGCTACAAGGTTTGGCCGGCCGAGGTGGAAGGCCTTCTTCACCAGCACCCGTCCGTGCACGAGGCGTGCGTGGTGGCCGTGCCGGACGCCCGCCAAGGCGAAGCGGTGCGCGCGCTGGTGGTGTGCAAGCCAGGTGCGCAGGTTGACGCGGAAGGCATCGCCGCGTGGTGCCGCGAGCGGCTTTCGGCCTACAAGGTGCCGCGCAGCGTGGTGTTCCGCAACGCCCTTCCCAAATCCGAGACCGGCAAGGTCCAGTGGCGGCTGTTGCAGGAAGAAGCCATTGCCGAAGCCGAACGCGCCGCGCATTGACGAAAACAAAGGAGACAAGCATGCAGACCTCATCTTTTTCTTCCGCTCCTGCGGGCCTGACACGCCGGGCACTCGGTGCCGGTGCGCTTGCTGCGTTCGGCGCGGCGGCACTCGGGCGGCACACCGCGGCACTGGCGGCGGAGTTTCCGACCAAGCCCATCACCGTCATCCTCCCCTTTCCGCCGGGCGGCATGCTCGATGCGGTGGTGCGCGCCATGCTGGACGCGGCCTCGCAGGAGATCGGCCAGCCCTTCGTGCTGACGCACAGGGCGGGCGCAGGCGGCGTAACCGGCACGGCCAGCCTCACCACCATGGGCGAGGCCGACGGCTACACGCTGGCCGTGATGCACAACACCGTCATCCGCCAGCCGCACATGATCAAGGTGCCGTGGGACCCGCGGACCGACTTCAGCTACGTGATCGGCATGGCCAGCCTGGCCACCGGCATTGCCGTGGCGGCCGATGCGCCCTGGAAGAGCCTTGCGGACCTGCTGGCCGACGCGAAGAAGCGCCCGGGCGAGATCAGCTGGGGCAATGTCGGCAGCACCAGCATCAACCGCATCTATGCCGAGCGGCTGGCGCGCGCGGCGGGCGTCAAGTTCAACTTCATTCCGTTCAAGGGCGGCAACGAGCAGCTCACCGCGCTCATCGGCCGCCACCTCGACGTGTCGGGCGACCCGGGCTTCGGCGCGATGGCAATGGGCGGCAAGGTGCGTGTGCTGGCCACCTTCACCGAAGAGCGGCTGAAGCGCTGGCCCGCGGTGCCGACCGTGAAGGAACAGGGCTACGACCTGGTGATCCAGTCGCCTTTCGGGCTGGTGGCGCCGAAGAACCTCGATGCGAAGATTTCCGCCCGCTTGCAGACGGCCCTGCGCAAAGGCATGGAAGACCCGGCCTACCAGCGCCTTTTGAGCGACTTCGATCTTGCGGCCTGGCCGATGGACAGCTCGGCGTTCCGCGCCTACGCGCAGGCCCAGTACACACGCGAGAAGCAGATGCTCGATGAAGTCGGCTTCAAACCCGAATGAACCTCGTGCAGATGAACGAAACCCTCGCCCCACCCGAATCCGAATCGGTCTCGCGCCCCGTGGCAGGTCCGGAGCGCCACGTGCCCTTTCTCGAACTGCTGGCCGCCAGCCGCGACTTTGCCGCCGACGGCAAGGCCATCGTCTCGCTCGAGCTGCGCCCCGATCTGTGCAACAACCACGGCGGCGGCCATGGCGGCGTGGTCATGACGCTGCTCGACAGCGCCATGGCGCATGCCGCGCTCAGCCGCATCGACTACAGCCGCGAAGTGGTGACCATCGACATGCACATCGGCTTCATGCGTCCCGCGGCGGGCCGGCTGGTGGCCACCGGCCGCGCGACGGGCGGCGGGCGCTCGGTGTGCTTTTGCGAGGCCGAGCTGGTCGACGGCAGCGGCACGGTGGTGGCCAAGGCAATGGGCACCTTCCGCTACCGCGCGCCGGCCGATGCAAACGCCAGCGGCGCACCTCGCCCCAACTGAACCCACTCGGCTGGAGACACACATGTACCTGACACAGGGCCTGCACCGCGCCGTGCAGCGCCACCCCCACAAGACGGCCCTCCGCCATGTGGCGGAAGACTCGGAGCGCTCGCTCGACTTTGCCGAGCTGCTGGATACGGTCGCGCGCCATGCCGCGGCACTGCAAGCAAGAGGCATACGGCCCGGCGATCGCGTGGCGCTGCTGGCGCCCAACAGCGACCGCCTCATCGTGGCGCTGTGGTCTTGCTGGTGGCTGGGCGCCGTGGCATGCCCGCTGAACACGCGCTGGAGCGTGCCCGAACTGCGCTTTGCACTGGCCGATGCGGGCGCCCTGCTTCTGGTCACCGATAACGCACTGGGCGAAACCGCCGCACCGCTGGGCGACCTGGCACCGGTGATTCCATTCAGCACGCTGGCCGGCGAGGCTGCGGGCTGCGCCCCGCTGCCCGACAGCCGCACCGGGGGCGACGCGCTGTGCACCCTGCTCTACACAGGCGGCACCACCGGGCGCTCGAAGGGCGTGATGCTCTCGCATGCCAATTTCTGGACCGCTTCGATGACGCGCGCCGCCGAGCTGCCGAACGCGCCCGACAGCGTGTCGCTGCTGGTGGCCCCGTTGTTCCATGTGGCCGGCATGGGGCGGCTGGTGGGCCAGTCGATGGTCGGCGGCACCTGCCTCACGATGCCGAGCTTTCGCGCGGAGCCTGTGCTCGCGGCTATAGAACGCCACGGCATCACCGACACGGTGATGGTGCCGAGCATGCTGCAGAGCGTGCTCGACTGGCCGCATTTCGACCCGGCGCGCGTGCAGTCGCTCAACCGCATTGCATTCGGCGCCGCGCCCATGCCGCCCGATCTGCTGGACCGCGCCCTCCAGGCCTGGCCCGAGGCGGAGTTCTTCCAGGCCTACGGGCTGACCGAAACCGCGGGCGCGGTCTGCATCAACCCGCCGCAGAACCACCGCGGCGAGGCGCGCCTGGGGGATCGGTGGCGCTCGGTCGGCCGCGCGGGGTTGGGTGCGGAGATTCGGATCGTCGACGAATCAGGCGCCGAGCTGCCGCGTGGGGCGGTCGGAGAAATCGTGGTGCGCGGGCCCATGGTCACGCGCGGCTACTGGAACCTGCCGGAGACCACCCAGCAGGCGTTCCGCGAGGGCTGGTTTCGCACCGGCGACGCGGCGCGCATGGACGAGGATGGCTACATATTCATTGCCGACCGGCTGAAGGACATGATCATCTCGGGCGGAGAGAACGTCTATTCCGGCGAGGTCGAGGCGGCGCTGCGCGGCCATCCGGCGGTGTCCGACGCCGCGGTGATCGGCGTGCCCGACACGCGCTGGGGCGAAGCGGTGCATGCGGTGGTCGTGGTGCGCCAGGGACATCCCGCGGCCGAAGCGGCGAGCGATGCCATCGCCGCGGAACTCATCGCCGAGCTTACGGCGTGGTGCCGCCGCGAACTTGCCGGCTACAAGTGCCCGCGCAGCATCGCCTTTGCCAGGGAGCTGCCGATGAGCGCCGCCGGCAAGGTGCTCAAGACCGCGTTGCGCGCCACCTATGGCGGATGAGATGTCCGCCGAAATGTCCGCGGAGATGGCCGATCAGGTGGACCGACGCAACGCCTACGCCCGCGTGCCGTTCACGCGGATGATGGGTGTGGAGCGCGCCTATTCGGAAGGCGGCCGGGCGCGGCTCTTGATCGATGCGCGGCCCGAGCTGCAGAACGTGATCGGTGCCGTGCATGGCGGCGTGATCCTCACCATGCTCGACGTGGTGATGGCGAGCGCGGCCGTCTCGCTGGTCGACTTCACCAAGACGGCCGTCACGCTGAACCTGAACACCAGCTTCCTGCGGCCCGGCCTCGGCCGCATCGTGGCCGACGGCTTTGCGCTGGAGACCAACGACGGCGTCGTCTCGTGCTCCGCCGAAGCGCGCGACGCCAGCGGCGAGCTGGTGGCCAGCGCGCTCGGATCGTTTCGCTACCTGCCGCTGCCGCCGTCGGAAAGCTGAGCGCAGCGGCGTCTTTCTTCATTCACACATCGCTCATGACCGAACACGCAGAAGCTTCTCTCGCACCGCCGCCCGAAGCGGCCTTCGACTTCCAGGGCCGCACGGTTTTCGTCGCCGGTGGAAGCAGCGGCATCAATCTTTCGATTGCCGAGGCTTTCGCCCGTCGCGGCGCCCGTGTGGGCATTGCGAGCCGCTCGCCCGAACGCGTGGCCGCTGCCGTCGAGCGCCTGCGCAGCCACGACGGCCGCGCCGAGGGATGGAGCGCCGACGTGCGCGATGCGGACAGCATCGGCGCCGCGCTGGCCGCCGTGCACGAAGCCTTTGGCCCCATCGATGTGCTGGTATCAGGTGCCGCCGGCAACTTCGTGGCGCCGGCGCTGGGCATGTCGAGCAAGGGCTTTCGAACCGTGGTCGACATCGACCTGGTGGGCACCTTCAACGTACTGCGCTCGGCGCATGAATTCCTGCGGCGGCCGGGCGCATCGGTCATCAACATCTCGGCGCCGCAGGCGGCCAACCCGACGCCCTACCAGGCGCATGTGTGCGCCGCCAAGGCCGGTGTCGACATGCTCACGCGCGTGCTGGCCATGGAATGGGGCGCCGACGGCGTGCGCGTCAATTCGATCGTGCCCGGCCCCATCGGCGACACCGAAGGCGTGCGCAGGCTGGCTCCTGGCCCCGAGGCGCTCGCAGCCATGGCCGCCTCCATTCCGCTCGGCCGCTTCGGCCGCACCGAAGACGTCGCGCTGATGGCGCTGATGCTGAGCTCGCCCTGGTCCAGTTTCGTCACGGGAGCCGTCGTTCCGGTGGACGGCGGCAGTTCGCTGGCAGGTGGACGCGACCTGAGTTCCGCGCTCAAGCCGACGGCCTGATCCGACATTCGCTCCTTCAACACCATGACCACACCCGAAGCTTCCCCTACCTACGAGCGCATCCGCTTCGAAACCGAGGGCTCGACGGCCGTGTTGACGCTCGACGACCCCGCCACCCGCAACGCGCTCGGCCCCGCCATGCGCGAAGAAGTGGCCGATGCGGTACAGCGCGTTCGGCGCAACCGCGGCGTGCGCGCGCTCGTCATCACCGGTGCCGGCGGGCACTTCTGCTCCGGCGGCGATCTGCGCAGCATTGCAAGCGCGGGGCTGGACAACCAGGGCTGGCGCGAGCGCCTGCACGATCTGCACGGCTGGCTGCGCGACCTCATCACGCTCGACCGCCCCGTGGTTGCCGCGGTCGATGGTGCGGCCTTCGGCGCCGGCTTCGGGCTGGCCATGGCCGCCGACTTCGTGATTGCCACGCCGCGCGCGCGCCTGTGCGTGTCTTTCATCAAAATCGGGCTCGTGCCCGACTGCGGCACCTTCTATACCCTGCCGCGCATCGTCGGTGCGCAACGCGCCAAGGAGCTGATGCTTTCGGGCCGCGAAGTCGGCGGCGAAGAAGCGCTGCGCCTCGGCCTGGCCATGGAGCTGCAGGCGCCCGGGCAATTGCTGCCCCGCGCACGCGCGCTGGCCGACAGCTTTGCAGGCGCATCGCCCTCGGCGGTGAGCCTCATCAAGCGCAGCCTGGCTGCTTCGGACGACCTGGACACCCGGCTCGAACTGGAGGCCAGCGCGCAGGCGCTGGCCATGGGAACCGCCGGCCACCGCGACGCCGTGGCGGACTTCCTCGCCAAGCGCGCGCCGCGCTTCCAGTGGCCCGGCTGAACGGCAGCTAAGGCAGGTTCTCGCGAAAGATCACCTGGCTGCGGGTGGTTTCCACCCCGCTGAGTGCTTCGCGCCCGTCGCGCAGGTTGGCAAAAATGCGCACGCAGTTCATGAGGGTGGTGTGCGGGCTTTGGGTAATTACCGCGTCCATGCTGCCGTCGATCAGCAGCGTGCGCGTATCGGGCGTTAGGCCGTGCCCGATGAAGACGACCTTCTGTTCGCGCCCCGCTTCCTTCAGCGCCCGCGCCACGCCATCGGATGCGCCACCAATGTTGTAGATGCCGCCCATGTCGGGGTATTGCTCCAGCAATGCGCGGGTCTGGCGGTAGTTCTTGCCGGCGTCGTCCTGGCCCTCGCGCAGGCCCACCACTTCGAGCCTGGGGAACATCTCGTCGATCACGTGCAGAAAGCCGGCTTCACGCTCTTCGTGGGCCTTGTAGCTCAGGCTGCCCGCGATGAGAGCAACCTTAGCGGCACGCGCGCCGATGAACCGCCCGATGAGATAGCCGGCCGTGCGCCCGGCGGCGCGGTTGTCCAAGCCCACAAAAGCGGCGCGTTCGGAGTTCGACAGGTCTGAAATGAGCGTGACCACCGGCAGCCCGCGCGCGGCAAGCGCCGCCACCGCCTCGCGCACCGCGGGGTGTTCCAGCGCCATCATCGCAATGCCGTCGCAACGCTGCCCGTGGCGCCGCAGCGCATCGGCCAGCTCATGCGGATTGAAGCTCTCGATGAACACGGTGCGGCACTGCACGTTGAACGGCGCCCAGTGCTCCTGCGAATACCCCACCATGTCGCCAAGCATGCGAATGAAGCGGTTGGTGCCGGCCGGCAGCAGGAACACCAGCCTGAGCGGCGGCGGCGTGAGCGCGGCATAGAGCTCGGGGCCGGGCAGATAGTCGAGATCGCCGGCGGCCTTGAGCACGCGCTGCACCGTGGCGTCGCGCACGCCGGGCCGTTTATTGAGCACGCGGTCGACGGTGGCGGTCGACACTTTGGCCGCACGCGCGATGTCGACCACGCGGGCGCGCCGCGCATCGGTTGAAGGGTTATCCCGCATACATCAAAAACCATCAGGATCGAGTTTGACCCGGATGATGCATCCTTTTATCTTCGCTGTGGCTCGAATCCAATGGTGCATCAGATTGCATCAGCCGCATTCCGAAGATCCAGGAGACAAAAGACATGACATCACTGACCCGCCGCAGTGCCTTGCGCACCCTTTCCGCACTCCCCGCCGCCGGCATCGTGTCGGCCGTGCCACGCATCGCGCGCGCCGCGGAGTTCTCGTACAAGTACGGCAACAACCTGCCGCTCAGTCATCCGCTGAACATTCGCGCGCAAGAGGCGGCCGACCGCATCGCCAAGGAAACCAACGGCCGGGTCGAGATCAAGATCTTTCCCAACAACCAGCTCGGCGGTGACACCGACATGCTGGCGCAGGTGCGCTCGGGCGGCATCGAGTTCTTCACGCCTTCTGCGCTCGTCATTGCCACGCTGGTGCCGGTGGCGGCCATCAACGCGGTGGGCTTTGCATTCAGCGACTACAACCAGGTGTGGGGCGCAATGGACGGCAAGCTCGGCGCCCACGTGCGCGGCGCCATTGCCAAGTCGCGCCTCTACGCCTTCGAGAAGATGTGGGACAACGGCTTTCGCCAAACCACCAGCAGCAAGGCCGCGGTCTCCAACGCGAAGGACATGGACGGGCTGAAGATCCGCGTGCCGGTGAGCCCGCTGTCTATCTCGATGTTCAAAGGCCTGGGCGCCGCGCCGGCAAGCCTGCAGTTCAGCGAGGTCTACTCCGCGCTGCAGACCAAGATCGTCGATGCGCAGGAAAACCCGCTGCCCATCATCCAGGTGGCCAAGCTGTTCGAGGTGCAGAAGTTCTGCTCGCTCACCAACCACATCTGGGACGGCTACTGGTTCGTTGCCAACGGCAGGGCGTGGGACGCCCTGCCCGCCGACCTCAAGACCATCGTGGCGCGCGCCATCAACGACGCCGGCATGCAGCAGCGCGAAGACATTCGCAAGCTCAACGACTCGGTGGTCGGCGACCTGCAGGCCAAGGGACTCACCATCAACCGCCCGACTGCCGAGAGCTTTCGCGCCAAGCTGCGTGAATCGGGCTTCTACGGTGAATGGAAGGGCCGCTTCGGCCCCGAGGCGTGGGCGCTGCTCGAAGGCGCCGTCGGCAAGCTGGCCTGATCGCCCATGGTGCATGAATCCACTCTCGAGGCGACGCCCCTCCTGAACGGGGACGCGGGCGCCGGCCCATCGGCCAACGCGCTGAGCGGCATGGCCGGGCGCGCAGACCGCATGCTCGGCGGGGCCGTCGAAGCGCTTGCCGCGCTGCTGGTACTCGCGGAGATCTGCGTGCTGTTTGCGGGCGTGATCTCGCGCTACGTGTTTCACGCGCCGCTGGTGTGGTCGGACGAACTCGCATCCATCCTGTTCCTGTGGCTCTCGATGCTGGGCGCGGCGGTGGCGCTGCGGCGCGGCGAACACATGCGCATGACCGCGCTGCTGCAAAAGGTGCAGCCTTCGACCCGCGCCCTGCTCGATGCCTTTGCCATTGCGGCGTCTGTCACCTTTCTGGTGCTGATCGTGTGGCCGTCTATCGACTACGCGCATGAAGAGTCGTTCATCGTCACTCCCGCGCTGGAAATCAGCAACGCATGGCGCGCCGCAGCAATTCCTGCCGGCATCGGCATCATGGTGGTCATGGCGCTGCTGCGCCTGCTGCGCGTATGCACCGGCCGGCAGATCGCGGTCGCGGTGCTGGGCATGGCTGCGCTGGTGGGCGCCTTCTGGCTGGCGGCGCCGCTCTTCTCCACGCTGGGCAAGTTCAACCTGGTGATCTTCTTCGTGGTGGTGGTGGCGGCCACGGTGCTCTCGGGCGTGCCCATTGCTTTTTCATTCGCTCTGGCAACCTTCGGATACCTGGCGCTCACCACGCGCACGCCGCTCCTGGTAATGGTGGGGCGGCTCGACGAAGGCATGTCGCACCTCATCCTGCTTGCGGTGCCGCTCTTCATCTTCCTGGGCGCACTCATCGAGATGACCGGCATGGCCCGCGCCATGATCCAGTTTCTTGCCAGCCTGCTGGGCCATGTAAGGGGCGGCCTCTCGTATGTGCTGATTGGCGCGATGTACCTGGTGTCTGGCATTTCGGGCTCCAAGATCGCCGACATGGCAGCCATTGCGCCCGTGCTGTTCCCGGAAATGGTGAAGCGCGGCGCCAAGCCGGGCGACCTGGTGGCGCTGCTCTCCGCCACCGGCGCGCAGACCGAGACCATTCCGCCGTCGATCGTGCTCATCACCATCGGCTCGGTCACCGGCATTTCCATTGCGGCGCTGTTCACCGGCGGGCTGCTGCCGGCCGTGGTGCTGGGCGCCGCACTGTGCGTGGTGGTGTGGTGGCGCTACCGCCGCGAAGACCTGAGCGGCGTGCAACGCCACAGCAAGCGCGAAATCGGCAAGCTGCTGCTGGTGGCGCTGCCCGCGGTGCTGCTGCCCTTCGTGATTCGCGCCGCGGTGGTCGAGGGCGTGGCAACGGCCACCGAGGTGTCGACCATCGGCATCGTCTACTCGGCGCTCGTCGGGCTCTTCGTGTACCGGCAGTTCGACTGGAAGCGGCTCAAGCCGATGCTCGTCGACACGGCATCGCTCTCGGGCGCCATCATCTTCATCGTGGGCTGTGCCACCGCCATGGCCTGGGGTCTCACGCAGTCTGGCTTCTCGCAAGATCTGGCACGCATCATGGGTGCGCTGCCGGGCGGCACCTACGGCTTTCTTGCGGTGTCGATCGTCGCCTTCATCGTGCTGGGCAGCGTGCTCGAGGGCATTCCGGCCATCGTGCTCTTCGGGCCGCTGCTCTTTCCCATTGCCAAGGCGGCGGGGGTGCACGAGGTGCACTACGCCATGGTCGTCATTTTTGCGATGGGCATCGGCCTCTTCGCCCCGCCCTTCGGCGTGGGCTACTACGGCGCATGCGCGGTGAGCAAGGTCAACCCCGACGAAGGCATCAGGCATATCTGGGGCTACATCGCCGCCATGCTGGTGGGCCTGGTGATCGTGGCCGCGTTCCCATGGTTCTCGACCGGTTTTCTCAAGTTCTGACACCACAACAACACACTCACATCAACGGAGCCAACCGCAATGAGTCGATTCCTCGGCGAGATTCGCCAGCTGGGCTATGTCGTGCACGACATCGAGGCCGCCATGGACTACTGGAGCACCAAGCTCGGCGTGGGCCCCTGGTTCTACAACCCCAAGGTGCCCATCAAGAACTACCGCTACAACGGCGAGGCGCACGAGCCGCACAACTCGGTTGCGCTGGCCAACTCCGGCTATGTGCAGGTCGAACTCATCCAGACGCGCAACAACGTGCCTTCGATGTACCGCGACTTCCTGCAGGCCGGCCGCACCGGCCTGCAGCACGTGGCCTACTGGACGGCCGACTACGACGCCGACCTGGCGCGCCTCACCGCGCAGGGCTTCAAGCCGGTAATGAGCGGCGAAGTGGGCGAGCGTGGCCGCTTCATCTACTTCGACACCGAATACCACCCGGGCACGGTGATCGAGCTGTCCGAAGTGGCGGGCCCCAAGGGCAAGATGTTCGACCTGATCAGAAGCGCCTCCGAAGGCTGGGACGGCAGCGAACCGGTGCGCCCCTTTCCGGACCTGAGCAAGCTGTGAGCATGACGATGGCGCCTGCTGAACGCATCCACGCGCGCTACCTCATCGAAACGCCGCTGGAGCCGGCCGCCGTGGCCGAGGTGATGGCGGGCGAGCAGTCGTGCGGCACCTTCACACGCGTGGAGGGCGAGACCGATGCGCTGCGCGAGCGGGCCCGCGCCACCGTCGAGGCAATTGCCGAAGTTGCTCCGGCCGAGGCACCAAGCCTGCCCAACGCGCTACTGGAGCGCAAGGGCACGCGCGGGCCATGGCGTCGCGCGTACATCGACATTTCGTTTCCGGTGGCGAACATCGGTGCCAACCTGCCGACGCTCGCGGCCACCGTGTCGGGCAACCTGTACGACCTGGGCGAAGTAACGGGCCTGCGGCTCGAATCGCTGCGGGTGCCAGCCGCCTACCGCGCGCAATTCGAAATGCCGCGCGCCGGCATCGTGGGTACACGGCGCGCCACCGGCGTGGCGAGCGGTGCGCTGGTCGGCACCATCATCAAGCCGAACGTGGGGCTGTCCGCAGCCGAGACGGCAGAGCTGGTTGCACGGCTGTGCGCCGCGGGGGTCGACTTCATCAAGGACGACGAGGTGTGTGCCGACCCCGCGCATGCCCCGCTTGCCGAGCGCGTGCCCGCGGTCATGGCCGTGGTGCGCGCGCACCAGGAGCGCACCGGCAAGCACGTGATGGTGGCCTTCAACATCACCGACGAAACCGATGCCATGAAGCGGCATGCCGACCTGGTCGAGCGCGAAGGCGGCTCGTGCGTGATGGCCAGCCTCAACTGGTGCGGGCACTCGGGCATCCAGACCTTGCGGCGCCACACCGGCCTGGCGCTGCACGGCCACCGCAACGGATACGGCGCACTGTCGCGGCATCCTTTGCTCGGCATCTCTTTCCAGGCCTATCAAACGCTTTGGCGGCTCGCCGGTGTCGACCACATGCACGTGCACGGCTTGCAGGGCAAGTTCTCGCAGGCCGACAGCGAAGTGATCGAGTCGGCACGCGACTGCTTCACGCCGTTGACCGATGCAGCGGACGACCGCGTGATGCCGGCTTTCTCGTCGGGCCAATGGGCCGGCACCGTGCCAGCCACCTGGGCCGCCATCGGTAGCGACGACCTGCTCTTCATGGCCGGCGGCGGCATTCTTGCGCATCCGGACGGTGCGGCCGCAGGCGTGGCCAGCATCCGGCAGGCATGGTCGGCCGTTCGCAACGGTGTTGCGCTGGAAGACGCGGCCCGCGGCGCTCCCGAGCTTGCGCGTGCCCTCGCCTTCTTCGGCAAGCCGTGAGGCCGGCAGTGCCCGCCCCGGCCATCGTCTACTACGGCGATGACTTCACCGGCGCAACCGACACGCTCGGCACCGCGGCGCGGGCAGGCCTGCGTGCGCTGCTGTTCCTCAAGACGCCCGATGCCGCACGGCTCGCCCGCACCGGGCCGCTCGACGTGCTGGGCATTGCCGGCGCGGCCCGTGCCATGGGGCCAGAAGCGATGCAGGCCGAGTTGGCCCCGGTGGCCGCGCTGTTCCGCTCGCTCGGCGCCCGCGTGCTGCACTACAAGACCTGCTCCACCTTCGACAGCGCGCCGCACATCGGATCCATTGGCGCGGCCGTTCGTGCGCTGCGTACCGCCGTGGAACAACCGTGGACCGCGATCGTGGGCGGCCAGCCCAACCTTGGGCGGTATTGCCTTTTTGGCAACCTGTTCGCCGCGGCGGGTGCGGGAGGCGAGGTGTTTCGCATCGACAGGCATCCGACGATGAGCCGCCACCCGGTCACGCCGATGGATGAGTCGGATCTGCGGGCTCACCTGGGCAGGCAGGGCCTGGCCGACGTGCGCTCCATTCCCTTCACGGCCGCCGTGCAAGGCCCGGATGCGCTTGGCAATGCACTGCAGCGCGCATTGCAAGCGCCCTTCTCTGACGCCGGCACCGGCGCCGTGCTGTTCGACGTGGCCGAAGCACCGCAACTGGCAAGCATCGGCCAGGTGTTGTGGGCACAGGCACGCAATGCCACGCTGCTTGCCGTGGGGCCGAGCAGCGTGGTCGGTGCGCTGGCCACGGCGCTGGGGCCGCACCTTGCCGATGCCCAGCCGGGCGCGCCCCGCGTGACGCCCGCGCAAGGCCCGGTGCTGGTGCTTGCCGGCAGCCTCTCGCCTGTGACGGCACGGCAGGTGGCGGCGGCACGGTCGTTCGATACGGTGTGGCTCGATGCGCCGCTGCTCGCACAGCGGAATGCAGCCGCGCTCGAACGCCATGCCCAGGACATTGCACGCGGTCTGGCCGGAGGCCGCAACGTGCTGGCCTGTACCCGCCCCTCTGAACAACAGTTGCGGCCCACCACCGAACTCGATGCGCAGGCGCTCGCACGCGCGGGCGGCGATCTGCTGGCCGCGGTGCTGGCGATGGCGCCGCTGCGGCGCGTAGGCATCGCCGGCGGCGACACATCGAGCCACGGCGTGCAGGCGCTCGATGCGTGGGGGCTTTCCTATGCGGCGGACATGGGCGCGGGCGCATCGCTGTGCCGGGTGCACAGCGACGATGCCGCGCTCGACGGCATGGAGATCATGCTGAAGGGCGGCCAGATGGGCTCGAACGACGTGTTCGAACACCTGGTGCACGGCATCGCCTAGCCCTGCGCCGCCGCACCAGTTGCGAGCGCGGGCTCCGTTCGGGTGCCTGCTTGACCCCCGCACAAGGCGCCTCTTACAGCGAAACAGCGATTCGCGCATGCAGGCACGGTCTTTGCATGACCAGGAAATCACGGTGTAACGAAGCACCGCTTTGGTGTGGTTTTCGCGGTCTTGCGAACACCCGGCGCAAATAGCGCCAGCACCTTCAGCCCGCACTCAGCGGGCGCCCCTCCCCCCAACCCCGCTCGTCAATGCAGCCCTGCAAGGCTGCGTTGCGGCATTTGCATTTTCGAAAGGCCCCACCCCATGCACAAACTCAAGCTCGTGATGGTCGGCAACGGCATGGCCGGCGTGCGCACCCTGGAAGAGCTCTTGAAGCTCGCGCCGGACATGTACGACATCACCGTCTTCGGTGCCGAGCCGCACCCCAACTACAACCGCATCCTCCTGTCGCCCGTCCTGGCCGGCGAGCAGACCGTGGACGAGATCGTGCTCAACAGCTGGGAGTGGTACACGGACAACGGCATCACCCTGCACGCGGGCAAGAAAGTCGTCGAAGTCGACCGCGTCAAGCGCATCGTGCGCGCCGTGGACGCCCAGGGCGCCGTCACCGAGGCCGCCTACGACCGCCTCCTGATGTGCACCGGCTCCAACCCCTTCATGCTGCCCGTGCCCGGCAAGGACCTGAAGGGCGTCATCGCCTACCGCGACATCGCCGACACCGACTACATGATCGAGACCGCCCGCACGCACAAGAACGCGGTCGTCATCGGCGGGGGCCTGCTGGGCCTGGAGGCGGCCAACGGCCTCATGCTGCGCGGCATGAGCGTCACCGTGGTGCACGTCATGCCCTGGCTCATGGAGCGCCAGCTGGACGACGTGGCCGGCAAGCTGTTGCAGAAGTCCCTGGAAGACCGGGGCCTGAAGTTCCTCATCGGCGCCCAGACCCAGGAGCTCGTCGGCGACGCGGACGAGGGCAAAGGCGGCCGGGTCAAGACCATCCGCTTCAAGGACGGCACCGAGGTGGCCGCCGACCTGGTCGTCATGGCTGTCGGCATCCGCCCCAACACCGCGCTGGCCGAGAAGATGCGCCTGCACTGCAACCGCGGCATCGTGGTCAACGACACCATGCAGACCGTGACCGATGCGCGCATCTACTCGGTGGGCGAATGCGCGGCCCACCGCGGCATCGCCTACGGCCTGGTGGCCCCCCTCTTCGAGCAGGCCAAGGTCGCGGCCAACCACCTGGCGCAGTTCGGCATCGGCCGCTACCTGGGCTCGCTCACCTCCACCAAGCTCAAGGTCACGGGCATCGACCTCTTCTCGGCCGGCGAGTTCATGGGCGGCGAAGGCACCGAGGAGATCGTCATGAGCGACCCCTTCGGCGGGGTCTACAAGAAGCTGGTGATCAAGGACGACAAGCTGGTGGGCGCGTGCCTGTACGGCGACACGGTGGACGGCAGCTGGTACTTCAAGCTGCTGCGCGACGGGCGCAGCGTGCACGACATCCGCGACAAGCTGATGTTCGGCGAGTCCAACATCGGCGACACCGGCCACGAGGGCCACAACAAGGCCGCCAGCATGCCCGACGAGGCCGAGGTGTGCGGCTGCAACGGGGTGAGCAAGGGCACCATCTGCAAGGCGATCAAGGAAAAAGGCCTGTTCACGCTGGACGAGGTCAAGAAGCACACCAAGGCCAGCGCCAGCTGCGGTTCCTGCACCGGGCTGGTGGAGCAGATCCTGATGTTCACCGCCGGGGGCGACTATTCGGCCACGCCCAAGAAGAAGGCGGTGTGCGGCTGCACCGATGCGAGCCACCAGGAGGTGCGCGACGCCATCCGCAAGGACCACCACCTGACGCACGACGCGGTGTACCGCCACCTGGGCTGGCGCACGCCCAACGGCTGCGCGACCTGCCG